>JAPPDJ010000113.1 GCA_028824555.1 Gammaproteobacteria bacterium | reverse complement strand
CGCCCTGACGGGCGCGTTGGCAGTTCGCTTGCGCGAACTGCTGCGCTTCGACGAAATTCCTCGGCGCATTCAAGACGGGCGGGGACAAGCCCCGCCCCTACGGGGACTGCCTCGTCAGTTCTTCGTCTTGTCCACCAGTTGGTTCTCGGCGATCCAGGGCATCATGGCGCGCAGGCGGCTGCCGACATCCTCGATTTGGTGGCTGCTGCTCATGCGGCGCATGGCCTTGATGGTGGGGGCGCCGGCGCGGTTTTCGGTGACGAACTCTCGGGCGAAGGCGCCGGACTGGATTTCGGCGAGCATGCGCTTCATCTCGGCCTTGGTTTCGTCGGTGACGATGCGGGGGCCGCGGGTGAGGCCGCCGTACTCGGCGGTGTTGGAGACGGTGTACCACATGTTCGAGACGCCGCCTTCGTAGAAGAAGTCGACGATCAGCTTGAGTTCGTGCAGGCACTCGAAATAGGCCATCTCCGGGGCGTAGCCGGCTTCCACCAGGGTCTCGAAGCCCGCGGTGACAAGCGCCGCGGCGCCGCCGCACAGCACGGCCTGTTCGCCGAAGAGGTCCGTCTCCGTCTCCTCGCGAAAGCTCGTCTCGATGATGCCGGCGCGGCCGCCGCCGTTGGCAGAGGCATACGAGAGGGCGATTTCCTTGGCGTTGCCGCTGGCGTTCTGGCCAATGGCGATGAGACTCGGCACGCCGCCGCCTTCGACATAGGTGGAGCGCACCGTATGGCCCGGCCCCTTGGGCGCGATCATGATGACGTCGAGGTCGGAGCGCGGCTCAATCAACTCAAAATGGATGTTGAAGCCGTGGGCGAAGGCGATGGCGGCGTCCGCCTTGATGTTGGGTTCGATCTCTTCGTTGTAGATCTGCTGCTGATGCTCGTCCGGCGTCAGGATCATCACAAGGTCCGCATCCTTCACCGCTTCCACCACCGGCTGCACGGTGAAGCCGGCGTTCTCCGCCTTGGGCCATGAGCCCGACCCCTCGCGCAGGCCAATCTTGATGTTGGCGACGCCGGAGTCGCGCAGATTGTTGGCGTGGGCGTGGCCTTGCGAACCGTAGCCCACCACCACCACTTTCATCTTCTGGATGATCGAGAGGTCGGCATCCTTGTCGTAGTACACCTGCATGGTCGTTTCCCTCCGCTTGTCTCTTGCTGGCCCGATGTGCCCTAAAGCCCCAGTATCTTCTCGTTCCTGCCGATGCCGGAAACTCCCGACCGCACCACTTCGACGATGGCCGTTTTCGGCAGCGCGCGAATGAAGTTGTCGAGCTTGCCTGATGTGCCCGTGAGCAGCACCGTGTAGAGGTTCTCCGCGACATCCACAATCTGCCCTCGAAAGATGTCGCAGGTGCGTTTCACCTCCGCCCGCATCACGCCCTCGGCGCGCACCTTGAGCAGCATCATCTCGCGTTCGACATGCTCGCCGTCGGTGAGATCCACTACCCGCACCACCTCGATGAGGCGGTTCAGATGCTTGGTGATCTGCTCGATCTTGCTGTCGTCGCCGCTGGTGCAGAGCGTCAGGCGCGACAGCGTTGGATCCTCCGTAGGCGCGACGCTGAGCGACTCGATGTTGTAGTTGCGCTGGGCAAAGAGCCCCACCACCCGCGACAGCGCACCGGCCTCGTTCTCGATCAGCACTGCGATCAGGCGTCGCATCGTGGGGTATCCAAACTACGGTTTGTCTGGTGCGGTCAGACGGCGCGATCCAGGATCATGTCCTTCATGGCGCCGCCCTTGATTGCCATGGGATAGACATGCTCGTCCGGATCGATGTGAGCATCCACGAACACGAGATCGCCCTTGTGCTTGTCGCCAAAGACATCCGCCATCACCGCGTCGAGTTCGTCGAGATCTTGAACCCGATAGCCAACGTGGCCAAACGACTGGGCAAGGTGGACGAAGTCCGGCAAGGCATCGCGATAGGTGCTGTGCGAGTGGCGACCGCCGTATTGCATGTCCTGCCACTGCTTCACCATGCCGAGGGCCTTGTTGTTGAGATTTATGATCTTGATGGGCAGTGCATACTGCATGCAGGTGGATAGCTCCTGCATGTTCATCATGAAGCTGCCTTCGCCGGTGATGCAGGCGACCACCGCGTCGGGATGGGCAAACTGCACGCCCATCGCCGCCGGCAAGCCAAAGCCCATCGTGCCGAGGCCACCGCTGTTGATCCACCGCCGGGGCTGATCGAAGTGATAGTACTGCGCGGCAAACATCTGATGCTGCCCAACGTCACTTGAGACATAGGCGTCGCCGCCCGTCGCCCGATACACCGCCTGCACCACCTGCTGCGGCAACAGCGAACCTCCGGCGCCGTTGCGATGGCGCTGGTCGTGGTCGAGACCGTGCTCCACCCGCCAGCGCTCGATGCGCTCCCACCATTCGGCAAGTGCGGCGCGGTCCGGCCGCGAAGGGTCCCGCGCCATCTCCGCGTTGACGATGCGCTTGAGTTCCGGCAGCACCGAGTCCACCGGCCCGACGATGGGAATGTCGGCTCGGACGATCTTGGAGATGCTGGCGGGGTCAATGTCGATGTGGACGATCTTGGCATCTGGCGAGAACTGCGCCGGGTCGTTGGTCACGCGGTCGTCAAAGCGCGCACCCACCGCCAAGATGAGATCGGCATGGTGCATGGCCATGTTGGCTTCATAGGTGCCGTGCATGCCCAACATGCCGAGAAAATGCGGCTTCGAGCCAGGGTAGGCGCCGAGCCCCATCAACGTGCTGGTGACCGGATAGCCAAGCATGTCAGCAATGCTGGTGAGTGTGCTGCCGGCGTTGCCTTGCACCAGACCGCCGCCGGTGTAGATGACGGGACGCCTGGCTTCGAGCAGCGCTTGAGCGGCCTTGCGAATCTGGCCGCCGTGGCCGCGCGTTGTCGGGTTGTAGGAACGCAGCGTCACGGAATCCGGAAACTCGTATGGGAACAGTTGGGCCGGATCGGTGGTGTCCTTCGGCACGTCGATCACCACCGGCCCTGGGCGACCTGTGCTGGCGATGTAGAACGCCTCGGCGACGATGCGTGGAATCTCGGATGCTTCCTTGACGAGGTAGCTGTGCTTCACGACCGGCCGCGAGACCCCGACCATGTCGGTTTCCTGAAACGCATCCGTGCCAATGGACTCGTTCGCCACCTGCCCGGATATCACCACCATCGGGATGGAGTCCATGTACGCGGTGGCGATGCCGGTCACAGCGTTAGTGGCGCCCGGCCCCGAGGTGACGAGCACCACCCCCGGCTTCCCGGTCGCACGGGCATACCCATCCGCCATGTGCGTCGCCGCCTGCTCGTGGCGCACCAGAATGTGCTCCACCCGCTGCTGCCGGAAGATGGCGTCGTAGATGTGCAGCGCCGCGCCGCCCGGATAGCCGAAGATGTACTCGACCCCAGCATCCTGCAACGCCCGAATCAGCATGTCGCCGCCGGACAGATGTTCGGTTTGCTCGCTCACCAAAGGAAACTCGCCAGAGCCCTCGCGAAAAAAGGGCGCGAATCATACCAAGACCGCGCAAGCGGCCTTGCCCCCAGACGAGAAAAGGCGAAGACGCCCCTCATTTCCAGGGGGGGCAAATTCGCGGCGGCGCGAAGTCTTGCGGCGCGGGCGCCTAGCCGGTGTTCCCACTAGTCCTCGTAGCGCCGGCCTCGGATTCGTTCCGCTAGCAGCCTGTCGGACTTTGGCGAGTGAGTCCCTACAATGGCGCTTGGCTGG
>JAPPDJ010000010.1 GCA_028824555.1 Gammaproteobacteria bacterium | reverse complement strand
AAGGTCCACATCTGCTGATCGCCCACCGTCTGTCCGGCCAGAAACGCGAGGAAGACCAGCGCGGCAACCGCATCGAGCCAGCCGAGCGGCGCCTCCGGGGAGAGCCACGCTTGGTGGATCGGCGAAGTGAACAGCCAAACCAGCAGCAACTGGCTGGGCACGATGAGTAGGACGTTGGCAATCTGGAAACGAAGCCTTCCGAGGCGCTCTTCCACCGCCATCCAACGGTAATCCCCGCCCCCCCTGCGATAGCCGCCTTTGCGGGCGAAGTTGAAGGTGAGCCGAGCTGCCCAAAGCAGCACCAGCAGCGTCATCAAGCCGATGCGCGGCGAGTCGAAGCCATCGCGCACCGCGACCAGCAGACAAAAAATGGGCGGACAAAGCGACCACGACCGATCCAGCCACACGTTCTCCCGCAGGACGATCGACGCCACCCCACAGAAGACGATGAGAACGAGGCACAGCTCCAGTGCGGAGCCGAACGGCGTCCCTGCAAGAGGGTTGAGCGAGACCAGTTCAGACATCGCAACGCCACCCAACGAGCCAACGATTGGCCAAGATTAGCAGTCAGCAGAACGCACCGACGGGACGGCACAAGCCCGTCCCCTACGAAACGCGTTCCTATGCGAAAGAAGAAAGCGCCTTGCGGCGCTTAGGGAAGGCAGAATGCCTTCCCTCCAAACGGGCCCGTGCCCTACGAACTGAGGAAGCGGGACACCACCGCGTCGAGTTGCGCACGGCCTTCGGCGGTCAAGGCGATTCGGTCGTCACGCATGAGGCCCCAAGCGATCAGTTCGGAGACGGTCGGTTCGATGGCGGTTCTCGACAGCCCCGTGCGGGCCGTGAATAGGTCCCACTCCACGCCTTCGGTTAGGCGCAGGGCGTTGAGCATGAACTCGAACGCGAGTTCCTCGCCGTTGACCGGGGTGGTGGCGGCGGAATGGTCCGCCAGATACAGCCTTGGCTGCGACGGCTTGGCGGTGCGAAACACGGCCGCCTTGCCGGCACCGCCGAACGACGTGTGCTTGCCGTGGGCGCCGGCACCGATGCCGAGATAGTCGCCAAAGCGCCAATAGTTGACGTTGTGGCGGCATTCGTGGCCGGGGCGGGCGAAGGCGGAAACCTCGTAGCGCCGGTAGCCGTGGCGTTCGAGCAGCGCGACACCCGCCGCCTCCATGTCCGCGGCCGCGTCGCTGTCCGGCAGCCCCGCCGGCGGCCGCCGTGCGAACTCGGTCTTCGGCTCGATGGTGAGCTGATACCAGGAGATGTGCGGCGGCTCGTGGCGGATCGCTCGCTCGAGATCGGCCAAGGCATCCGCCTCCGTCTGTCCAGGCAAGCCTTGCATCAGGTCGATGTTGAAGCTCGTGAACCCCGCACCGCGCACCTCGGCGAGCGCAGCGTCCGTGTCTTCGGGGGAGTGGATGCGGCCAAGTGTCTGAAGCTGGGCCGGATCGAACGACTGTGCTCCGAGCGAGATGCGATTGACGCCGCCTTCCCGGTAGGCACGAAAGCTCTGATGTTCCACGGCCCCGGGGTTCGCCTCCATCGTCACTTCCGTTGCGTCGCGCACGGCGGGTGAGGACAGCAACGTCTGCATGGCTTCCGGCGAGAACAGGCTCGGCGTGCCACCACCCAAGAAGACGCTGGCGATGGACCCGTTGCCGTGCCGTTCGGCCTCTTGTGCTAGGTCGTCGAGCAGCACGCCCAAGTACTCCCGTTCCTGCAGGGCGCCGCGCAACGGGTGTGAGTTGAAGTCGCAATACGGGCATTTGCGCACGCACCAAGGGAAGTGGACGTACAGCCCAAGTGCCTCGGCCGGTTGCGCTTGGGCCCCAATCACGGCTCGCCTCTTTCGGCGAGGAGCTCTGCCAGCGCCCGGCAGGCCTGGCCCCGGTGGCTGAGCGCGTTCTTGGTCGCCGCGTCAAGCTCGGCAGCGGTGCATCCACGCGACTCGAGCAGAAAATGCGGGTCGTAGCCGAAGCCGTTGCTCCCTCGCGGCTGGTCCACCACCACCCCGTGCCAGGCGCGCGAGACGATCACCGGGTCCGGGTCTTCTGCCGAATGCAGGAGGACCAACGTGCAATGGAAGTGCGCCGAACGGTCCGAGGCCCCACGCAGCGCCGCAATCAGTTTGGCGTTGTTCGCCGCGTCGCTCTTCGGCTCCCCGGCGTAGCGCGCCGACCAAACCCCCGGAGCACCCCCCAAGGCCCGAACCACCAGCCCCGAATCGTCCGCAATCGCCGCCAGCCCAGACTCCCGAGCCGCATGACGGGCCTTGAGGAGGGCGTTCTCGACAAACGTAACGGCTGTCTCTTCGGCGCCCTCAATGCCAAGCTCCCCTTGCGGAAGCAAATCCACACCCCCAAGGAGCGCCTGCATTTCCCGAAGCTTGCCGGCGTTGTCGGAGGCCAGCACGACGCGTCGAAAGCGGCCGGTGCTCATGGGTTGCCCAACTGACCGAGACTACGGCAACGGCCCGTAGAGGGACTGCTGGAACGAGAGCGTTTCCTCGCCGTGATCCGGCAGCGTGAGGCGGAGCTCGAAGCGCAGGGTCTCGGCGTCCTCGAAGTCCAACGGGGCGATGTAGTAGATCGCTGCGCCATCGCGCACTTCGCGAAAGCGAAGCGTCGCCTTCTGGCCAAGCAGGTTGGTCACGCTGCCGGCGATGCCGATGGCGCCGGAACGCCCGTCCGCGCCGATGGCGGAAATGTTGACGATCGCCTTGTTGTCGCCCCGCACAATGCCGTGGCGCTCTGCCACCTCCCGTGGCAGGAAGGAAGCGCCCACCGCGATGTAGTGCACGCGCCAGTCACCAAACTCGCGGAACTGTTCGGCAGGGGCGTTCATTGCCAAGAGCACGGCCAAGGCAAACCGCCAGGCCGGGCTGGCCAGCACCCCGTAGGGGCGGGGCTTGTCCCCGCCCGTGTTGAACGCGCCGAGGAGTTGGTCGAGGCACAGCAGTTCGCGCAAGCGAACTGCCAATGCGCTCGGCAAGGCGCGCCGGGACGGGACAAGCCCGTCCCCTACGAGGAGGGAAGGCACCCTCACGCCGGCGCTCTCCCTAGGCGATAGAAGGCAATCGTCCCGAACAGGTTCGGAACCCAGTGCACTCGCTTCTCGTAGCTCGCGTCCACCACGAAGCGTTCGATGATCGGCAGCCCCTTGCCCGTCACCAGTTCCTCGAAATCGCGGAACGTACACAGGTGGATGTTCGGGGTGTCAAACCAGGAATGCGGAATGTGGCGCGCCACCGGCATCCGCCCGCGCGAGGCGAGCTGCATCCGGCAGCGCCAGTGGCCGAAGTTGGGGAAGGTGACGATGCACTCCTCGCCGATGCGCAGCATCTCGTCGAGCAGGCGATCCGGCGCCGCCACGGCCTGCAGCGTCTCGGTCATCACCACCATGTCGAAGCTCGAGTCCGGGAAACGGGTGAGGCCGTCGTCGAGGTCGTGCTCGACCACGTTGACGCCGGCGCGGATGCAGATGGCAACCTCGTCCGCATCCTTCTCGATGCCGTAGCCGTTGACGCCCTTGGCCGTCGCCAGGTGGCGCAACAGGTCGCCGTCGCCGCAGCCAAGGTCCAGCACTCTGGCACCGGGGTTCACCAAGTCGGCGATGATTTCGAGGTCGCGCCGCACGGTCCTAGTCCCCCAACTCCTCCGCAACGCGCCCAAGGTAGGCGCCGAGCAGGTCGCAATAGCGTTCGATGGGCAGCAGGAACGAGTCGTGGCCAGCCGCCGAGTGAACCGTGGCGCTCGTCACATCCCGCCCTGCCGCGATCAGGGCATCGACGATTTCGCCGGAACGTTCCGGCGAGAAGCGCCAGTCGGACGTGAACGCCAGCACCAAGAACCTCGCCCGCGCCTGCCCCAGCGCCCGCACCAGATCGCCGCCGAAATCCAAGGCAGGGTCGAAGTAGTCGAGCGCCCTCGTCATGAGGAGGTAGGTGTTGGCGTCGAAGCGGCGCGAGAACGACGTGCCCTGATAGTGCAGGTAGCTCTCCACCTGAAACTGCACGTCCTGGGCCGAGCCGATGTCGCCGGACTTCAGTTCCCGCCCGAAGCGGTCACCCATGCCACCAGCGGACAGATACGTCACATGCCCCAACATCCGCGCCAGCATCAGTCCCTTGTCGGGGTTCGTGCCTTTGCGAAAGTAGGTGCCTTCGTGGAAGTCGGGGTCCGAGACGATGGCCTGCCGAGCAATCTCGTTGAAGGCGATGTTCTGTGCCGAGAGTTTGGGCGCGGCAGCGATCACCACGGCGTTGGCGATGCGCTCCGGCTTGTCGATGGCCCATTGCAGCGCCTGCATCCCGCCCAGGCTCCCCCCCACCACGGCGGCGAAGCGCTCGATGCCGAGGTGATCCGCCAGCATGGCTTGGCTCTGCACCCAGTCCTTCACGGTCACCGTGGGAAAGCTCGCGCCATAGGGTTCGCCGGTGTTCGGGTCGGTGGAACGGGGCCCAGTGCTGCCATTGCAGCCGCCGAGGTTGTTGAGGCTCACCACATGGAAAAGATCGGTGTCGATGGCCTTGCCGGGACCGATGCAGGCGTCCCACCAACCTGGCTTTGCATCGTCAGGCGAGTGCCGGCCGGCGGCATGGTGGTCGCCGGACAGCGCGTGGCAAACGAGCAGCGCGTTGCTGCGACTGGCGTTCAGTTCGCCGTAGGTCTCCACCGCGAGCTCGAAACCCGGCAGCGTGACGCCGCATTGCAGCGCCAGGGGCGTATCGAAGCGCACCGTCTGCGGTGTGACGATGCCGACAGAGCCTGGCCCCTGGTCAGGTCGCATGTTGGCCCTTCGGAAAATGGATGGGGCCGTGCGTCACACGTGGTGCCAAATCTGGTATGGCAGCACAGCGGACAGCACCGGCCCCTGAATCACCAGCAGCACCAGCACCGTCAGCATCGGCGAGAGGTCCAGCGTGCCGCCAATCGGCGGGATGAGCTTGCGCGCCGGTGCCAAGAGCGGTTCCGCCACGTCGTGAATGAGGCTGGTGGCGGGCGAGCGGGTGCCGGGAGCGATCCAGCTCATGACGATGGTGGCGAAGATGGCCACCAGAAACACGCCGATGGCAAGGCTGACGGTAGCCCGCAAGGTGTCGCCGATGACGACGAGCGCCGAGAAGGGCAGGTCGCGGTGACTGGCGATGATGACGAGCAGGAGCGCATTGATGCCCCATGCCATGCCGAAGGCCGCGAAGTCGAGATTGCGCCAGGTGGGGAGTACATAGCGCAGGTACCGCAGCACAGGCCACGACAGCTTGACGATGGCCTCGGTGATGGGGTTGTAGGCATCGGCCCGCACGGCCTGCAACAGGAAGCGGAGAAGGAAGACCAGCGACGCCGCCTGCAGGACGAACTTGACGATGAATACGAGCGTGTCGGTCATGTTCTTCGTTCCTTCCAGTGTGGCGGGAAAGCGTGGCGGCGCTAGCGCGCCCTGCCCGGCGTACCCCCTGTGGGCGCGGAGCCGTCGTGGCCATCCGCTTCCACGCCGGAGAGTTCCCGCGAGCGCTGCCAGGCGCCGTGTACTGCCTGGCGCAGAGTATGGGGCACGCCGCCGGATGCCAGCACCGAGAGCGCTCGCTCCGTCGTTCCCCCCGGCGAGGTGACGCGAACGCGCAGTTCCCCAGGGTCGTCGTGCGGCCCGATCATGGCGGCAGCGCCAACGGCCGTTCCGGTAACCAGTCTATGCGCGATCTCGCGGGAGAGGCCCAACTCCACACCGCCCTCGATCAGCGCCTCGATGACCGCGAAGAAATACGCCGGGCCACTGCCGGAGAGGGCGGTGACGGCATCGAGCTCGCCTTCCTTTTCGAACCAGACCGCATCGCCCACCGCCCGCAGCAACTCCTCCGCCTCGCTCCGCTGCGCTTCGGACACGCCCGAATCGGCATAAAGGCCGGTGACGCCTCTGCCCACCAGCGCCGGCGTGTTCGGCATGCAGCGCACGATGGCACTCGAACCGAGCCACGAACGCAGCGCGGAAACGGTCACGCCGGCGGCAATGGAGACCACCAGTTGCTGAGCCTCGATGGCCTCCGCAAGCTCCCGCGCCACCCCCTCCATCACCTGCGGTTTCACGGCCAGCACGACAATCGAGGCCCCGGCCACCGCGTCCATGTTGTCGAGCGTGGTGCGAACCGGGGCATCGGCAAAGCGGGCAAGTTGCTCCGGCACCGGATCGCTAACGACCACCGATCGACCCGGATCGGCGCGCAGAATGCCCGACGCGAGCGCGAACGCCATGTTGCCCCCGCCGATGAAGGCGATGCTGCGATCCGGGGCGGGGTTGTGGGTCATCCCAAGTCCTTCGTGCAATTGCCGCTCAGGCGGCGAACATCATCGGCGCGTTCGTGGCGGCCTGGGGCCGAAGAGCGCCGTGCCGATGCGAACCAAGGTCGAGCCCTCCGCCACTGCCACCTCGAAATCGCCCGACATGCCCATCGAAAGCGTATCCCATGAAGGCCCGGCGATGGGCGCGAGATCGTCGAAGAGGCGACGCAGCCGGCGGAAGCTCTCCCGCGTGGCCTCGCCGCCGGCTTCCTTGGGAATGGCCATGAGGCCGCGGGCGCGCAGGTTATGCAGTTGCTGGACTCGCGCCAGCAGGGCACCCGTCTCTTCCGGGGCAACGCCTGCCTTCTGCGGCTCGGCGTCCACATTCACTTGCAGGCAAACGTCGAGGGTGCGGTGGGCGGCGGCGTTTAGGCGGTCCGCGACCCGCACCCGATCCAAGGTGTGAACCCAGTTGAAGTGGCGGGCGATGTCGCGGGTCTTGTTCGACTGAATGGCACCGATGAAGTGCCAAGTGATGCCCTGATCCGCCAACTCGCGAATCTTCGGCAGCGCCTCTTGCAGATAGTTCTCGCCGAAGTCCTCGACTCCTGCGCCATGCAGGCTCGCGACTTCAGCGGCAGAGCGAGTCTTCGACACCGCGAGCAACTGCACGACCCCCGTCGGACGGCCGGCCGCGGTCTCGGCGGCGCGAATGGCAGCCTCCACCTTGGCAACAGATGCAACGTCCAGCGTCAAAGTGGCGATGTCGCACAAAGGATTGCGAGATTGTCCACTTGGCGACCAAAGAAACTAGGGGGAACATTATAGGCAGCCGCAAAACAAGCGAGCGGATGCGTTTGGTCTCTAGCGTCGCCCTCCCTCCGAGGGCTCGCTAGCGCGAAAACTGCTACGGTCCGTCGCATACAGGGAAAAAGTCATGCAAATCAACGAACTCCTGTCCGCCTGCGTGGAAGCTGGCGCTTCCGACCTGCACCTTTCCGCCGGCGAGCAACCCCTCCTTCGTGTTGACGGCGACATCGTGCGTCTCGACCGGCCGCCACTCGGCGAGGCAGCGACCCTCGCTCTCATCCAAGAGGTGATGAACGACGATGCCCGCGCCACCTTCGAGGCTGGCCGCGAGGTGGATTTCTCCTACGAAGCGCAGGATGCGGCACGGTTCCGCGTCAACGCCTTTCGGCACCAACGCGGCGTGGGTGCAGTGTTTCGAGTGATTCCAGCGGTGGTGCCAACGATGGAGTCGCTCAACATGCCGCCCGTGTTTCGCAGCATCGCCGACGCCACGCGGGGCCTGGTGCTCGTCACCGGTCCCACCGGCTCCGGCAAGAGCACTACCCTTGCGGCCATGATCGACTACATCAACACGAGCCGCCGCGAGCACATCCTTACCATCGAGGACCCCATCGAGTTCATCCACGCGCCAAAGAACTGCCTCGTGACCCAACGCCAACTGAACCGCGACACGCAGAGCTTCGACGACGCCCTCCGTGCTGCCCTCCGGGAGGACCCAGACGTCGTTCTAGTGGGCGAGATGCGCGACCTCGAGACCATTCGCCTCGCCCTCACCGCCGCCGAAACCGGTCACCTCGTGTTCGCCACGCTGCACACGTCGTCGGCGCCGGCAACGGTGGATCGCATCGTCGATGTGTTCTCCGGCGACGAGAAGGCGCTCATCCGCACGATGCTTTCCGAGTCCCTGAACGCGGTGGTTTCGCAAACCCTCGTCAAGCGCACCGGCGGCGGGCGCGTGGCGGCGCACGAGATCATGCTGGCGAGCACCGCCATCCGTCACCTCATCCGCGAGAACAAGGCGGCGCAGATGATCACCGCCATCCAGACCTCCCGCAACGCCGGGATGCAAACGCTCGATCAGGCGCTGGCGGAACTGGTCCAAAGCGGCACCATCGTCCCAGAAACCGCCGAGGCGAAAGCCCGTACGCCGAGGCTCGCCACGGCATGAACGCCGCCAAAGTCGTCGCCGTCGTCGCCTCCCTTCTCGCGGCTTGCGGCAACGCCCGCGAGTTCGTGCGGAGCCCCGACTGCGCCGGCATCGACCGCGCCGCCCTGCCCACGGTGGAGCTCGAAGTCCTGCTGCCACCGCGCCGAGTGACCATCACCGTCGAAGTGGCGCAAACCCCCGCCCGACACGCCCAGGGCCTCATGTGTCGCAAGGACGACGGCGCCGCCATGCTGTTCGATTTCGACGGCGAGGCGCTGCGCAGCTTCTGGATGTTCAACACGTTCATCGCGCTCGACGTCATCTACCTCGACGCGGACCGGCAGCCGGTCGCCGCCATGACCATGCAGCCCTGCCCCCGGCCGCCAGGCGCATCAGACGCTGACTGGCAGGCGCTATGCCAAGAGGCTTCGACGAGTTACACCTCGAACGTCCCGGCGCGGTACGCCATCGAGCTCCCAGCCGGCTGGCTCGCGGAGCGCGGCCTGCCGCTCGACCGGTTTGCCTCCATGCGCTTGCGCTGGTGAGGGCGATTAAGCCAAACGACCTCCCTGCTGCCGGAACGTAGGCGAACGTGGCAAACTCCGCCAAGGGAGCAGGCTCGTCTTAAGGAGAAACGGATGAGCGAACACACAGGCCAAGTTACCCGTTGGGTCGGTCTCACCTTATTCTTCGCCGGCGTCCTAGCCCTCATCGGCTACGGCCTGTACGGGCTGTTGGCGGACGCCGAGGCACCCGCGATCGTCAAGTTCGGCGTGCTCGCCCTCTACGGCGGGCTGGCCGTGCTTGGCCTGCTGGCGCTGCGGCAGCGCCTCATCGTGCGGCGCACTGACCGATACCGAGACGTCGAAATGTAAACGGAGGCGGCGATGCTGGTTGTCACCACAGAGACCGTTGCAGGTCAGCAAATCACCGAATCCCTCGGCCTCGTGCGCGGCAACACCATCCGTGCCCGCCACGTCGGCAAGGACATCATGGCGGGCCTGCGCACCTTGGTGGGCGGCGAAATCCACGAGTTCACCAAACTCGTCGCCGAAAGTCGCGAACAGGCCCTCGACCGAATGATCGACGAAGCCGAGTCCCTGGGCGCCGACGCGGTGGTGGGCACCCGCTTCACCACCTCGGTAATCATGGGCGGTGCCGCCGAACTGTTGGCCGTCGGCACCGCGGTGAAGTTGGCGGAGCCGTAGGGGACGGGCTTGTCCCGTCCGCTACGACAATAGGTCAAGCCTGGGCGCTGGGCCGCGCCGCCACCTCCGCATACCAGCGCTGGGCGTTCGGGTGATCGTCGCCAAGCCTCATGCCCGTCCACTTGGCGAAATCCACGACGCAGAAGGCGGTGATGTCGGCGATGGAAAAGGTCTCGCCGGCAACGTAGCGGGAGTCCGCTAGGGTTGCGTCCAAGCTCGCGAAGAAACGTGCCGTGCCGTTGCGCCCGCGTTCCACCAGCGCCTCGATGGCCTGCACCCCGTCGGTGCCTTGCGTCGCCCTGTTGGCGAACACCGGATTCGAGTTGCGGAACGCCTCGGCCACGGAAAGCAGCCCATCGAACTCCATGTGCCGCTCTGCCGACTCGATCAGCGCCATCGACTTGGCATCTGTGCCCATCAGGTTCGGCTCCGGGTGCGTCTGCTCGAAGTAGCGGCTGATGGCCACCGATTCATCGATTACCGTGCCATCGTCCAGCACCAGCGTCGGCAGCAAGCCCCGAGGATTGATGGCCTTGAACTCGTCCGACAGGTTCTCCCCAGACGGAATGTCCACCTGCACCGTCTCGATCTCGATCCCCTTCTCGGCCAGGAACATCCTGAGCCGCCGCGGATTCGGCGCCTGCTTCATGTCATAGAGCTTCACTCGCTTTCCCCTCCGTAAATGACGCGCACGCAACCCCACCGGCCCATGCAGCAGCGGCAAAGCATAGCGCGAGCCAGAAGACTGCGCGGCTGGAGTTACCGCTGAACGGGCGAGGACGCCTTGCTGGGCGGTGGTCGCAGCAGGCAGGGCGCACCGATTGGACGAATTACAATCCGTTGCGCTCCGCCGAACCGGCGTGCAACTCGACAATGGCCCGCGAAGGAGAGAACGACATGTCCTATGTGCATCCGGAATATCTCATTTCTGTGCAGGAGCTTGCCGGGGACATCGACAACTCGGGGCGGCGGATTCTCGATGCGACGGTGTTTCTGACGCCAGCGCCGACGGCGGGGTATCGGGCGGAGTCTGGGCAAGGGAAATTCGACGAGGGGCATATTCCTGGGGCGGTGTTTCTCGACTTGATTCGGGCGGCTTCGGACACCTCGACTGGGCTCGGGTTCAGCTTGCCGCCGGTGGCCCAGCTTGAGGGGCTGTTCGGTTCGCTGGGCATTGGCGCTGACACCGAGGTCGTGCTCTACAGCACGGGGCACATGATGTGGGCGACCCGGGCCTGGTGGCTGTTGCATTACTGCGGCCATGCCAACGTGCGGGTGCTCGACGGTGGGTTCCGGGCGTGGCGTGATGCGGGGCTGCCGGTTTCCACGGAGACGGTGGTGCCGGCGGCGTGCAGCTTCCGGGCGCAGGCGAACCCGGATCTGTTTGTGGACAAGGACGGCGTGCTGGCCGCCATAGGCGACTCGGCCACGTGTACGGTCAACGCCCTGTCGCCGGATGTGTACGCCGGGGAGGGCGAATTCTCCTACGGACGCCGCGGGCATATCACGGGCAGCGTCAATCTTCATTTCGACGACTTGCTCGACAACGGCCACTTCAAGGATGCCGATGCGTTGCGGACCGCGCTCGATGCGAAGGGGCTCTTGGCAGCGCCGAGGGTGATTTCCTATTGCGGCGGCGGCATCTCGGCGACGGTGGATGCCTTGGCGTGCCTGTTGGTGGGACAGTCGAACGTGGCGGTGTATGACGGATCGATGGCGGAGTGGGTGCGTGACGAGTCTTTGCCAATGGAGACTGGCAGCTAGCGCGCTCTACGAGCGCGCCCGTAGGGGCGGGGCTTGTCCCGGGCTTGTCCCCGCCCGTCTCGGATGCAACGAAACCGCCTCGGCTCGGCACGACGGGCGACCACAAGGGTCGCCCCTACGAGGCCCGTCTTGAAGGCACCGTGGTATGTTGCCTGGCATGACCCTGGGCGCAATCGTGGTTCCGCTGGTGGGGCTCTTCGTGGGTCTTGGCGGGATGTGGCTGGCTTGGAAGCTGGTGGTGCAGTTGCCGCAGGACGAGCACTCCGTGTCGGACGACGATGACGGCGAGGAAGAGGCCGCCGAAGAAGGCAAGCGTTGAGCGAGGCGGACCGGGAGCGTTGGAACACACGCTATGCTGCGGGGGAGTACGGCGAGCGCCGCTGGCCGAGTGATTTCCTGACCGAATCGATCGAGCGTCTGCCACGCGGGCGGGCGCTGGATTTGGCTTGTGGCTTGGGCCGCAATGCCCGCTTTCTTGCCGAGAACGGCTGGCAGGTTGACGCGGTGGATGTTTCCGATGTCGCCCTTCGCAAAGCGGCGGCCCTTGCGCCCAACGCCGACATTCGATGGATTGCCTGTGATTTGGAGCGGGGTTACACGCCGCCCGCAGACTACGATCTGGTGGTCAATGTTCGCTATGTGAATCTGCCTCTCTTGACCAACATTCGCTCAGCGCTGCGCCCCGGCGGTGCGCTGTTGGTGGAACAGCATCTCGCGCTGCCGGGTCTGGCTGATGATGTTGTTGGGCCGAGAAACCCGCGATTCCGCGTGGCGCCGGCAGCGCTTCGGAAGGTTGCAGAGGGGTTGCGCATCGAGGTCGATGAAGAGGGGCTGATGCAAGACCCCGACGGCGAAACGGCGGCATTGGCACGACTGCTGGCGTTTCGGGTGTGAGTGCCGTGGTTGCTATCTCCTCCGTCTAGAGAGGCCCGTCGCAGACCGCTAGCCCCCATCGTGCACCAGGCACGTCAAGGGCATGATGGGGCGGCGGCGGGTAGGCGGGTTTGTTGGTGGCGTTGTTCGGGGCTGGCGCTTTGTTGGCTTTGTCTGGAACGGCTTGCTTGCGGTGGCCTCGGCCAGCTCCGCTGCGTGCGCGCCTTCGGCACGCTTGGAGGGCGGGACGCCCTCCGTCCAGAGAGGCCCTCGCATGGCACGGGCTGTTGCCTTGGTGTTTGGGGGCGGGCTTTTGTTCGAGGAGGGCTCGCCAGCACCCGGTGTCTCGCACCAGCACCCACTTCCCTATGGCCTAGAGCTACACCACCCGCGAGACGCCGCCGTCCATGTTGATGGCGCAGCCGGTGAGGTAGCTTGCCGCGTTTGATGCGAGGAACAGGGCGACGTTGGCGCATTCCTCGGCTTCGCCCATGCGGCCCATGGGCAGGTTCTTGCCGGCGCGCACCATGTATTCCTCGAGTGTCACGTCCTTGGCGGAGGCTTCGTAGCCGCGGCGCACCTGATCGGACTTGATGCTGCCGATCATCAGGGCGTTGACGAGCACGTTGTGCGGGGCGCCTTCGCCCGCCAGCACCTTGGTGAGGGCCATGCCGGCGGCGCGGCTGACGGAGGTGGGTGCGGAACCGGGCGGAGGTGCCTTGGCGGCCGTGTTGAGGATGTTGATGACGCGTCCCCAGCCCCGCTCCTTCATGCCGGGGAAGGCGAGGCGGGTGAAGCGGACGGCGGCCATCAGCTTGAGGTCCAGGTCGTATTGCCAGACCTCGTCGGTGATGTCCTCGAAGGGCCCAGTCTGGGATTGGCCGGCGTTGTTCACGAGGATGTCGATGGCGCCGAGTTCCGCGGTGGCGCGCTCGACGGTTGCGGTGATGGCCGCGGCATCGGTGACATCGCACGAATACGCGCCCACGCTGCCGCCGGAATCGGCTTCGATTTCGGCCTTGGCTTCAGCCAGCACGTCCTCGCGCCTCGCCACCAAGGCGACGTTGGCGCCGGCACCGTGAAAGGCACTGGCCATTGCGTGTCCGAGACCCAGGCTTCCGCCGGTGACGAGTGCGGTCTTGCCTTCGAGATTGAGATCCATGTGTGGGTTCCTATCGTGTGCGCCCGAAGGGCGGCTTGCGTGTTCGTTGAGCCGAAGCTACCCGCTCCGGGCGATGTCGAAAGACTCCTCGGTGCGCCCGCCGGCCACGCCATGCGGGCCATAGTGCTGTTCCGCGAACTCCACACGCTGCTCCGTGACGATCACAGCGGTGCTGGCGCGGGTGCCGTAGTGATCGCCGACGATGAAGCAGGGCGAGAAGCTGCGTTCCGGCTGCAGGTCGCCATCGTATTCGCGCTCCACCGGCAAGTGGGGCTTCGCCAGGAGGGCAATCAGGTCGGCGGTGGTGGCATGCGGCGCGGCTTGGCTGAGCGCCCTTGCGCCGTGTACGGCCTTGGGCCACCGGTCGCCCAAACGAGTGTTGGTGAGGCCATAGACGCCAGGCGGCAAGCTTCGCACTTCGCCGGTGCGGTTCGACGAATAGACCATCTCCTCGCCATCGAAGGCGATGAGGTTGAAGCCGTTGTAGAGCTCGCCGTCGATGGCTTCGATGTAGTCGCGGGCTGGCTCATTGCCGGAGAGGAACCCCGTGGCGAGGTCGCCGCGGGATGCGGGCGCCGGGGCATTCGGGTTTTCGGACCAGTTGGTCACTGCAGCGAAACGGCCGTCGCGGCGCATCGCGAGCCAGGCGCCGCCAGCCTTGAGGTCCCGGCCGCCGAAGATGCTCGACTCGCCATCCCACCAATGCGCCTCCCGCGCCGGACGGTCGTGGAACTCGTCGCGGTTGGCAGCCACCACTAGCGTGCGCCCTTTGCAGGCGCGATATGCGAACAGGATCAGGCACACGAGGCGGAGGTCCTTGGAGCGGCGGAAGGCGGCGATTCTATGCGAAATGGTGGCGGACTAGCGCCGCTCTCCCCCCAAGGCAGCCCCTTGCCGTAGGCTTACCGTTTGCGTTTGCGGACGCGTTGCGGGTCAAGGTGGGGCGGAAGGGGCGACGGTGTGCAATACCCTCTGATCGATCCGGTTCTGGCGCAGCTCGGGCCCTTTGCCCTGCGCTGGTATGGACTGATGTATGTGCTTGCCTTTGGCGTCATGTACCTGCTCGGGCGGCGGCGGGCCGGTGCCGGTACCGGGTGGTCGGTTCAGGAGGTTTCGGATCTGGTCTTCTACGGCGTCGCCGGCATCGTCCTTGGGGGTCGGCTCGGCTTCGTGCTGTTCTACGGCCTCGATCAGTTCCTGCGCGATCCGCTTTGGCTGCTGCGCATCTGGGAAGGGGGGATGTCGTTTCACGGCGGCTTGCTTGGGGCGTTGGCGGCGATGGCGGTCTTCGCGCGGCGGCGGGTGGCACAGCAAGACGATGGCAGCCAGGGAACGCAAACCCTCCCACAGCACCGCAGTTTTCTCGAAGTCACGGATTTCGTGGCGCCGTTGGTTCCGCTCGGCATTGGGCTCGGGCGACTTGGCAACTTCATCAACGCCGAGCTGCCAGGGCGGGTTACCGAATCGGCGCTCGGAGTGCATTTTCCTTGCGCGTCGGTGCAGGGCCTCAGCATTGCCTGCTACGGCGAGTTCGAGACGGCGACGCGGCATGTCTCGAGCCTTTATCAGGCGGCTGGCGAAGGGCTGCTGCTGTTCGCCGTGGTGTGGTGGTTTTCTGCCCGTGCGCGCTCGCTGGCAGCGAATGGGGCAGGATCGTGGTGGGTCACTCCAGGCCGCGTTTCGGGGTGCTTTCTCGTCGCGTCGGGTATCATCCGCTTCGCCACCGAGTTCTTCCGCGAACCGGATGCCGGCATCGGCTTCATCGTCGCCGACTGGCTGACGATGGGGCAGTTGCTGTCGCTGCCGACCGCTGCCCTGGGGGCACTCTTGCTGCTCTGGACAGTGCCGGCCAAGACCGGCAAGTGACGATGAGAGACCGAGCCCAAACGTGAAGCAATACCTCGATCTTCTGCGCCAAGTGCGCGAGGCCGGCAGCTTGCGCGAGGACCGCACCGGCACTGGCACCTACAGCATCTTCGGCCATCAGATGCGCTTCGACCTGGCCGAGGGCTTCCCGCTCGTCACCACCAAGAAGATGTTCTTTCGCGGCATCGCCCACGAGCTCCTGTGGTTCTTGCAGGGTGCCACCAACACCGCCTATCTCACCGCCAACGACGTTCACATCTGGGACGAATGGGCCGACGAGAACGGCGAACTCGGCCCCGTCTATGGCGCCCAGTGGCGAAGCTGGCGCACGGCGGACGGTCGCTCGGTGGACCAGATTGCCGGCGTGATCGAAGCCATCCGCGCCAATCCATCCTCGCGCCGACACATCGTCTCGGCGTGGAACGTGGGCGAGATCGACGCCATGGCGTTGCCTCCCTGCCACCTGCTGTTCCAGTTCCACGTCGCGGACGGACGGCTTTCCTGCCAGCTCTACCAGCGCAGCGCTGACCTCTTCCTCGGCGTGCCGTTCAATATCGCCTCGTACGCGCTCCTCACGCACATGATGGCGCAGGTCACGGGGCTTGCCGCCGGCGAGTTCATCCACACCTTCGGCGACGCCCACATCTACGCCAACCACCTGACGCAAGTGGATCGCCAGCTTGGCCGCGACCCCCTGCCCTTGCCGAGGCTGGAACTGAACCCGGCGGTGGAGGACATCTTCGACTTCACCTACGACGACATCACCCTCGTCGGCTACCGCTCGCACAAGGGCATCAAGGCGCCGATCGCGGTGTAGCGGGGGCGGCAACGGAACCGTTGGACGCTGGAGCGGGGATGATCCTCTCGGCGATATGGGCAATGACCCGCAACCGGGTGATCGGCAAGGATGGCGACCTGCCCTGGCGCCTGCCGGATGACCAGCGCTTCTTCCGCCGCACTACGCTCGGCAAGCCCGTCATCATGGGGCGCAAGACCTTCGACGAGATCGGGCGGCCGCTGCCGAAGCGCCGCAACATCGTGCTGTCGCGGCGGGGCCTCGAGGCCGAAGGGGTGGAAGTAGTCACCGACTTGGACGCCGCGCTTGATCGGGCAAAAAGCGAAGCCCCAGAAGAGGCGTTCATCATCGGCGGCGCCGAAATCTATGCCCTGGCATGGCCGCGGCTGGACCGCCTCTACATGACCTTGATCGATGCGGAACTCGAAGGCGACACCTGGTTCCCAGACTTCGAGCTTGCCCAATGGCGCGAGGTGAAGCGCACCGAGCATCCAGCCGACGAGCGGCACGCCTGGCCGTTTTCGATCCACGTTATGGAACGCGTCTGACGGAGCGCCGCGTCTCGCCATCGCGCCCGTACAATCGCGCCCTTCAGCCGTCTTTCAGCAACCAGCCATAGGGAGACTCCATGTCGGCACCACTTGGACACGCAACCACGTTGCTCGCGGCGATGGCGGACGGCATTGGCGAGGTCAGCTTCGCATCTAGCGACTGGGTGGCCGAAGCCGGTGGTGCCCTGGCCGATGCCGTCGAACGTCACGCCGACGCCCTGCGTGCGGAGACCTTCACGCTGTGCGAGGTGGCTCACAACCCGCCGGTCTGGCTGCGCGCTGGCGGCAAGGTTGCGTGGCATGCCCGTATCGAGGGCGGCCGGGTGGTTGCCGTTGATGCCGGCGAACTTCCCGCCTCCGAGTGCGACTTCCGCGTCGAAGGCGACCATTCGATCATGAGCAACATGGGGCGCATCGTGTTCCACGGCAGGAATCCAGCCGTCGTTGCTGCCGCGCAGGCACGCCTCGGCAAGCTGTCGCGCTGGAAGTTCGACGGGGCGATGCCGGACAACCCGGCGCTGCTCGCGGCACTGCGACGGCTGCACGATGTCATGGCGCCCCGCACCTTGCCGCGCTTCACCTTCATGACGCCGGAGTGGGTGAGCTCAGCGCGCCATGTGCTTTCCACACGCGCGACTTCGGCGAAGTATGCCGGCACAATCCGCAACGTCGTCTTCACGTTCTCTGAGGAGTTCACCCATACCCCGGCCTATGCCTTCCCCGACGGCGCCCACGGCGGCTTTTGGGTGCGCTGCGACCACGGCGAAATCACCGTCGGCGCCGGCCCCCTGCCCGAGACGATGGCGCCAGCGGACGCCCTCACCAAAGGCAAGTACACGCCCGTCGTGCCGGTGGGCCGCACCGTCAACGCGCTGATGACGGAGGAAGAGCAAGCTGCCCAAGCGGCCTACAGCAAGGCCGCATTCCGTCGCGAAGAGGAAACCGGCGAGCACCCAGTGAGCCAGACTTCCCCTTCGGGAAAGGGCCCAATGCCAACGGAACTCGCGCGCATCTTCATGCCACTGCACGACGAACTCTCGAAGCGCACGTCCGGCGAATTGCCGTCCGACTTCGACGCCGCCGTGAAACCGGCGTGGGCCGAAGCACAATCCTTCGACCGCGACGGAGCGTACGACGCCTCGTGGCTGCGCTATGACGAATTCGACATCTACGGCTCACCGCGGAAGGGGATGTAAGGGGAAAAAGCGCGCTAGATGCAGGGCGCTTTTGCACTGCCGCCCTAGCTCCACGGCGGCCACCTGCACCGCGGTTGGTGTCTTACTCTGACTTGCCGAGCGCCTGGCGCGTCGTACTCTGGAGGGAGGGCGGGACGCCCTCCCTCCTAAGCGGCGCCGGCATCCAGTCGAACACGATCGTCAGTGCCCATCCGCTACAGCGGGAAGAGCCAAAGTGAGACACCACCGAACCGCGACGCTGACCGCGACGGCGCGGCGGCGATGGTACGATCGCCGACTTGGCGCAGGACGGTTGGATCGATGGACATCATTCCCATTGCGGACAAGGGATTTGGCGCGGTTGTCACGGGTGTGCGGCTCGCTGGGCTGAGCGACGATGAGTTCGGTGCCATTCGGGCAGCGTGGCTCGATCGGGGCTTTCTGCTGTTCCCCGGGCAGTTCCTGAGCGACGCCGAGAATGTCGCCTTTGGCGAGCGTTTCGGTGAGCTTGAGTTTGGCGCGAATCCCATGTCGAACAGCCGCAAGAAGGACGACGGCAGCTTTGGCGAGGTGTTTGGCTTTCGCACCCAGATCATGCGCACCAACGTCGGCAACGAGGCTTGGCACACCGATTCCACCTACAAGCCGATCAGCAGCAAGTGCGCCATGCTTTCCGCCGTGACGGTGCCGGAAGAGGGCGGCAATACCGAACTTGCGGACATGCGTGCAGGCTATGCGGCGCTCGATCAGGCGACCAAGGATCGCATCGAGGGGCTCTCGGCGTTCCACTCCACGCAGTTTTCGCAGGCCAACGATGTCGGCGATTTTCCGCCGCAGGGCGACAACAGCATCTACCACGGCGAGGCGTATCTCAGGCCCTTGGTGAAGGTGCATCCCGACACCGGCGTCAAGAACCTGTTCGTCGGCCGTCACGCCTTCGGCATTCCGGGCTTGCCGCGGGCAGAGAGCCGGGCGCTCTTGAAATCGCTGGTCGAATTCGTGGTGGCGGACCCGCGCCGGGTTTACAGCCATCGCTGGCGCCCCGGCGACACCCTGTTCTGGGACAACCGCGCCCTGCTGCACCGCGCCATGCCCTACGACTACGCCCAGCCCCGCGTGCTCATCGGTACTCGCGTCGCCGGCGACCCGGCGACGGAGCTTGCGTACTACCCAACCGACCCTGCTGCCGAAGCTGGCCGCAAGGCGCTGCAGGAAGAACTCGCGCTGCTGCGGGAAGAAACGGCGGACCGCCTCTACGGCGGCACCACCGCAGACACCACAGGTGCTGGCGCGCGAACTGCGTATGACCCAGCCACACGGATGCCGGGGGCACGCGTGGAAGCAACGTGAGCCTGCGGGTTCAGCAGGCCTCTGGAGGCAAGGCATTCTGCCTTCCCTACGCGCCGTTAGGCGCGTCTCCCACACCCGCAAGGAGGCAAGCGCGCTTGCGCGCCCTAGGGAAGGCAGAATGCCTTCCCTCCAGGGCATCCGCTGGCTTGTCGGCGCTCTTCGCGACATTCGTGATTGCGGGCGGCGCATCGGCCGACACAGTTGCGCCGCCCGCCAACATGGAAGTGCGGGGTGCGCCCGAGGCGTCGGCTAGCGTCGTGGAAACGCTGGCGCGCTACCGCAACACGCGCTCGGCGACGCTGGTGGATTGGGTCGGCGACGGTGTGCTCGTGGCCACGAGGTTTGGCGACAGCACGCAGTTGCATCGGGTCGAGACGCCGCTGGGGATGCGCCGCCAGGTGACGTTCGGGAACGAACCGGTGCGCAGCGCGGCGGTGAACCCGCACGCGAGCGAGCCGGGGTTCGTGTTCCTCAAGGACATCGGCGGCTCGGAGTTCTACCAGTTGTTCTGGCGTAGGGCAGGCGGCAGCGTGGACGAGCTCATTTCCGATGGCCGGTCGCGCTATACCGGCGTTTCCTGGTCGCCTGGCGGCGGCTGGCTCGGCTATACGACGACCGAGCGCAACGGTCGCGACTGGGACATCCATGCTCGATCCTTCGACCCGGAGGCGGGCTTCGGCGCGACCAAGGTGATTCAGGAAGGCGCCGGCGTCGGCTGGTCGCTGGAAGACTGGTCCATCGAAGAAGATCGCGTGCTCGTCTCCAAATACGTCTCAATCAACGAGGCGGAACTCTACGAGATTGACCTCGGCACCGGCGCACGCCGCCAACTGTTGCCGAACCCCGACGCCACGGAGGGCGTTGCCATCGGCGGCGCGGTCTATGGCGTTGGCAATGGCGTGTATTACACCAGCGATGCCGGATCGGAGTTCATGCAACTGCGTCGTCTGGACCTCGTCACCGGCGAATCCACGACGCTGACAGAGGACGTCGAGTGGAACGTCGGCAGTGCCGCGGTTTCCCGAGATCGGGCACGCATCGCCTGGACCTTCAACGAGGGCGGCTACAGCAGATTGCAGGTGGCATCGACCGCGGATGGACAACCCTTGGCACTGCCCGCGATTCCGGACGGCATCGTTGGCCGGCTTCGGTTCTCGCCCGATGGCCGACAGCTTGCCTTCACGCTGTCGCGGCCCGTGGCACCATCGGACGTGTACAGCATCGATCTCGGCAGCGGCGCCCTGACGCGCTGGACCGCGAGCGAACTCGGAGGCTTGCCGACGGAGGGCCTCGCCGCGCCGGAACTGGTGAAGTTCGCCTCGTTCGACGGCCTTGAGATTCCCGCTTTCGTGTATAGGCCAGCCGGCCCCGGGCCGCATCCTGTGCTGGTGAACATCCACGGCGGCCCAGAGGGGCAGGCTCGACCCGGTTTTTCCCCCAGTTCGCAGTTCTACATGCAGGAACTTGGCCTGGCCGTGGTGATCCCGAACGTGCGGGGCTCTTCCGGCTACGGCAAGTCGTGGCTCAAGCTCGACAATGGCCGCCTGAGAGAGGATTCCGTGCGCGACATCGGCGCCTTGCTGGACTGGATCGAAGAGCAGCCGGAGCTTGACCAAGATCGCGTCGCGGTGACCGGCGGCTCCTACGGCGGCTACATGGTGCTCGCCTCGATGGTGCACTTCGCGGAGCGCATCCGCGCCGGCGTCGAGAGAGTGGGCATCAGCAACTTCGTTTCCTTCCTGGAGAACACGCAGGCATATCGCCGCGACTTGCGGCGTGCCGAATACGGCGACGAGCGGGACCCCGAGATGCGCGCCTTCCTAGAGGGCATCGCGCCATTGCACAGGGCCCACGAAATCGCCGCGCCTTTGTTGATCGCCCAGGGGCTGAATGATCCGCGGGTGCCGGCGAGCGAGTCGGAACAGATCGCCGGCGCGCTCGCACAGAGCGAGATTCCGGTCTGGTATGTGCTGGCGAGGGATGAGGGCCACGGCTTCGCCAAAAAGCCGAATGCGGATTACCTCGCGGCGCTGACCGCGATGTTCTTGGAGCGACATCTCCTTAACGATTGACGGCCGTTCGGCCCATGCGAGCGTTTCATCCAGCACGGGCGACCACAAGGGTCGCCCCTACGGGGGTTTCGTGTTGGGGAGCCGGACGGTCTCGGTTCAGCAGGGCTAGCGTTCGGAGGGCAAGTTACAATTCCGTGCGAGGCTTAAGCGCGGGGGAAGAAGTGAGCGAGCCTTCGACCAACGGGAGCGGATATTGGCGCGACAACATGCGCCTCGTGGGCATTTGCCTTGCCGTCTGGTTCTTCGTCTCCTTCGGCTGCGGCATCCTGCTGGTGGATTTCCTCAACCGCATCGCCATCGGCGGTTTCCAGCTTGGCTTCTGGTTTGCCCAGCAGGGCAGCATGGTGGTCTTTCTCGTCATCACTTTCGTCTATGCGGCACGGATGACGGTGCTTGACCGCCGCCACGGTGTGCGGGAAGACGACGAAGACGGTTCCTAATGGACCTTCAAGCCCTCACGTACCTCATCGTCGGACTTTCCTTCGCGCTCTACATCGGCATCGCCTATTGGTCTCGGGCGTCGAGCACGGGCGATTTCTATGTCGCCGGCAAGCACGTGCACCCGGTGGCGAACGGCATGGCGACGGCGGCGGACTGGATGTCCGCGGCGTCGTTCATTTCCATGGCGGGGATCATTGCCTTCATCGGCTACGACGGCTCGGTCTATCTCATGGGCTGGACCGGCGGCTATGTCCTGCTCGCCCTTCTGCTCGCACCGTACCTGCGCAAATTCGGCAAGTTCACGGTGCCGGAGTTCATCGGCGAGCGCTACGCTTCGAACGGCGCACGCGTGGTCGCCGTCATCTGCCTCATCGTCATCTCCTTCACCTATGTCGCCGGGCAGATGCGTGGCGTCGGCATCGTCTTCTCGCGCTTCCTGGGCGTGGACATCGGCATTGGTCTCCTGGTGGGAATGGGCGTGGTGTTCACCTACGCGGTGGCCGGCGGCATGAAGGGCGTCACCTACACGCAGGTGGCGCAGTATTGCGTGCTGATCTTCGCCTACACGGTGCCGGCGGTGTTCATCTCCTTGCAGGTGACCGGCGTCGCGCTGCCGCAGGCGGCGTTCGGGGCCGAAGTGGTGGAAGGCGGCGGCTATCTGCTCACCAAGCTCGACCAGATCGTCACGGACCTCGGCTTTGCCGCCTACACCGACGGCACCAAGAGCACCGTTGACGTCTTCTTCATCACCCTCGCGCTGATGGTGGGCACCGCCGGTTTGCCGCACGTGCTGGTGCGCTTCTTCACCGTGCCCAAGGTGCGCGATGCCCGCATCTCCGCCGGCTATGCGCTGCTCTTCATTGCCATCCTCTACACCACGGCACCAGCAGTCGGGGCGTTGGCCCGGCTCAATCTGACGACGACCATCCAGACGGGGCCCGTGTTTGAGGAAACCGCGAACCTTGCCTACGAGGAGCGGCCGGGCTGGTTCCGCACCTGGGAAGAGACCGGGCTTCTCGCGTTCGAGGACAAGAACGACGATGGGCGAATCCAGTATTACAACGACGCCAACCCGGAGTTCGCCGAGCGTGCCAGCGTCCACGGTTGGCAGGGCAACGAACTAACGGTGGATCGGGACATCATCGTGCTCGCGAACCCGGAGATTGCATCGCTGCCGGATTGGGTGGTGGCGTTGGTGGCCGCCGGCGGCATCGCCGCGGCGCTTTCCACAGCCGCTGGCCTGTTGCTCGTCATTTCCGCCGCTGTCTCGCACGACCTTCTCAAGGGCGTGTTTACGCGCGGCATCTCGGAGCGGCGCGAACTGCTGGCGGGACGGATCAGCGCGGCGGTGGCCATCCTCCTCGCCGGATACCTCGGCTACAACCCGCCCGGCTTTGTGGCGGAAGTGGTGGCGCTGGCCTTTGGTCTCGCCGCCTCGTCGCTGTTCCCAGTGATCCTGCTCGGCATTCTCTCGGTGCGCGTGAACAAGCAAGGTGCCATTGCGGGGATGCTGACGGGGCTCGCCTTCACCCTCGGCTACATTCTCATTTTCAAGGGAGTGTTCATGCCGCCGCTAGCGGAAAACGTTGCCGAGAACTGGCTCTTCGGCATCTCCCCGGAAGGCATCGGCGCCGTCGGCGCAATGCTCAACTTCGCCGTCACCATCGCCGTGAGCAAGATGACGCCCGCGCCACCGGAAGAGATTCGGGAGTTGGTGGAACGGATTCGCGTGCCGCGCAGCTAGCGGCGTAGCCCTGCCTTGGCGGGGGAATCTGGCGCTCCCTCCCACCTCGACAACCGGTTGGAGGGTGGGGAATGGCGTCGATGCGTTTAGAATGCGCGCCCTTCCCAAACGCCGCTGCCAAGGACACTTGATGCTCGCCAATTCCGTCTTCACTTCCGAATCTGTGTCCGAGGGCCACCCCGACAAGATGGCCGACCAAATTTCGGATGCGGTGCTCGATGCCATGCTGGCACAGGATCCGGATTCCCGCGTCGCCTGTGAGACTCTTATCAAGACTGGCCTAGTCGTGCTTGCCGGCGAAATCCGCACCAAAGCCGTGGTAGATGTCGATCGTCTGGCGCGGCAAGTCATTCGCGAGATCGGCTACGGCGAGGAAGGCAGCGGCCTCAACCTCGACGCCCTCACCGTCGTCAACGCGCTTGGAATGCAGTCGGCGGACATCGCCCAGGGCGTCGATGAAACCGCCGACCACGAACAGGGCGCCGGCGATCAGGGCCTCATGTTCGGTTACGCCACAGACGAAACCGACGTGCTCATGCCAGCTCCGATCACCTACGCCCACCGCCTCGTCCGCCGCCAAGCCGAAGTTCGCCGCGCCAACCCCAAGGCCCTGCGCCCGGACGCCAAAAGCCAGCTCTCCTTCCGCTACGACGAAGACGGCAAGCCAACCGGCGTCGATGCGATTGTCCTCTCCACCCAGCACACCCCGGACATCGACACCGACGATCTGCATGAACTCGTGCGCGAGGAGATCATCTACCCGGAAATCCCGAACAACTGGATCGGTTCCGACACCAAGGTTCACATCAACCCCACCGGCAGCTTCGTGGTGGGGGGCCCTGAGGGCGACTGCGGCCTCACCGGGCGCAAGATCATCGTCGATACCTACGGCGGCATGGCCCGCCACGGCGGCGGCGCGTTCTCCGGCAAGGACCCTTCCAAGGTGGATCGCTCCGCCGCGTATGCCGGCCGCTACGTCGCCAAGAACGTCGTCGCGGCAGGGCTCGCCCAGCGCTGCGAGATTCAGGTGAGCTACGCCATCGGCGTTGCCGAGCCCACCTCCGTCAGCGTCGAGACCTTCGGTACCGGCAAGATTGCCGACACCCGCATCGAGACGCTCATCCGCGAACACTTCGACCTGCGCCCGCGTGGCCTCATCGAAATGCTCGACCTCAAGCGCCCGATCTTCCGCGCCACCGCCGCCTACGGCCACTTCGGGCGCGAAGAGGAGACGTTCACTTGGGAGCGCACGGATCGAGCCGAGGGCCTGAGGGCGGACGCCGGCATCTGAGTCAAGCGCAATTCGCCCGCCGCATGGCCGATCTCAGCTTCGAGTTCTTCCCGCCTCGCACCGCCGCCGGTGCCAAGCCGCTGCTGCGAACGGCGAAGGCGCTGCTCGAAGGACGGTCGGCATGGTGTTCGGTCACCTACGGCGCCGGGGGCTCCACCCGCGACGGCACGTTCGAGACCGTATCGGCGCTTAGGGAGGCTGGAATCGACGTTGCCCCCCACCTATCTTGGGGTCGCGACAGCGAGGCGGATGTGGTGCGCCTATTGGGCCGCTACACCGCAATGGGCATCGACCGTATCGTGGCCCTACGCGGCGATCGGCCGTCTGGCGTCGGGAGCGGCTGGCAGGGGCACTATGCCGAAGATTTGGTGCGCCTCATTCGCCGGCGCGTGCAGTTGCCGATGGAGATTTCGGTCGCTGGCTACCCGGAGGTGCATCCAGACGCCCCAAGCGCCGGCGCCGACCTCGAGTTCCTCAAGCGCAAGCTGGACGCCGGCGCCGAAGTCTGCATCACCCAGTACTTCTACAACGCCGACGCCTACTTCGACCTCCGCGACCGCTGCCAGGCGGCCGGCATCTCCGCCCCCATCGTCGCCGGCATCATGCCCATCACCAACTACCGCAATCTCGTCCGCTTCTCCGACAAGTGCGGCGCCGAGATCCCCCGCTGGCTGCGGCATCGTCTCGCCGAGCTTGACGGTGACGACGAGGCGCTGGCAGATTTCGGTGCCGACGTGGTGACGGGACTCTGCCAGCGCCTCCTCGAAGGCGACGTTCCCGGCATTCACTTCTATACGTTGAACCGTGCCGAACCGACCTTGCGCGTGCTTGGCAACTTGGGGTTGTGACGGGGCGGCCCGTCGGATGGCGAAGCGTACTGTGAGCAGAAAGCCAAGACTGTACGCGCCGGAACTCCCGCCGCGCAGCCAAGCCACCGACGGGCAGCCAGTGACGCTGGCACCGGCCGCCAGCGCACACCTCGCCCAAGTGCTGCGAGCTCGCCCCGGCGACGAAGTGGCGCTTTTTGACGGCCAGGGTAGCGAGTACCTTGCGCAGGTGGAGACGCCAGACAAACGCTCCTGCGAGCTTCGCCTAGGCCGGCTCCTCCGCTCCGGACCGCCACCCAGGGGCCACCTGCACCTCCTGCAGGCGGCGATCAAGTCCGGTCTCGAAGGCGTCATCCAGCAAGCCACGGAACTCGGCGCTACCGACATCGCCATCTTCCGCGCCGAACGCAGCGCCCCGGCCTCGCTTCGGCAAGACCGCGCCGTCCGCATCGCCACCGGGGCCACCGAACAATCGGGCCGCCTGTTCCTGCCGACCGTGACCATGGTCGACAGTTTCAGCGCAGCCATCGAGCGGGCAACCGGCGAGCGCCTCATCGCGTTGCGAGGCGCCGCACCTCTTGGCGCGGCATCCGACTGCGACAGCGCCACAATCGCCATCGGCCCAGAGGGCGGCTTCACCGACGCGGAGGTGGAACACGCCCTCAAAGCCAACTTCCATCCCTTCGGCCTGGGCCCGCTCACATTGCGCGCCGCCACGGCAGGCCCAGCGGCGTTCGCCAGCTGGCACCAGCTGCATGCCTGGCGAGAAGCGACCACCTAGGCCCTCGCACCCCCACAACGGTGGCGGCGCGCACTTTCCTGTCACTCCCCCCTCGCGGGGGAGTCGAGAAAAGCGTCCCCGCTTTTCTCGGAGGGGGGGCCGCCGACCCAAAACCCCGTACCCCACAATCCCCGAACGAAGCCCCTCCTGTCACTCCCCTTCGGAGAGTCGAAAAGCACCTCGCTTTCGGAGGGGGCTTCTCGCAGGAGGGGAGGGTCCTCAACTCCGGCGCAAGCGTCGTTTCCTATGCTGCGGCGGGAGTGACACGCAACGTTGAGTGGGACAGACTCCTACCCAACGCCTGACGCTGGATACACATGATCCGCATCGCCTTTGTCATGGATGCCATCGACACGTTGAATCTCAAGAAGGATTCGACGCTGGCCATGATTCGCGCGGCGCAGACGCGCGGTTGGCAGATGGGATATCTGACGCTTGCCGACATCTCGCTCGAAGGCGGGCAGGTGAAGGGGCGGGTGCGGGAGATTGCGCTCACGGAGGCGTTTGCGCGAACGATGGCGCCGAGCGACGCCGAGGCCGGCTTCTGCACCCTGGGCGACGAAGCCTCGGTGCCGCTCGGCGACTTCGATGTCGTGATGATGCGCAAGGACCCGCCGTTCGACATGGAGTACATCTACGCGACGTATTTGCTCGAGAGGGCAGAGGCGCAAGGGACGGTGGTGGTGAACCGTCCGGACTCGCTGCGCGACTGCAACGAGAAGTTCTTCGCCACCGAGTTCACCGATTGCACGCCGCCCCTGATCGTCGCGCGCCGACAGGACCTCTTGATGGACTTCCACGCCGAACACGGCGATGTGGTGTTCAAGAAGCTCGACGGCATGGGCGGCATGAGCATCTTTCGCGTGCGCGAGGACGATCCGAACCTCAGGGTCGTGATCGAGACCCTCACCGAGCGCGGTGCCCAGCAGATCATGGCGCAGCGATTCGTGCCGGAAATCACCGCTGGCGACAAGCGAATCCTGCTCATCGACGGCGAGGCCGTGCCCTATGCGCTGGCGCGGATTCCGATGCAGGGCGAGAGCCGGGGCAATCTCGCCGCCGGGGGCTCCGGGCTCGGGCAGCCGCTTTCGGCGCGGGATCGCTACATCGCCGAGCGGGTCGGGCCGGAGCTGCGCCGCCGGGGCTTGACGTTCGTCGGCATCGACGTGATCGGCGACTATCTCACCGAGATCAACATCACCTGCCCCACCTGCGTTCGGGAGCTTGATGCCGCGTTCGATCTCGACATCGCTGGGGACCTGCTCGACAGCATCGCCGATCGGCTCGGCGATAGGGCGGCATCGCCATGACCGCAATGATCGCGGCTCGAGCCTTGCCCGCATCCGGGCGGGCAGGAAGCGCGTCCCAAGGCGGGGCATCCGGCATGCGTGTTGCGCTGCTCCTGTCTGCGGCGTTGCATGGGGCACTGCTGCTTGTGGTCGGCGGGTTTGGCATGGACGCACCGAAGCCACTGCGAGCCGCACAGCCGGTTATCGACGTCACCTTGCTGCGCTGGCCCATGCCAACTGACGATGCGAGGTCATCAGAGCCGCTTGCGACGGAGGCCGCGCCAGCGGACATCGTGGTGGACGCACGCCCAAGCCCAGACACCGGCGCCACGAGCCCTACGCCACCGGAGCGAGTCGCGACGCCGCCAACGCCTCCACAGGCCACCGAGGCAACCGTCCAGCAAGCCGTCCCCGCCCCGGCGGTCTTCTCCGCCAACATCCGCCAAATGGCACGGGAGGCCGCGCGCCTGGGCCAGAGCTTGACAGCGCCGGCAACCGACAGTCGCGTTCGCCGCATCGATGCCGCCGCCCCCGAGACCGTCACCGACGCCTACTACCTCGACGCATGGCGCCGCAAGGTCGAACGAATCGGCCAGATCAACTACCCGCAAGAGGCGCGGGAACAACAGCTATACGGTACGCTGCGCCTGCTCGTGAGCATCGAACCCGACGGGGCCTTGCGCGACGTGCGCCTGCTGGCATCATCCGGCCACGAAGTGCTCGACGAGGCCGCCATGCGCATCGTCCGTCTCGCCGCACCGTTCGCGCCGTTTCCGCCGGCGATGCAGGAACTCGATCTGCTCGAAATCGACCGCACCTGGCGCTTTCAAAGAACTCGCACCGTTCGATTGGGGGAACCGTCGCGATGATGTCCCGGCAGCACCAGTTCCTCATCAGCATGCCCGACCTGCGCGGCAGCTACTTCGGCGACACCCTCACCTATCTTTGCCGCCACGACGAAAACGGCGCTTTTGGCCTCGTGGTGAACCGGCCGCTGGACCTCACGCTCACAGAGCTCTTGGGGCAACTCGACATGCCCACGGAAGGCGCGCCGGACCGGGTGGCCGTGGAAGGGGGCCCGGTAGAGCCACGGCGAGGCTTCGTCCTGCACACCAGCGACAAGGAATACGACAGCAGCGAACCGGCCGGCGACGGCCTGCTGCTCTCCTATGACCGCGACGTCCTCGCCGCCATCGGCGCCGGCGAAGGCCCCGGCAGATACCTTGTGGCCCTCGGCTTCGCCGGCTGGGGTGCCGGTCAACTCGAACAGGAACTCTCGGAAAACGTCTGGCTCACGGGCCCGAGCTCAAAGGACCTGATCTTCGACGTAGCCTTCGACTCCCGCCTGAACGACGCCGCCGCCGCCATCGGCGTGGACCTCCGCCTCCTCTCCAACGCCACCGGCCTTGCATGAGTCGCCCTTTCCCTACGGGGAGGCGAACGAGGGCGGGGCCCTTGGAGGGAAGGCATCCTGCCTTCCCTGCGCGCGTCAGCGCGCTTGCCTCGGCGCGGATACATGGAAGGACGCGCCCCATGGCGCACAGGGAGGGCAGGATGCCTTCCCTCCAAGGGTCCGTTCTGCTGCCATGACCGTCCTAGCCTTCGACTTCGGCCTCAAGCACATTGGCATCGCCACCGTCGAACCTCGCGTCGGCACCGCCAACGGACTCACGCGAATCCGCGCCAACGACGGCCAGCCACAATGGGACGCCTTGGATCGAGTCTTCTCGGAGTGGCGCCCTGAACGTGCCGTCGTGGGGCTACCCCTCAACATGGACGGCACCGAGAGCGACATGTCTGCCGCCGCGCGTCGATTCGGCCGCCGCCTAGCCGCCCACTACGCCATCCCCGTCGAATACGCCGACGAGCGCCTGTCCACGTTCGAAGCTGAGACAGAAGGCGCCACCAAGGAAGCCAGCCACGCCGCGGCCGCCCGCATCATCGGCGAGACCTGGCTGGGCTCAGGCGGCTACTCTTTGCCGGCTGAAGGCTCCTCACCGGCTGAGGGCTCCTCACCGGCTGAAGGCTCCTCATTGGCTGAAGGCTCCCCACCGGCTGAGGGCTCCGGCGGAACGTAGCCGGCGGGTTTCTCGTAGTCCTCGCCGGCGAGGAACTTGCCCATCTGTTCGCTCAGGAATTTCCTCGCCTCGGGGTCCATAAGCGACAGGTGATGCTCGTTGATGAGCATCGTTTGCAGCGCCTGCCATTCACTCCAAGCCTGGGCTGAGACGTGCTCGAAGATGTCCTGTCCGGCCTTGCCCGGCATCGGCGGGGCGGCGAGGCCCGGCAGTTCTCGACCGTATTTGCGGCAATGGACTGAGCGGCTCATGGGTTCGTCTCCAACAGGCTCCTCTGCGGTGGTGTGATCAGCTTGACGGCTACGGCGGACAGGCCAAGCGCGTCGTCTCGCCTTGCCCAGCGCAGGGAAACGCCGTCGCGCACTTCGGCCGGCAACCTCGTCAAGTGAACATACACCGGCAGCACGTCGAGGTCGTAATGGCTGAAGCCGTGGCGGAAGGGTGCGGCGTGGGTGGTTTCGGCAACGGTTGCGAGTTCGACGCCGAGACGCGGCAGGCATTCGTCAAGCGGTTCGTCTTCGCGCCGTTCAGGCGGCGACCACAGGCCGCCCCAGACGCCATTCGCCGGCCTTTTCTCGAGCAGCACGAGGTCCCCAGCCGTGATGACGAAGAACCGGCGCCGTTCAAGCCGCCGTGCGCTTTTGCGAGGGGAGCGGTGCGGAAACTGCGCCTCTTCGCCGGTGGCATGGGCGGCGCAAGTGTCTTGCACCGGACAGGCATCGCACATGGGCTTGGTGCTGCGGCACACAGTGGCGCCGAGGTCCATGATGGCCTGGGTGTAGTCCGCGACACGTTGCACCGGCGTGTGTTGTTCCGCCCAGCACCAGAGTGTCCTTTGCGCGTGCGAGGACGACGATGCACCAGCGACTTTGTGATGGCGCGCAAGCACCCGGCGGACGTTCGCATCGAGGATGCTGGCGCGCTCGCCAAACGCCTGCGCGACGACTGCACCGGCGGTGGAGCGGCCAATACCGGGGAGCTCCATCCATCCAGCCACGTCGCGGGGGAATGGATCGGTCGCCGGCCGCTCGGCCAGCCGACGAGCAGCCTCGTGCAGATTGCGGGCGCGGGCGTAGTAGCCAAGGCCGCTCCAAAGGTGCAGCACATGGTCGAGGTCGGCATTCGCAAGATCGTGAACGGTCGGGAAGGCGGCCATGAAGCGCTCGAAATAGGCCACCACGGTGCCCGCACGGGTCTGCTGCAGCATCACCTCGGACACCCAAACCCGATACGGCGTGCGTGGGTGTTGCCAGGGCAAGTCCTTGCGCCCGTGCCGGTCCCACCACGCCAGCACGCGCCTCGCAAAGTCGTCATCCGTCGCCATGACCCGCTACCATCACCGCATCGACTGCCTTGGCGCAAGTGCGCGGGCGGCTTTTCGAATCGAGGCAAACGCATGACATCCGAGGTCGCCACTTGGCAACCTGCCCCGCAGCAACTTGGCGCCGCCCATGTTCAGGCACTTGAACGCGCCGCCGAGGCCCAAAACGACACGCTGGACTTGGACGAACAGGACACGGTCCTCCTGCGCGAACTGATGGCTGCCAATCTCGACCAATGGCAAGCACTGGTGGACGCCACCCCATCGACCGCCTTGGCGAAATGGCTCCGAGTGGTGGTGCTCGCCGAAATGCGCCTGCCGGGGTGCGAACGCGGCGCCAAGTCGCCCGCAATCCTCATGGCGCGAGCCCTGCGCGCCCGCAACGCCTACCCAAAGGAACTCACCGCGTGGATCCGCTCCGTCAGCGACAACCGCTTCCTGCCCTACGGCAGCCTGCTGGACCGCCTGTAGCCCGGCAGGCTGCTACGATTCGTGAACAATGCTCTTAGCCCCAAAGGGAACCGACCCATGAGCGCGCCCGATCGCAAGGCATCGCGCAGCCGCAACACGCTCGAAACACGCATTCGCGTGGACGTGGACCTCGATGGCACCGGCCAGGCGCAGCTTGCCGTGGGTTTGCCGTTCTTCGAGCACATGCTCGATCAGGTGGCGCGCCACGGTCGTTTCGATCTCGCCATTGAGGCCAAGGGCGACCTTGAGGTGGATGCCCACCACACTGTGGAGGACGTGGGGATTACGCTCGGCCAGGCGGTGGCGGAAGCCGCCCAAGACAAGCGCGGAATCTGGCGCTACGGCCACGCCTATGTGCCGCTCGACGAAGCGCTGTCGCGGGTAGTGGTGGACTTCTCCGGACGCCCCGGGCTCGATTGGAAGGTGGACTTCACCCGCGCGCGGGTAGGCGACTTCGACGTGGACCTGCTGCACGAGTTCTTCCAGGGCTTCGTCAACCACGCGCAAGTGACACTGCACATCGACAATCTCAAGGGCACCAACGCCCACCATCAGGCGGAGACCATCTTCAAGGCGTTCGGTCGCGCCCTCAGGATGGCACTCGCGCTGGACCCCCGCACGTCTGACACGCCCTCCACCAAGGGGTCGCTTTAGCCCGGATTACCCATGAATGCCCTACTGCGGACGACGATACACTCGCTGAGGCTGTGCAAGTACTCGTGCGTCCTGCGGACGCATTCGTGCGTCCTGCGGACGCATTCGCTCCGGCCCCCTCAACATAGTGCGCAGCTATGCCTTCGGGTTCCGGAACGCCGTGCCTCCTGGCACGCGTGCGCGTCCAGCCACAGCGGCGTCTCGTCGCCCTCGCTACGCGCATTCATGGATAACCGGGGCTAGCTCGTGCTGCTGATTCCGGCCATCGACCTCAAGGACGGTCAATGCGTGCAGCTCAAGCAAGGGGTTGCCGACTCGGCCTCGATCTACTCCGACGACCCGGCGGCGATGGCGCGGCGCTGGATCGACGCCGGCGCCCGACGCATCCATGTCGTGGACCTCGACGGCGCGTTCGCTGGCGAGCCGGTCAACGGTTCGCTCGTGGCCGCCATCGTCGAAGCCGCTGGCGGCGTGCCGGTGCAGTTGGGTGGCGGCATCCGCACGCTCGACGCGGTGCGTGCGTGTCTCGACATGGGTGTTGAGCAGGCAATCCTCGGCACCGCAGCCATCGAGAACCGCGACCTTCTCGCCGAGGCGGCCGGCACCTTTGTGAACCGCATCATCCTCGGCATCGACGCCCGCGACGGCCGCGCCGCCACCCGAGGCTGGGATGCCACCACAGGCGTTGACGCCTATGAACTCGCGCGGGAGGTAGCCGGTCTGCCCTTGCGCGCCATCGTCTTCACCGACATCGCACGCGATGGCATGCTCACCGGCGTCAACGTGCCAGCCACCAGGCGAATGTTGGCCGCCGCATCGGTGCCCGTGGTTGCCTCCGGCGGTGTCCGCAGCCTGGACGACCTCGCAGCCCTGGCACCAATGAAAGATGGCCTCCTGGGCGCCATTTCCGGTTCCGCCCTCTACGAAGGCACACTGGACTTCGCCGCCGGCCAAGCGCTTCTCGACGACGCATGAACCGGAGGCTGCCTTAAGCCCCCGCCCCTCCCCCACCTTGCAGCGCCTGCAAGGCTGTTTGGATCAGCAGGTCCTCATACTCCGTGCGCGCCATCCCCGCAGCCGGCTTCACCTCAATGTCCGGCTCTATGCCCGATGACTGGATGGCACGCCCACTCGGCGTGTAGTAATGCGCGGTGGTCAGCTTGATGGCGCGGCGGTTCTTGAGCGATAGCACCGATTGCACCGATCCCTTGCCGTAGCTGCGCACGCCAACAACCACCGCGCGGCCGTGGTCCTGCAGCGCCCCGGCCACAATCTCGGCACCGGACGCAGACTGCCCGTTGATGAGCACCGCCATCGCCGCGCCGCCGAGAAGGTCGCCCGCACCGGCTTCGAGACGCAGCTCGTTGCTCGCGACCCGGCTCTCGGTGTAGACGATCAGTCCGCTGTCGAGAAACGCATCCGCCACATCCACTGCGACCCCCAGCACCCCCCCAGGGTTGTCCCGCAGGTCCACCACGAGGCCGCTGAGGCCTTGAGGCTCCGTCTCAAGGCTCGCCAGTGCCTCTGCGAGGTCGTCCTCGGTGGTGTCTTGAAACCTGCTGATGCGCACGTAGCCAAAGCCCGGCTCCAAGGGCCGCGCCCGCACGCTGTTGGTGGCGACCACGGCACGTACCAGGTCGAAATCGATGTGCTCCTCTTGGCCAGGCCTGCGCACCCGCAGATGCACTTCGGTGCCGGGCCGGCCGCGCATCGAGGCGACGATGTCGCGCAAGGTGCGGCCCTTGAGACTGGCATGGTTGAGTTCGATCACGCGATCGCCAGCGGCAACGCCAGCGCGTGCCGCCGGAGTGTCGGCGATGGGCCTCACCACCGTGAAGTAGCCATCGACGAGCGCGATTTCGATGCCGATGCCGCCGAACCGACCGGTGGTGTCCTCATGCAGATCGTCAAAGCGATCTTCGTGCAGGAACACCGAATGGCCATCGAGCCCTCGCATCATCCCGGCGATGGCATCGTGCATCAGCTTCTCGCGGGAGACGTCGGTGACGTAGTTGCGATCTACGTGATCCACCACGGACAGCAGCAGCCGATGCTCCGAACCAACGCCCAGCCACTCGTCCAACGCCCAGAACGAACTAACCCCGAGCACAACCCCGCCCACCATGCTGAAGACGATGCCGACAAGAGTGGTGGGCTGAAGCCGCATGTCAGCGATCATAGCGCGCTGCGGTTGCGTGATTGGCTTGATTTTGCGAAGGTTTGCCGTTCGCGTGCGCCCGGTGGGTTGCCTTTACGTGTTGAGGAATCAGGCGTTTGGGCATCGCGCAAGAGGCGCATTGTTCTGGGGCCGTTCCAATGGATCGGGCCTTTAGGAACCGAACGCTTAGGACACCCGGATGCCGGAACGCACGACAGATCTCGCCCAAGAGCTGACCCTCGGACTGCCGCAGCCTCGTGGCCTCTACGACCCCGCCCTGGAGAAGGACTCCTGTGGCGTTGGCTTCATATGCGACATCAAGGGGCGGCCGAGTCGGGACATCATCGAGCGTGCCGGTGGCATGAACTGCTGCATGGTGCATCGGGGCGGGCTTGGCTACGAGAAGAACACCGGCGACGGGGCAGGGATTCTCACCGGGCTGCCGTACCGGTTCCTCGCGAGGGTGGCAGAGGCGGAATTCGGCGTCGAACTGCCCGGAGCCGGCGCCTACGGCGCTGGCATCGTCTTCCTGCCGCGGGACGAGCGTGAGCGCGAGCATTGCAAGCGGGTCATTGCCGAGGAAACGGAGGCGGCCGGACAAACCCTCATCGGCTGGCGACCGCTGCCGACGGACCCCGACGGCGCCGACATCGGCAACGCCGCCCGAGCCGCCATGCCGCACATGGAGCAGGTCTTCATCGCCGCCGCCGGTGGCGTCCAGGGCGATGCGCTCGAACGCCGGCTTTACCTCATTCGCAAGCACGCCACGCACCGGCTGCGGGGCGACGCTTCGCTGAAGGAGCGGTTGCTCTTCTACATGGTGAGCCTGTCGGCCAAGGTCATCATCTACAAGGGAATGCTGACGCCGCATCAGCTCTTTGCCTTCTACCCCGACCTCGCTGAAGCCGACTACGAAAGCCACCTCGCGATGGTGCATTCGCGCTTTTCCACCAATACCTTTCCGTCGTGGGACCGCGCCCAGCCGAACCGGTTCATGAGCCACAACGGCGAGATCAACACCCTGCTCGGCAACAAGAACTGGATGAACGCGCGCCAAGGCGTGGCCGAAAGCGACCTCTTCGGCGACGATTTGGGCAAGCTCTTTCCCGTGGTGGAGCCAGACTGTTCCGATTCAGGCACCTTCGACAACGTGCTCGAATTCCTGCTGATGACCGGCCGCACGCTGCAGGAAGCCGTGCTGATGATGATCCCCGAGGCGTGGCAGCAGGACGAAGCCATGCCGGCAGCGCGACGCGACTTCTACGAATACCACTCCTGCCTGATGGAGCCGTGGGACGGCCCCGCCTCCATCGCCTTCACCGACGGCACCTACATCGGCGCCGTGCTCGACCGCAACGGCCTGCGTCCGTCGCGCTATTACATCACCAGCGACGACAAGTGCATCATGGCCTCCGAGGTCGGGGTGGTGGCGGACATCGACCCCGCCACCGTGGTGGAGAAGGGACGCCTGCGCCCCGGCCGAATCTTCCTCATCGACTTCGACGCCGG
>JAPPDJ010000051.1 GCA_028824555.1 Gammaproteobacteria bacterium | reverse complement strand
GCCCCCCCTCCGAGAAAAGGCGAGGACGCCTTTTCTCGACTCCCCCGCGAGGGGGGAGTGACAGGGAGGGCCCGCGAACCGCTCTGCGCGGGGCGACAGGAAGGGGCCCGATGTGGGAGCGCTTCCGCGAACGAGGGAATGAGAGCCCTTAAGGCAAGCGCTTCTTGCCTGCTAGGCTTCTCGGATGGTCGCTCCTGCGCAACACCAGCCGGCCTTTGTGCTGCATCGGCGGGCCTATCGCGAGACCAGCGCGATCGTCGAATACCTGACGCGGGACTTTGGCCGCATCGCCGCCGTGGTGCGCGGCGTACGGGGACGCGGCAGGAACCGGCGAGCGGAACCGTTCGACCTCCTTTCCATCGGCTGGCGCGGACGCGGCCAACTGGTGACCGTCACCGACACCGAGCCCGTGCACTCGCGCGTGCTGATGGGGGAGCGGCTCTATGCCGGCCTCTACCTCAACGAACTCTTGACGCGCACGCTGCGCCACGAGGATCCCGCGCCGACCCTGTTCGAGCAATACGATGCGGCCTTAAGCCTCCTTGCCTCTGCTGGCGACATGGAGGCGGCGCTGCGTTGCTTCGAACGGCGACTGTTAGAGGAGATCGGCTACGCGATCCCGCTCGATGTCGAGGCGGAACGGGGCGAGCCGCTGCAAGCCGACCTCCTCTACCGTTTCGACGGCGAGGGATTCCGCCCCTTGCGCGGCGACAAGGACGACGCGGAACGCCGCGCTGTGGTCGGCAAGGGGGCGGACATCAGAGCCATCGCCGCGGACGACTACAGTCGTCCCGAGGTGCGCAGACTCGCCAAACGACTGTTTCGCCATGCCCTGCATCCGCACCTCGGCGCAACCCCGTTGCGGACGCGCCAACTCATCCGGCAGGCGTATCATCGCCCCCCGCAATGATCCTCCTGCACTCACCGAGACAACACCGTGGTCTGGCTGCGTAAGACCCTGCCGCGCAACGCCGACGGCGAGCCCGTAATGGATGCGTGGCTCGACGCCATCGTGCGCCTGCCGCCGAACGCGCGGGGCCGGGTGTGCGAGACGTTCGCGGCGGTGACGGAACCCGAGGCGCGCACCTTGGGTCTCGAACTCGCGGAGCTCCTTTTGGGTCTGCGCATGGACGCGCCATCGGTGATGGCCGGAATGGCGTACTTCGCGGTGACGCGGGGGGAACTTCGCGGGGGCGAACTTCCCTGTCTCGAACCGGACACGGCGGCACTGATCGATGCGGTGCGGCGTCTATCCACCACCGACGTGCTCGCCTTTGCCGATTCGCCACTGCTTTCCAGCGAGCGCAAAACCCAGGCCGGCAACGTTCGCAGCATGTTGATCTCCTTGATCGACGACCCAAGGGTGGCGGTGATAAAGCTCGCCGAACGGGTGGTGGCGCTGGGCCAGGCAAAGCATGAAGCCGCTGACGCGCAGCGGCGGGCGGCGCGGGAAGGGCTGGTCTTCTTCGCGCCGCTGGCGGGTCGCCTGGGCATCGGCCAACTCAAGTGGGCGATCGAAGACCTTGCCTTCCGCTACCTCTTCCCCGCCGAGTATTCGAAGATCGCTTCGCTCTTGGTGGGGCGACGCGCGGAACGCGAGCGCCATGTCGAGGCGGTGCGCCAGGACTTGGCGTTCCGTCTAGAAGCCAAGGGCGTACACGCCGAGGTGCATGGTCGCGCCAAGCACATCTACAGCATTTGGCAGAAGATGCGGCGCAAAGGGATTGGCTTCGCCTCGGTACACGACGTGCAAGCGCTGCGCGTGCTAGTCGACGACGTGGAGGCTTGCTACAACGTGCTCGGTGTCGTTCACACCCAGTGGCCGCACATCCGCAACGAGTTCGACGACTACATCACGAACCCCAAGGAGAACGGCTACCGCTCTATCCACACCGCGGTCATCGGCCCCATGGGGCGGATGCTGGAGGTGCAGATTCGCACCCACGAGATGCACGAGGAGGCGGAACTCGGCGTTTGCGCACACTGGGCCTACAAGGGCCACGACGAAGGCGAGGCGGACAAGGCCAACTGGCTGCGCAGCGTGCTCGACTGGCACGACGAACTGAACGATGCGGCACAGGCCGGTGGTCGCGCCGCGGACGGAGCGGAAAGTCCGGAAAGAACCTTCGTTACCACGCCGCAGGGGCACGTCGTGGACTTGAGCGTCGGCGCGACGGCGCTCGACTTCGCGTTCCGCATCCACACTGACGTCGGCCTCTGCTGCTCTGGCGCGTTGGTGGACGGCAAGCCCACGCCGCTCAACGTGCCGCTGCGCACGGGGCAGTCGGTGGATGTCCAAACCAGCGAAGCCGAGGCGCCCAAGCGAGAGTGGCTGAACCCAAGCCTCGGCTACGTCACAACGGCGCGGGCACGTTCGAAGATCCAGGCTTGGTTCCGGGCCCAGTTGGCGGAATCCAACATCCGCGCTGGCGAGGCGCTCTTGCACGAGACGCTGGAACGGCTGGGATTGCCTGCGGATCTGGAACGGTTGGCGGATTCCGCTGGCTACGACTCGGTGAATGCGCTGGCGCTGGCGGTGGGCGTTGGCGACCAGTTGGTAGTGGACCTCGTGCACGACATGCTGTCACTGGAGAACGGTCAGGACGGGAGCCAGCCAGGTGAACCGGACGCCGGCACCGGTACGCTGCACGACCTCACGCTGACGGCGCAGGATCGCAACGGCCTCATGCTCGATGTCATGGCGGCGCTGGCGGAACTGTCGGTGCCGGTCACCAGCGTCAACGCTGAGGCAGACCGCCAACACGCGACCGCCGTCATCCGGCTCACCGTGCTGGTGCCCGACATGGCCACGGTTGCCGCCGCCGTTGAACGCCTGCGACGTGTGGCTGCCATGAACGACGTTCGCCGCACTCCCGTCGACGCTCCGGGCGCATAGGCCACCCTCAAGTTACGATCTTGGAGACCTTTCGACCATGCGCTTGATTCTGTTGGGCCCGCCCGGTGCCGGGAAGGGCACCCAAGCGGCCTTCATCTGCGAGCAATACGGCATCCCGCAGATATCCACCGGCGAGATGCTGCGCGCTGCCGTGGCCGCCGGCACCGAACTTGGTCGCCGCGCCCAGGCCATCATGGCGACCGGCAACCTCGTCGACGACGCCACCATCGTGGCGATGGTGAAGGAACGCCTGGCCGAGCCCGACTGCGCGGGCGGCTTCCTCTTCGACGGCTTCCCGCGCACCATCGCCCAGGCCGAGGCCGTTGCAGACGCCGGCATCGAACTCGACTGCGTGGTGGAAATCCGCCTCCCGGACGATGACGTGGTGGCGCGAATCTCCGGCCGCCGCACCCACGAGGCCAGCGGCCGCGTCTATCACGTTGCCTTCAACCCCCCGCGCCGGCAGGGCCGAGACGACGAAACCGGCGAACCCTTGATCCAACGCGAGGACGACCGCGAGGAAACCGTCCGCGAACGCCTGCGCGTGTACCACAAGCAAACCCGCCCGCTAGTGGACTACTACCAAGCCGAATCCGCCCAAGGCAAAGCCCGCTACCACACCATCAACGGCAACGGCGAAGTGGAGGCAATCCGCGGGGACATTAGCGAAGCCTTGTCTGGCTTGAGCTAGGAGCTTGCGCCAGGTCCGTAGCGGACGGGACAAGCCCGGCCCCTACCAGGAATGCGTTGTGAATTCGCCGAGGGATTCGTGCGGGGCCTCCTTTCCTGTCACTCCCCCCTCGCGGGGGAGTCGAGAAAGGCCGTCCTCGGCCTTTCTC
>JAPPDJ010000180.1 GCA_028824555.1 Gammaproteobacteria bacterium | reverse complement strand
CCCCCTCGCGGGGGAGTCGAGAAAAGGCGTCCTCGCCTTTTCTCGGAGGGGGGGCCGCCGACCCAAAGCAGCGCTCTCCCCAGAACCCGAAGCAAACGCCCCTTTTCTCGGAGGGGGGGCCGCCGACCCAAAGCAAGCGCTCGCCCCAAACCCGAAACAACGCCCCCTCTTGCAGTCACTCCCCCTCGTGGGGGCCCAGCCCTTGCGGCCGCCCGTGGCGATTCGGTGGCGGGTGGTCGCCCAGACACGGGCGAGGACAAGCCTCGCCCCTACGCAGACTGAAAGAGGGCGAAGGAGGCGCCGGCGTTGTCCGTGACGCGCACCGTGCGGCCGTGGTCGCCCATGTCGCGCACATCGCCCACCGTACCGCCGGCAGCCCGCGCCTCGGTCATGCTCACCTCGAGCGAGGGCACCTGAAAGACCGGCAGCCATTCGCCGGGTGCTGCACCGAGGGATTCTCCATCTCCCGCGAGAGCGAACGATGCATCGCCCGTGTCGAATTGTGCCCAGCGGTCGCCGTCTCGGAACTGCAGCTTGAAGCCTAGGGTCTCGTAGAAGCGGCATTGTTCGTGGAGATTGTGGGCGTGGACGAAAACCTGTCGCAGACGTTCGATCATGGGTCCTGTACCGCTCGGCCAATGGGAGAGGGGGCGCATTGTAGGGCGACGGCGCCCGTGGCGGGAGTTCTATCGCGTCAGTCAGCTTGGCTCGTGCTCGATCATTTCGCGGAGGTTGTCCAAGGTGTAGTGCCCGGTGGCGAGGCCCTCGCGGAGGACGCGGTTGGCGAGACGCTGGACCACGGCGTTGGCCGGGGTCGGTACCCCGTGCAGGCGGCCGAGAGTGACGATCTCGCCGTTTAGGTAGTCCACTTCGAGGTTGCCGGTGCCGCGCATCATGCTCTGAAGGGAAGAGCCGCCGTGGCGTTCGTGCCCGGGCACGGCAGCGCCGCCGATGCCAGACCTTCTGGCGCGGTCTTCCTCGGCGGTGGAGCAATCGATGCCAGCGGCCTCGTAGCAGGCAAGCGCTTCGGTGCGCAGCGAGGCGGCAAGATCGCGGAAGCCGCCGCCGGTGACAGCCTGCACGGCGTTGTTGAGGTTGGCGAGCAGCTTGGAGTATTTCTGCCGCATCACGCGAGGGTCTGCCGCACAGCTGAAGCCGGCGGTGGCGAGCGACGCTGCCACCTCGGTGATGAAGTCGTCGACGCCAGTGGGATAGACGCCGGTGTCGAGCCCTCCGGCGCTGCCTTCGGCGAAGTTGACGACTACGCCGGGTTCGAGGTGTTCCGCCGGCAGGAAGACCACCATGCCGTAGGTGTGGGGGAAGCGGCGCAGCGCCATGCGTTCGTTGTCGACGCCGTTTTGGCAGCAGATCACCCGCGCGCCATCGCCGACGGCGCCCTGCAGATCCCTGAGCGCTTGCTCGGTGTGCTGCGACTTCATGCACAGGATCACGGCGTCGTCCGGGGCGATGTTCGCGTTCGCCGGATATTCCACACAGTCGATCTTGAGGCGCACATCCTGGCTCGGGGAGACGAAGCGCAAGCCGTCCTTGGCGATGGCGGCAAAGTGCGCCCCGCGGGCGATGAGGGTGACATCGAAGCCGGCCTGATGCAGCCGGGCGCCGATGGTGCCGCCGATGCCGCCGGCACCATAGATTACAAACCGCATGGATCGCTTCCCTTCACGAATTCAACTGGCCGCGGCGGCGCGCATCTCCTCCACGGTTCGGGTCTTCAGCCGCACGGCGCCGTTGCCTTGGCTGCGTGCCAGGCTCGGTGACGCTGCCAGGCGCCGCCTCGCCGCTTCGATTTCGCCAGCGTATTGCGGCAGCCACTCCGCCTGCGCCACCAGCATCTCGTCCACCATCTGCCACACCTCGGGCGGGTTGCACACGGCGCCCACGAGCGGATCGAGCAGGATGGCTTGCTTGAGCAACTCCACGTCTGCGGTCTTGGCCGCTCGGGTGGCCATGCGCTGCACCTGGATCGAGTTGCTGCAGATGGCTGCAAGCCCGAGCGGCAGGTCGCCCACGCGCGGCATGGAAAGGCCGTTGCGGTCCACGTAGCCCGGCACTTCGACGATGGCATCCGCCGGCAGGTTGGGAATGACGCCGTCGTTGCGAACGTTGAAGTGGCCGCGATATGTGCGTCCGGTCTCCATCGCCTCGATGATCCACGAGCCGTGCTCGTCGCTGCGCTTCGAGGGGTCGAACTTGGCGGGCTCCGCTTCGAGCCACTTGGGGAAATCCGTCTCGAACCAGTTGCGGTTCTCGGTGCAGACACGCAGGTAGCCGCCGGTCTCGCCGAGGATCCAGGCGTCGGTGGAGATCCACTGCGGGATTTCGTCGGGCCGCTTGCGGTACCACGGCAGGTATTCGGAAAGGTGCCCGTTGGACTCGGTGCTGAAGTAGCCAAAGCGGCGGATGATGTCGATGCGCACCTTCTCGCGCCCGGCTATCTCCTCGTCCGCCTCGAACAGCGGCAACAGGTCCCGCGCCCAGTCTCGACCCTCGAACAGCACCTTGAAGTACCACGTCTGGTGGTTGATGCCGGCGGCGACGATGTCCACGTCCGCCTTGCTGACGCGGCGGTAGCCGGCGTCCTCTGGCGCCTTGCCGGCGTTGACGTGTCGCTCGAACAGCCGCGCCAGCAGATGGTGGCCGCCTTGCACGCCGTGGCACAGGCCAATGGTGCGCACCGGCGAGGCATCGAGCGCCGCCCAGGTGTTCATCGCCATGGGGTTGGCATAGTTGAGAAGCGTGGTGGCCGCCCCGGCGTAGCGCTCGATCTCGGCCACGAGTTCCAGAATCATCGGCACCGTGCGCTGGCCGTACATCAGCCCACCGGCGCAGATGGTGTCGCCGACGCATTGATCGACGCCGTACTTGAGCGGAATCTCTACATCGGTGCGAAACCCGGCAAGACCGCCGACCCGCGCGGTGTTGATCACGTAGTCCGCACCTTCGAGCGCCGGTTCCCGCTCCACGGTGGCGTCGATGGTCGCGCCAACGCCATTGGCCTCAATCTCGCGCCGACTGAGGCGCGCAACCATGTCGAGATTGCGCTCGCTGATGTCCTGAAACGCAAGTTGCGTGTCGGCCAGCTCTGGCACGCTGAGAATGTCCCGCACCAGCCGCCGGGTAAACCCGATGCTGCCGGCGCCGACGATGGCGATCTTGATAGTCATGGCTTTGCTCGCTGTGACCGTGTGGGTCAGAACTGTTCGGAGTCGAGTTCAATTGACGTTGCCAAGGCGAAAACGGCAGCACGTATGAAAGCGCCGAGGTCGGCCTCCTCACGGTAGTCGGGCGAGTGGAGGCTGTCCACCCGCCGTGTTTGCAAGAGTTCCTGAAATGCCTGCTTGGCGGTTTTGTTGCGGGACAGATCGCCGAAAGTTCTGCCTCCACGCTCTCGAACGAGCGAGAAACACGGGATGTCCGTCAAGCCATCGCCGACATAGATCATGTGCTGGAATGGGATGCGTCGGGGAAGCTCTTGGTTGACCAAGTGCGGATTGGTTCGGGAGTCGGTGACGCGAATGCCCTTGCTGATCTCGAACAGAAAACGAGTCTTCTCGGTGAAGGTTACGCATCGCTTGACGTGCCTTAGCACGCCATCGTCGCCTGCGCCGAGTTCGCAATCGTAGAACCCATCGAAGTGGTCTTGGACGACCTGGCTTCCTGCGATCACCTCCTGAAGTCCGCCGCTGATGATGTAGAACTCGACGCCAACATCGCGAAACTGCGACATCGAACCCTTTAGGTCGACGAACATGCTTGGCAACCCGGGAAAGAACTTCCGGTCGAGACTCGCGCCGAACTCACGCAAGTCGTCGTTGCTCAACCTGCCGAAGGGCCGGTCGGCGCCGACGCGATCGAGGATCAGGCGTAGGTATGCGAGAGGCGGGTCGTAGCCTTCACGCACCAAGACTGGCGCGAGAGTGCCCCAGAACTCACCCGGATCCACCCCGTACTGCTCAAGGAGTGCTGTGGTTGAATCAGGAACAAGGGTGTCGTCGAAGTCGAAAACAACGGCGATGGTTGCCACACGATCTCCACTTGGCTAGGTCTGCACCGTAGAAGAGGGTGGGGCCTCTTTCGCGGCGGCTTGTTTTGATTGATCCTGCCTTTCGCGGGCTTTGCGCACCTGTGCCATTGCCTCATGCAGGTTGTCGCGCAACTTCATGAAATGGGCGGCATTCTGATTGTTCCGTGCGTCCTTTTCCATTGGACTGCTCCGATGGTGGATCTTCGAAAACTCTAGCACAGGCTGGGCATCAGTCGATGCCCGACACGAGCGAAGGAGCGAGGTCGTCGATTGGGAAGGGGTCTCGGTAGCCGGCGTTCTTCATTCGTTCGTAGCGCCATTCCCAGGGGGATTCGCGCAGGCGATTGGGGCCGTTGCGGATGTCGAAGGGGATGGCGGCGGCTTTGGGGAAGTGGCTGAAGATCAAGATGCGGCGGGGTTCCCTGGTGGGGTTGGGGCCCGAGGTGTGGATCAGGCGGCTATGGAAGAACACGACCGAGCCGGCGGGGGCGACCACGGGCACGGCTTCGGCGCGGTTGACGGTGCCTTCGGGGACTTCAAGGCCGTTGCGCACGCGCAGGTGTTCGACGTGTTGGGTATGGGTGCCGGGGAACACGAGCATCGGGCCGTTGCCCGCGCGGCAGTCGTCTATGGCGATGGCGGTAGAGATGACCGCTGCGGGGTAGTCGTTGTATTTGTAGTAGGCGTAGTCGTTGTGGACTGGAAATCGGTCGTCGTCGGCTGGGGTCTCGAACAGGCCCATTTCTGGGGCGGCGGCAATCACGTCCGGGAGGGGCTGCTTGTAGTTGAGCTTCTCCTCGAACAGCACCGGGTCGTCGGCCATGAGCTCTGCCAGCGGGCCCAGAAGGCGATCGTCGTTCGCGAATTCGGCAAAGGCTGGCGCGAGGTCCAGGACGGGCTGAATCTTGCGCACGACGATGCCGCCGCTCTTGCGCCGACGGATGTCGAGCCGGCGGCTTTGGCGCCCGTTGGCGATGGAGGAGCCGAGGATCAGTTGCAGGATGAAGTCCGCATCCTCGCGCATGAGGGCGACTTCGTCGGCGTTGAAGGCAGCCGGCAAGATGCAGTAGCCGTCACGGTTGAAGTCCGAAGCGGGGTCCATATGGGGCCTATCATAGCGTTACAACGATACCCGCCCCCGACCATGGACAACCCTATGCAAGCGATTGTCCGCGCACGACAGGATGGCGTCTCGCGCAGGCGCGCCTGGCGGCGCGCAGCGAGGGCGAGACGGCCTCTTGCCAAGGGTCCGTTCGCGGCGAAACGGTGGATTGTTGCTGGCTTGCTGGCGGTCGCGTTTGCCGCGGGGGGCGAGTCGCGGCCACCGACGCTGCTCATCCTGCACACCAACGACATTCACGGCCACGTCGAGAATGCGGCCCGATTCGCGGCCCACTTCCGCGAGCGCAAGGCAACGCGGGACGACGTCTTGATCGTCGATGCCGGCGACGCCATCACCGGCACGCCGCTGTCGTCGATGTTCGAGGGCCTGCCCATCTTCGAGATCACCTCGGCCATGGGCTACGACGTCGCCGTGCTCGGCAACCACGAGTTCGACCACGGCTGGCGCCGCATCGCTGCGTTTCGCGAGGCGGCGAGCTATCCGCTGCTCGCCGCCAACGCCCGCGGGCCGGACGGCGAGCTGATCGCTGACGCCGCGTGGACGGTACGCCGTGTCAACGGCATCGATGTGGGCCTGATCGGCGTGCTGACGGAAGACACTGCGCGGATGATCATTCGGGAGGGCAACGAAGGGGTGACCTTCGAGCCGGCACGGGAGGCGCTCAGCCGTTTGGTGCCCGAAGTGCGGGCGCAGGCGGACATCGTCGTGGTGCTGTCGCACATCGGCCACGAGGAGGAACTGGCGCTCGCCGAAGAGATCGAGGGCATCGACGTCATCATCGGCGGGCACTCGCACACATTGCTGGAGGAGCCGGCCTGGGCCGGTAGGACCCTCGTCACGCAAGCGCATCACAGCCTCAAGCAGTTCGGCTGGCTCTTTCTGCGCGTGGACACCGAATCGGATCGCATGTTCTTCATCGACGGCGGTTTCACCCCGGCGTCGGAGCAGCCGCCGCCGGACGCCGAAGTCCAGGCGTTGGTGGAACGGCACCAAGCGCGGCTCGGCAAGTCGATGGAGCGGGTGCTCGGTGTTGCCGAGCACCACTATGGTCGCGAGCAACTCAGGCGCTGGGTGAAGGCGACGCTGGCACGCCGGGCCGGCGTCCCGCTCGCCTTCTACAACCGCGGCGGCATCCGCGCGGACATTCCGGCTGGCGAGGTCACCGTGCGGCAGCTTTGGGAAGTGGAGCCTTTCGGCCGCAACCTCGTGACGATGCAGCTAACCGGTGCGCAACTCAAGGAGCTGCTCGAGCGCGAGGAAGATCCCATCCCGGAGGGGCTGTCGATGGATGCGACCTATCCCGTCGCCACCGACGCCTTCCTCGCTGGTCGCGCCGTAGCGCCGGAGCTTGTTCGCGACTTCGGCGTGAAGGTGCGCGATGTGCTCATCGAGGCACTGCAGGACATGGGCCTACCCGACTTGTGAGAGAAGGCGCTAAGAACCGAGATCGAGCAAGCGTCGAATCAACAGGTCGCGGAACGCGTCGAGGTCGCGCCAGGCGAGGGCCGCCTGGACTGGGTTGCCGTCTGGGGATTCGTAGGTGAGGCCGTCGTCGCGGACGGCGAGGCGGATTGATTCCATCTCCAGCAGGTCCGTGGCAAAGGCGAGATAGACAGCCACCGTGTCGAACAAGGTTGAGCTTCGGCGTTCGGCCATCTCCTCGATATCGGCCGCCTTGGCCCAAGTGCGGTAATTGGCCATCACCGCTTGCATGAGCGGGTCGTTCGAGTCGCGAACGCGGCGATATTCGTCGCCTTCGAGGAGAACGATGCCGCAGGTGTCGAGGGGTGTGAGGACAATTTCCCAGTCTGCGGCCAGCACGGCGCGGAAGGCGGCTACGTCGAGGAAGACGTTGTACTCCGGCACCGGGGTTTCGCTGTTGCGGTATCCGCGTCGCACGGCGCCGTGCATGCCGACGAAGCGCGCCTTGGTGGCGATGGCCGGTTCCGCCGCCAAGGCGTCGGCCACCGTGCTCGCCGGACCGATGGCCAGCACGGTTACGGGTTCCGGCGACGCCATGATGGACTCGACCATCAGCGCCACGCCATCGCGACGATATGTGCCGCGGTAATCCGACGCCCGGTAATCGCCGAGCCAGCCATCTTGGCCGCGGCGGTTGGGTGCGAGGTGACCGTCGCCGCTGCCTTCGCCGACGGGAACGTCGGTGCGTCCCGCGATGGTCAGCATCTTGGCGACGAGCCGCGCTCGGTAGCCGGTGTCGCCGTGGCTGGTAACGACCGCCTTGAGGTCCAGTTCCGGTGAGCGCAGCAGCATGGCGAGCGCCCAGGTGTCGTCGATGTCGGTGCCGATGTCGGTGTCGAGAATGACCGGGATCATGGCGTCCTCCTGCGGTTTCGCCTCGGCGATGCCAATAATGGAAATACTATGGATTCAGGCGCTGCAAGCGACTGAACTGTTTGAAGGTTCTCATCACAGACACGTGCGCCAGCCCCTTCGCGCATTGCCACGGATGCGGCGCTGTGTATATTGGCGTCCTCAATTAGCCGGGTCTGTCGGGAACCAAAGTGGCGTTCCACCTCGGCAGGGCGAAACGGCACGGGCGATGCGCAATGCGTGTTGCTGGCGCACCCAACAGGGCGCGCTTCGACAGCCCGGCTAGTTGAGGCCAAAACCAACCACCTCGCTTCCCGTCCCGTACGGCCCGTTCGCCTGCCGCGGCGGAGGCGGGAGCAGCGTCAAGCCGACTCGCTGTTGGTCATGACGATGCAGCCGCTGGCGGCGAACATGCCGCCGACGCCTAGGCAAACCGACACTTCCGCATCTGGCACTTGTGCCGGGGCCGTGCCGCGCATCTGTCGCACGCTCTCCTGCAAGGCGTACATGCCGTACATGCCGGAATGCATGTAGGACAGGCCGCCGCCGTTGGTGTTGAGGGGCAGCTTGCCGCCGGGGCGGGTGTTGCCGTCCTCGATGAAGCCGGCGGCTTCACCACGCTCGCAAAAACCGAGATCTTCGAGCCCCCAGATGGGCAGGTGGGCGAAGGCGTCGTACACCATCAGGTGATCGACGTCGCCGTGGCTGATGCCGGAGGATTTGAAGGCGTCGGCGCCGGCGATGCGGAACGCCTGGGAGCTGGTGAGGTCCTTCATCTGCGACACCATCGGCGTCTCGACGCTCTCGCCGGTGCCCATGATGTACACGGGCTTTTGCGGGAAGTCCTTGGCGCGTTCGGCCTTCGTGAGGATCAGTGCGCCGCCGCCGTCGGTGACGAGGCAGCATTCGAGCAGGTGGAAGGGATAGGCGATCATGCGCGAGGCCATCACGTCCTCCACTGTGATGGGGTCGCGATAGGACGCGCGCGGACTCATGCCAGCCCATTCCCGCTGCACCACAGCCACGGTTGCAAGCTGTTCGTGGGTCATGCCGTATTGCTTCATGTAGCGCAGCACGCCAATGGTGAACATGGTGGTGGGGCCCATGCCGCCGTAGGGGCCTTCGAACTGATCCGGCAATCCGGCTCCGCCACCTCCTCCCCGGCCACCCCGGCCGATGCCGGAACGGCCGCTCTCGCCGTGGGTGACGAGCACGGTGTCGGCCATGCCGGCCTCGATGGCAGCCACGGCATGGCGCACGTGGAGCATGAAGGAGCAGCCGCCGACGGAGGTGCCGTCGGCGTAGCGCGGCGCAATGCCGAGGTAGTGGGCAATGCCAACGGGCGACTCGCCGGCGGTTGCGACGCCGTCGATGTCCTTGGGCATTAGGCCAGCGTCCGCCATGGCGTTGAGGGCGGCGTCTGCGTGCAATTCGATTTGGCTCGTGTCTGGGATCTTGCCGAGTTGGGTGGTTTCGGCGGCGCCGACGATGGCTACGGTCATGGATGATCTCCTGTCTTGTCAGCTTGCCCTGCGCTCCCATCGGGCGCAGCGGCCGTTCGATTCCCTATGGGCTCAGGCGGGGCGAAACAGCGGGATGACGATGTCGCCGTGGTCCTCGAAGGTGACCTCGAGCGGCATGTCGAGTACGAGTGCCTCGGGGGTCTGCTCGCAGCCGACGATGTTGGTCATCATGGTGGGGCCCTCTTCGAGTTGCACCAGCGCGATGCTGTAGGGCGAGTCGAACGAGGGGTGCTGACGGTGGTTGATGACGTAGCTCAAGAGCGTTGCCTTGCCGCTCGCGCGGAACACCTCCACATTGCGGGAACCGGTGCCCGGGCAGAACGGACGCGGCGGGAAATACACCGTGCCGCAATCCAGACAGCGCTGCAGGCGCAGTTCGCCCGCACGGGTCCCGTCCCAGAAATGCTGCGTCTCTGGCGTGGGACGTGGCAGCGGCCTGGGCCGCTTCTCTGCATCGGCCATGGGTTCCCTCCCTTGGTGTCTGGCAAGCAAAGGGGCGGGATTATAGGTGGCTTCGGTTGGAAGGACGGCGCCCCTACGCAGGCTCGAGCGGTGGCAGGCGTTGTTGCCAGGGGTGGGTGGCGTCGGCGGCGGCGTAGAACTCGGGGTTGAGGAACGACTCCTTGGCGTTGTAGGGCACCGGGGTGCCGTCGAACTGGCGGACGACGCCGCCGGCGGCGGCGAGGACGGCAGAGGCGGCGGCGATGTCCCACTCGGAGGTGGGGCCGAGGCGGGGGTAGAAGTCGGCCCGGCCTTCCGCCAGCAGGCAGAACTTCAGAGAGCTGCCGACCGGCGTGCGCTGCACGTCGCCGAAGGTCTCGGCAAGCGTCTTGAGCCAAGCTTCGAGTCGTGCGCCGCCGTGGCTGCGGCTCGCGACCACGGTGATGCCGGGAGGCGAGTAGGGGCGCGTGCTGAGCTCCTGACGCCCGCCCGCCTCGATGACGTAGGCGGTGCGGCGTCCGGGGCTGCAGTCGCCGACGAATACACGCCGCTGCACCGGCACGCCGACGATGCCGAAGCAAGGTGAGCCATCCTCCACCAAGGCGATGTTGACGGTGAACTCGCCGTTTCGGTTGACGAACTCGCGGGTGCCGTCTAACGGGTCCACCAGCCAGTAGCGCTGCCAGTGGCGGCGTTCGGCATACGGTGGCGGGTCTGACTCCTCCGAGATGATGGGCGTCGTGGGGTCGAGTTCGGCGAGGCCTTCGGCGATCACCCGATGCGCGGCCAGGTCGGCTTGGGTGAGGGGCGAGTCGTCGGCCTTGTCCGTGACCTCGAAGTCGGTGGCATAGATTTCGAGGATGGCGTCGCCGGCTCGCTGCACGATGTCGATGAGGCGTTCGTGCGAGTCGGTGATTTCGTTCACGGGCGCTCTGAGGGTCATGATCCGTCGGTGTCCACGCGCCGGCGAGCTTTCTTCAACTCGGCGCGATGGCGCTTGTCCCGCAGCCGGCCGGCGCGGGCGGAAGCGGATGGGCGGGTCGGGATGCGGCGCTTGGGAGCTTGCTTTGCCCTCTCGATGAGTGCGCCCAAGCGAGCGAGGGCGGCCTCGCGGTTGCGCGCTTGGGTGCGGTGGGTCTCGGCGAAGATGACCACCTCGCCGCTGCTGGTGAGGCGGCTGCCAGCGAGGCGTTCGAGGCGCGCGCGCACGTCGGGCTCGAGACCTGCCTCTTCGAGGTCGAGGCGGCATTCCACGGCGGTTGCCACCTTGTTCACGTTCTGGCCACCGGGCCCCGAGGCGCGCACGAACTTCCAGCCGAGGGCGCGCTCGGGAATCGCGATGCCGCCGATTTCGACTGCCATTTGGTCCTGATCCGAGTCAACGGTTTGCTCGGCTTGTGTGCCGATGCGCTGCAATTGTCCCGCATTTCGGCGCCGAGGGCAGGGCCGAAGCCGGGCGTTGCGCTAATGTGTGGGGCAGCGCCGCAAGGTGAAGAGGTGCGACATGAACGACACCGATGTGCGCATTCCCCGCAACGCCATGATCCTCATCTCGCTCGTCCAGGGGCTGTTCCTGCTGCTGCTGTGGCGGGCCATCAACGACGAGTTCTGGCCCTATGCGACGCCGATGGCGAACTTCCCGCTCTGGACCATCGCCCTGACGTTGCCGACCTTCCTGCTGTTTGCGTTGCAGGCGCACGGCGTCAAGCGGCTCGTCGCCAAGGTGGCTGGCATCGTCGGCACATTTGCGCTCCTCGCCGTGTACGTTGGCTGGCAGGCTTCTCCGCACGGAACGTTTATGGTGGAGTCGCTGATCGGCACGTCGGTGGCGACGCTGGTGCTGGCGAGCTTCTGCGCCCTGCTGCTGTTGCAGGCGTCGGCACGGGGCACGCTCGGAGAGGCGCAAGGGCGGCCCTGGCTGCGGGCGCTGAGTGCACTGACGGAGGACTACCCGGCACTCTTCGCCGCCGCGTGGCGGAACGTATTGGTCGGCTTGCTCTCGGCGTTTGTGGCCGGAGGCGTGGCCCTGCTGTTGACGTTGTGGGGGGCGCTGTTTCGCGTCGTCGGCATCGACTTCTTTGCCGAGCTCTTTGCCAAGGACTGGTTCCTGTTCCCGGTGCTATCGGTGGCGTTTGGCTTGGGCGTGTACATCTTCCGCTCGCTGGACTCGGTGCTTGGCGGCATCGTGGCGCTGGTGGAGGGACTCATGCGGCTGCTCTTGCCGCTTGGCTTGGCTGTGGTGGTGGTTTTCCTCGCGACATTGCCTTTCACGGGGCTGGCGCCGCTATGGGAGACCGGCAACGGCACGGCGCTGCTGCTGTGGCTCAACGTCTTGGCGCTCGTGTTCGTGAATGGCGTGTACCAGACCGGGGCGACGACGCCGTATCCCCGCTTGGTGCATGCCGCGCTGACGCCGGGCGTGGCATTGCTGCCGATCATCTCCCTGCTCGGGATGTACGGCCTGTATCTGCGGGTTGCACAGTACGGCTGGTCCGTCGAGCGCTGTTGGGCGGCGCTGGTGGCGGCGGTGCTGGTGCTGGTGTCGCTAGGCTACAGCGGCGGCGTGCTGTGGCGGCGGCTGGATTGGCCCCGCACCCTCAAGCAGACGAACGTGGCCTTCCTGCTTGGCTTGCTTGCGCTCATGCTGCTGGTGAACACCCCGCTGCTGGATTTCCGGCGCATCGCCACAGAGAGCCAGTTCGGACGGCTGGCAGAGGGCGAACGGACCGCCGACGAGGTGGACTTCGAGTACGTCGCCGAGCATTTGGCGCGGCCGGGGCACCTTGCGATGCTGGCCTTGGCGAGCTCGGTCGAGACGGACGATCCAGAGCTGGCGGCGCGGATGCGGGCCTTCTGGTCTCCAGGCGATGCCGAAGGCGAGGGGTTCTGGGCTGCGGTGACGGTGCGCCCGGAGGGGGTCGCCGTGCCGACAGACCTTGCGCCCATGATCGAGCAGAGTGCGCGGGAGCTCTCCATCGGCGCCCACCATGCGGTGCTGGCGCGGGTGCAGCTCAGCGAAGGCGACCATCCGGAGTATCTGTTGCTCGACGCGAACGCGAGGCCACCGCGTCACTTCTACGGTGTGTGCTTCTACCGAGAAGCAGACGGCTGGCGGCGTGCCGACATCATCAATCCGCGCGCATTTGACGGATCGGGGCCAGTCCAATCGGAGCCGCTGCGGGTGGCCCCCCTAACCGTGGTCGAGCCGCCGCCGCGAAGATTCAAGCTGCTCGATGTGGGCGGCCTGCGGCTCGCAGTGGAGGAGCCTGCCGCAGAGCCCGACTAGCCCTTCACGAAGAGAACCAAGGACCCTCGCTTAGGAGCTTGAGCTGGAGTTGAGAACCCTCCCCCTGCGAGAAGCCCCCCCTCCGAAAAGCGAGGCGCTTTTCGACTCCCCCGCAAGGGGGGAGTGACAGGAAAGTGCGCGTCACCACCGCTATTGGGAGTGCGAGGGCCTTCCTGTCACTCCCCCCTTGCGGGGGAGTCGAGAAACGGCGTTCCTCGCCGTTTCTCGGAGGGGGGGCCGCCTACGGGCTGTGCAGAAGCACTAGTCCGCGCTAGCGCACCACCTTGACGTAATCCCCGGCGCGGGGTTCGCCGTGGGGGTGGCCGCCGTTCAGGAGGCGCAAGGTTTCTTCGGCGTGGCGGGAGATGGAGGTGCTCTCGGCGAGTGCTGCGTAGGTGTCGCCGGGGCGCGCGGCGATGACGTGAATGCGGTTGCTTTGGCCCCGGTGCACGTCCTCCGCAGACATGGGGCGCAGGCCCTGCAGCGTGGCGACGAACGCTTCACGGAACTTCTCGGGGTCGCCCTCGGTGCCGCACTCGCCGTTGAAGAGGAACAGGTCCCTGCCCTTGTAGATGATGCCCATGAGCTTGAGCGGCGTGGTGGAACCGGACGCGTCCACTTCCCCCACCCAGGCCTCCCGGCCGTTGATGACCTGTTCGGTGCCGCTCAGGATGTCGTCGCGCTGCAAGACCTTGGTGGGGTATTCGCCGGGGCTTTCGCGCTTCGGCACTTCGTGGCGGGCCATGCGAATGGTGCCCTCGGTGCCGCTGCCGGGGGCCTTTCCGACGACTTCCGTTGGGCTGCTGGTGATGCTCCAGCCGGTTGGGAACTGCACCACCACGCGCAGGCCGCTGTGGAAGAACTCGCTGCCGCGAACGGCGCCGGTGGCGGCCTTGTCGCCGTACACGAGGCCCTCCAGCAGGCCCCAGAAGTCTCCCACCGGCATGACCAGCCGCTCCGGGAGCATGTTCTGGGCATAGGAGACCGCGTCGTGCAAGCGCTTGTCGTTCTTGGGGTGGCTGGAGAAGAGGCCGTGGTAGTTGGCACGCCGGTTCTGCACCTGCTTCGAGAAAAGCTCCTGGTCCTTCAGCACCTGCACCACGTCGATCACCGACAGCGGGTTGTAGCCGGCAGTGGCCATGTACTGGGCGCCCAGGCGGTCGGCTTCGAGTTCCATCTCGCGGCCGTAGCCGGCTTGTTGTTCGGCAGTCAGTGCCTGCGACATGCGCATCAGTTCCGGTCGATAGGTGGCTGCGGCGGCGATGAAGCCGGCCGCCTTGCCGGCGAGGTCGCGGCGCTTTTGCTTCTTGGAGTGCTTCGCCACCACGTGGGCAATCTCGTGGCCGATCACCGCCGCGAGCTCGTCTTCGGACTTTAGGAACGCGAGCAGCCCCCGATTGACGAAGATGTAGGCATCCTCGGTGGCGAAGGCGTTGATGCCGGTGTCATCTACGACGACGAAGTGGTAGTCCTTGCCAGCGTCCGGAGTTTCGGCCAACAGGCGTGCGCCGATGGCACGGACATACTCCTGCCATTTACCATCGGCATAGACGGCGTGGCGCTCGACGAGCTCGCGATGCATCTTCTCGCCTGGTCCGGCCGGCCAGCCGAACGCGGACAGGCCAGCGCACGCAACGCCGGCAAGGGCTAGCCATCGTGCGATCCGGGAAGGTCTCACCTGTGCCGCTCCTCGTGCTGTCGCTGAACGAAAAATGGCGTTCCGTTTCGTCTCCCTACACTCGGATTGGAGTGCCGGCTTGCCGGTCTAGTTCCCGGCGGCAGCCGCGCTGCGGTTGCCGAACCGGCGACGGAAGCGCTCGACGCGACCGCCGCTGTCGACGATCTTCTGCTTGCCGGTGTAGAACGGGTGGCACGCCGAGCAGACTTCCAAGTGGATGTCCTTGCCGAGCGTCGACCAGGTCGAGATCTCGTTGCCGCAGCTACAGCGAGCCGTGATCGGACGATACTCGGGGTGGATGTCTGGCTTCACGTTTCTACTGCCCGCCAATCCGGTTGAAAAGGGGCGCGAAGTCTATTCGTGGTAGCGTCGCAAAGCAACTTTTTGCCTTGAGCTAGGCGGCGGCGCGGGATTCCCACATGCAAGTCGTTACGGTGGCGGTGCCGCGACCGCTGCGCCGCTTGTTTGACTATGCGGCGGGAGATGACGGCGTCCCGTCGGCACCGGGAAGCCGGGTGCGGGTTCCGTTCGGCGGTGCCGAGGTGGTGGGCGTGGTGGTGGGCCAGGCGGAAGGCTCGGAGCACGACCTCAAGCCCATTGGCGAAGTGCTCGACGAGACACCGCTCCTGACGCCGGACCTCATTGAACTCGCGAACTGGCTGGCGCGCTACTACCACCATCCCATCGGCGGCGCGTATGCCACTTTGCTGCCGAAGCTGGCGCGGCGGGGCGCGCCGGCGCGGGCAACGCGGGCGCTGGTGTGGCAGCCGACGGTGGAGGCGCCGCCGGCAACCTTGGCTCGCGCGCCGGCGCAGCGAAGGGCGCTTGCCATGCTGATCGAACACGGCGGTGTGGACGATGCCGATGTTGCCGCGCTCGGCGTGCCGCGGCGCGTGTTGAACGCGTTGGACGGACGGGGCCTAGTGCGGGGTGTGCCGCTCGATCCGACGTATTGCGTCGTGCCCGGTGGCATCGAGCTTACCGACGAGCAGCGCTCGGCAGTGGCCGCGATCGACGCATCGCGCGGCACGGCAGTGGTGCATCTTCTGCAAGGCGTCACGGGCAGCGGCAAGACTGAGGTATACATGCGCGCCATCGAGCGTGTGCTCGAGGCAGGGCAACAGGCGCTTGTGCTGGTGCCGGAAATCGCCCTCACGCCGCAGACCACTCGGCGCTTTCGGGCGCGGTTCGGGGCCGCGGCAACGTTGCATTCCGGCGCCACCGACCGGCAACGCTTCGATGCCTGGATCGACTGCTTGAGTGGCCGTCATCGCATCCTGATCGGCACAAGATCGGCAGTGCTGGCGCCATTTCAGAACCTCGGCATCATCGTCGTGGACGAGGAGCACGACCCGTCCTACAAGCAGACCGAGGGGCTCACTTACTCGGCGCGGGATGTAGCGGTGAAGCGGGGGCAGTTGCTGGGCATCCCGGTGGTGCTTGGCAGCGCCACGCCGTGCCTTGAGACGCTGGAGAACGTCCGTCGCCGCCGCTATGGCGTCCTACGCCTGCGCGAACGACCGGGAGCGGCGCACCTGCCCCGTTTCTCCGTGCTCGACGTCCGGGGTCTTGCGCTGCGCGAGGGTCTGGCGGAACCGTTGCTCAGAAGGATGGACCGCCATTTGGCGGCGGACGGGCAGGTGCTGGTGTTCGTCAACCGTCGCGGCTATGCGCCGGTGCTGGTTTGCGGCGACTGTGGCTGGCAGGCGCTGTGCGCGCACTGCGATGCACGGCTGACGACGCATCGCTGGCCGGGGGCGAATGGTTCTGTACAGGCGTTGATGGTTTGCCATCACTGCGAGGAACGCTATCGCCTGCCAGCCGCCTGTCCCGACTGCGGTGGGGAGCGGCTGCGGCTCGTGGGCGTCGGCACGCAGCGGGTGGAGGATGCGTTGGCGGAGCGGTATCCGGGGGTGCCGCTCTATCGCATCGATCGCGACACGACACGTCGCACGGATCGCCTCGCCGCAGACCTCGACGCGATCCGCGCGGGCGGTGCGGCCATCCTGGTCGGCACGCAGATGCTCGCCAAGGGGCACCACCTGCCGGACGTGACGCTGGTGGCGGTGGTGGATGCAGATGCGGGTTTCCTGTCGGCGGACTTCCGGGCGCCCGAGCGCACGGCACAATTGATCGTGCAGGTGGCGGGGCGTGCCGGTCGAGCAGGTCGCCCTGGCGAGGTTTGGATTCAGACGCTGGACCCGGACAACGGCAATCTCAGGGCCCTCATCGACTCGGGCTACGAGGGATTCGTGCGCACGGAGCGCGACATCCGACGGGCGGTCGGAATGCCGCCGTTCGGTGCGCTGGCCATCGTCCGGGCGGAAAGTCGCGACGAGGCCGGGGCCGTGCGCGTGCTTGAGGATGTCTCGATGCGAATGTCGCCCTTTGCCGTGCAGTTGGCGGGGCCTTCACCGGCGTTTCCGACGCGTCGCGCCGACCGCTATCGCTACCAGTTGCTGGCGCTGTCGGAACGCCGGCCGGAGCTGCACCGGGCGTTGGCCGCGCTGACGCGGTCGCCGCCGGACGCGGGCCGTGCGCGCTGGAGCATCGACGTCGATCCGCTGGGCGTCTTTTGAACCGATCCGCGTATCATCTGCCGTAGCTGCGAGCGAATGCGCGCACGAAGGCCAGCAGTTCGCGCGAGCGAACTGCCAAAGCGCCCCTCAGGGCGCGCTAGCGAGATCGCCCCGAATTGATGCCGAGACAACAACCCCAAATCGTGCGCGGGGCTTCCTCCCGCAGAAGGAGCTCTGCCCATGGCGGCAATGCCCGATCCCGGGGCGGGCGCCGGTTTCTGCCGACCTTCCTTGGCGGCGCCGTTTGCGGCGTCGCCGCGACGCTTTTGGTCACATTGGAACTGTCGCCGGGGGCAGAGCCAGGCCCTGTAGCGGCATCCGAACGCACGACCCCGGAGCCGTTCGCATTTGACTTCTTCGAGGTGCTCGTGCGCGGGCAGTCAGAGCCTGTGGTGGTGCATGACACCTCGCCACTGGTGCCGACAGAACAGGACCAGACACCGGGCGTGACCGAGTACTTGCTGCAGGCCGGCTCCTTTCGCCTCCGCGACGATGCCGAACGGATGCGCGGCTGGCTAATGCTCTACAGCGATCTGCCGGGCGTGCAGGGCCTCTCCATCACCGCGTCGGCAGTGGAACTTGAGGAGCAGGGCACATGGCACCGCGTGCTCATCGGCCCCTTCGAGGACCGCAACGCGGTGGACCAAGCGATGGCACACCTGCGCCAACGCGATGTCGCAACCTTGCTGCTGGAACGGCCAAGCGACTAGCAAGTTCCCATCCCGACTTCCCATCCCGGCATGGGTGGACGATGTGCCTTCAGCGCTAGGAGCTTGCGCCGTAGGAAACGACGCTCGCGCCGGAGTCGAGCCCCCCCTGCGAGAAGCCCCCCCTCCGAAAAGCGAGGCGCTTTTCGACTCCCCCGCGAGGGGGGAGTGACAGGAAGGCCCTCGCATCCCCAACGACGGCGGTGGCGCGCACTTTCCTGTCACTCCCCCCTTGCGGGGGAGTCGAGAAACGGCGTTCCTCGCCGTTTCTCGGAGGGGGGGCGCCTGCGGCTGTGCAGAGTCGCCAGTCCGCGCTCGAAGCCCCTAGAACTTGATGCCGAGGGTGGCCGAGTACGTTGCGTCGGTTTTCTCGCGGCCTGGAGCTGGCTCCGTTTCGTGTTGCAGGTCCAGGCGGAGGCTAGCCTGCCAGGTGTCGCTTAGGTGGAAGCGGATGCCGCTGCCGGAGTCCCAGACGGCGCCGCGGGCGGCGTCCAGGATTTTCAACAATTGGTTGTGGTGGAAGAGTTCAAGTCGCTCCGGTTGCAGCCAGTGGTTGAAAGTGACGCCCCAGCGCAGAGCGGGGTTGTTCTGGTTGCCGCCGATGAGGCTTTCCCGCACCTGGCTGATGCCGATGTCGGTGGTGAGGGAGCCGGCGTCGCGTTCCCAAAGGGTGCGGCCGGCGCCGGCGCCCAGGGTGATGCGGCCGTCGATCTCCTTGATGGGGTCGCGGAAAAGCTCGAAATTGCCTAAGAGATACCACGCCGGCCCGGTCTTCCAGCGCGCCTCGTAGTCGATGTCGAGCTGATCGCGGGTGCGGATGCGGGGGCACCCCATGGCGCAGGTGTTGTCTGTCGAGCCGCTGCCCTCGGAGCGTGCCAGCGAGATGCCGAAAAGCTGCTCGAAGCGACCTGCAGCGCGCTTGCCGGAGAGCACCACCGTGGCGTCCCGGGCGCGTGAGTTGCCGGTGGAGAGCAGCACGCCAACATCTGCGGACGTCACCCAGGTGGCGCTCGGCTCAGGCGGCTCCTCGCGCACCACGGATGCCACCAACTCCTCCGGCACGGTGACAACGCCGATGCCCGGCATGTCGATGGCAACGTGGCCCGCTGGTGCGCCGACGACGGTCCCGCTCATGCGGTCGCCGTTGGCGAGATGCACCTCATCGGCGCCAGCGCCCATCGCCAGCACAGCAAGGACCACCGCCGCTGCCAACGCGGGTTTCATGCTCGATCTCCGTAGGCCATGGGGCTTGGACCCGAATTGTAGGCCGCACCAGGCGCCCCAAGGCCGTCACGTCGCCCGCAGCGCTCCCGCCGACGTCGGTGCCATGGAAAAAAACTATCCGATGCGGGCGCGCTACTATCCCTCTTGGGCAAGGCGATGCGAGGCGTTGGGCGCCACTTGGATCAATTCGATGGGACGACCATCCTGTCCGTGCGGCGGGCGGGTAGCGTGGTGCTTGGCGGCGACGGTCAGGTCACGGTCGGCAACACCGTGCTCAAGGCCAATGCCCGCAAGGTGCGGCGGTTGCGTGACGACCGCGTACTGGCCGGCTTTGCCGGCGGCACGGCAGACGCCTTCACCCTGTTCGAGCGCTTTGAAGGTGCGCTCGACAAGTACTCGGGCAACCTCGTGCGGGCAGCGGTGGAGCTTGCCAAGGACTGGCGCTCGGATCGCGTCCTGCGGCGCTTGGAGGCGCTGCTGGCGGTGGCGGATGCGGATTCGTCGCTGGTGATTTCCGGCAACGGCGACGTGATCGAACCGGAAGATGGCCTCATCGCCATCGGTTCCGGCGGGCCATACGCCCAGGCGGCGGCGCGGGCGCTGCTCGATGCGACCGACATGGACGCCCGCGCCGTGGTCGAACGCAGCCTCGCCATCGCCGCTGACATCTGCATCTACACCAACCACAACGTCAGCATCGAGTCGCTATGAGCAGCACCATGACCCCGCGCGAGATCGTGCATGAACTCGACAAGCACATCATCGGCCAGACCCAGGCCAAGCGCGCCGTGGCGGTGGCGCTGCGCAACCGCTGGCGGCGCATCCAGCTCGAACCGGAACTGCGCGAAGAAGTGACGCCGAAGAACATCCTCATGATCGGCCCGACCGGTGTCGGCAAGACGGAAATCGCGCGCCGCCTCGCCCGCCTCGCGAGCGCCCCCTTCATCAAGGTGGAGGCGACGAAGTTCACAGAGGTCGGCTACGTCGGGCGCGACGTGGAGTCCATCGTCCGCGACTTGGTGGACGTGGCGGTGAAAATGCTGCGCCAGCAGGCCATGCAGCAGGTGCAGTCGCGGGCAGAGGACATCGCGGAGGATCGAGTGCTCGACGCCCTTTTGCCGGCGCCCACTGCGGGTGAGGACGGCGACCAGCTCGGTTCGGCGAGCGGCACGCGGCAGGTGTTCCGCAAGAAGCTGCGCGAAGGGGATCTCGACGAGCGCGACGTGGAGTTGGAGGTGGAGCTCGGCCACGTCGGCGTCGAGATCATGGCAGCGCCGCCGGGCATGGAGGAAATCACCAACCAGTTGCAGAATCTCTTCTCCAACCTTCCCACCGGGCGCTCGCGCAAGATGCGGCTCAAGGTCAAGGACGCGCTCAAGCGGCTGACCGAAGAGGAGGCGGCCAAGCTCATCAACGAAGACGAGCTCAAGGCGCAGGCCGTGGATGCAGTGGAGGAGACGGGCATCGTCTTTCTCGACGAACTCGACAAGGTGGCACGTCGCGCCGAGGGCCATGGCGCGGACGTGTCCCGCGAGGGTGTGCAGCGCGACCTCTTGCCGCTCATCGAAGGCTGCACGGTTTCGACCCGCTATGGCATGGTGCGAACCGATCACGTGCTGTTCATCGCCTCCGGGGCGTTCCATCTCGCCAAGCCATCGGACTTGATCCCGGAGTTGCAGGGGCGTCTGCCCATTCGGGTAGAGCTCGCCGCGCTGACGCCGGCGGACTTCCGCCGCATCCTGTCAGAACCGGACGCCTCCCTCGCCGAGCAGTACAAGGCGCTGATGGCGACGGAGGATGTCGCGGTGGAGTTCACCGACGACGCCCTGCAGCGGGTGGCGGAGATCGCCTGGCAGGTGAACGAGCACACCGAGAACATCGGTGCCCGGCGCCTGCATACGGTGATGGAACGGCTGCTCGACGATATCTCGTTCGATGCCGGCGAGGGCGCCAAGCAGGCAGTCATCGATGCCGCGTATGTGGATGAGCACCTGCATGAGATCGCGACGAACCGGGATTTGTCGCGCTACATCCTGTAGCTGGCGAGTCGGACATTTCACCATGGCTACGCACACATTTCGACGCCCCCTGACCGAAGGCATCCCACCTGCCCACCAGAAGCTCTTGGAGGGTAGGCGGTGAACCCCACCAGCATCGTTTATCACTCGGCCAGCAAGACGCTCGAGCTTGGCTATGCGAGCGGCGAGCCCATGACGCTGCCGGCGGAGTTGCTGCGGGTGTATTCACCCTCCGCCGAAGTGCGCGGCCACAGCGAGAGCGAGCGCGTCGTGCAGACGGGCAAGAAGCATGTCGGCATCGAAAGCCTCGAGGCCATCGGCAACTACGCCATCCGCATCGTCTTCGATGACGGTCACGACACCGGCATCTATTCGTGGGCCTACCTCAAGGACCTCGGCGACAACCAAGCGCGCTATTGGGCGCAGTACGAGACGGAACTTCGCGCCATGAACGGATCGAGGCTGCCGGCGATTCCCGTCGGCCAGTGGACGCCGCAGTGAGTGACGGGGCCTCGAGCGAGCCTGCGGCCGGCGCGGAGCAGAGGCGTCGCAGCGCCGAGGTGTTCGACGCTGTGGCGGAGCGCTACGACGTGATGAACGACCTCATGTCGCTCGGCACCCATCGCCTGCTCAAGCGCGCATTGGTGGAGCTGACGCGGCTGCGGCGCGGCCAGCGCGCCTTGGACCTGGCCGGCGGCAGCGGCGACGTGGCGGCGCTGCTGGCTCTCGCGGTGGGCTGCTCAGGCGGCGTCGTGCTGGCCGACATCAATGCCTCGATGCTTGCGGTGGGGCGCGACCGGATGCTCGACCAGGGCTCTGCCAACGTCGATTGCGTGCAGACCGACGCCACCCGACTCGCGTTCCCCGAAGGTGCCTTCGATGCGGTCACGGTCGCCTTTGGCCTGCGCAACTTCGCCGACAAGGTGGCGGGCTTGCGCGAGATGCACCGCGTGCTGCGCGTTGGCGGGGTGGCGGTGGTGCTGGAATTCGCCAAGCCGCGGGCCGGTCCGCCGAAGCTCTTGGCGGGCCTGTGGGATGCCTATCGCGGCGCGTGGCCGATCCTAGGTCGCCTGGTGGTGGGCGATGCGGCACCGTATCGCTATCTGGTGGACTCCATCAACAGCCATCCCGATCAGGACACCGTCAGCGGCATGATGGAAGATGCCGGTTTTGCGCAAGTGGAGTGCCACGACATCTTCGGCGGCATTGTTGCGATTCATCGGGGAGTGCGGGAGAAATCATGAGGCTGCAAGTGGAGATCGTGCGGGCCGCGTTGCAGATGGCAGCGCGGGTCAATCCGGAACGCGCCGCGGCTCTTGCCGGCAAGCGGGTCGGCATCGAGATACCGAACGAGCGCTTTGTGGTGGAGTTCGAGGCTGGCGAGGACGAGGAGGCGGCTCTGTCCGTGATGTCGGACTCGGTGACGGATTGCGACGCGACGCTTCGCATTTCGGTGGCGGGCCTGCTGTCGCGCTTTGCCGACGACGATGCCGCATCGACACATGGGGATGACGATGTGATGGCCGACTTCCTGGCGCTGCTGCGTCCTCGCCTGCCGCTGCCGGACGGGCTGCCGAACCCCGACCTTGGTGCCATCGGCGAGGACGTGGGCGACGCGTTGCGTCTTGGTGCCCGCGCGGCGCAATCGGTGTTAGAGGCGGCGCTAGGGGCAACGCCGGGCGGCTCGCGCGATGTGGAGCTAGAACTCGAAGAGCTTAGGCGGCGGGTCGAGGACCTGGAGCGCCGCGTTGACGTCCCGGCGGAACCTGACGACGCCTGACGGTCGGAGCACAACTGCGGCGCCGCCCGGATGAGCCGACTGCTCAGAATGCTGCGGATCGCCTGGACGGTGGTGCGCTACCGTCTCGACGCCAGCATCGCTCGATTCGCCGGGCGGCGGTGGTGGCTAAAGCTGTCACCGCTCGGACTGCTGCCGAGACCCCGCACGGCGGACGCGGTTCGCTTTCGGCGGGCGCTGGAGGACTTGGGCCCAGTCTTCGTCAAGCTCGGCCAGATTCTCTCCACCCGCCGGGACCTATTGCCCACCGACTACGCCGACGAACTCGCGAAACTGCAGGATCGGGTGCCGCCATTCGATGGCGCCATTGCCGTCGACACCGTCGAACGTGCACTCGGCGCCCCGATCGACGAACTCTTTGCGCATTTCGACCCTGAACCGCTGGCATCCGCGTCGCTGGCGCAAGTTCACACCGCCACTCTCCCGCAAGGCGATGCGGTGGTGGTGAAGGTGATCCGACCCGACATCGAACGGGTGATCGAGAGCGACATCCGGCTGATCCACACCATCGCAAACTTGCTCGAGAGGCTCTCTCGCGACGCGCGCCGGCTGCACCTCAAGGCCGTGGTGACGGACTACGAGGCAACCATCTTCGGCGAGCTGAACCTCTTGAAGGAGGCGGACAACACGGCCACCCTGCGGCGCAACTTCGCCGGCTCGCCGCTGCTCTACGCACCGCAGGTGTACTGGGAGCGTTGCGCCGAGTCGGTGCTGGTGCTCGAGCGCATCCACGGCATCCCCATCGCCGACGTGGCTGCCTTGCAGGCGGCCGGCACCGACATGAAGAAGCTGGCCGAGCGCGGCGTCGAGACCTTCTTCACGCAGGTGTTCCAGCACAATTTCTTCCACGCCGACATGCACCCGGGCAACATCTTCATCAACGCAGAAGAGCCTGCGAGCCCGAGCTACATCGCCGTGGACTGCGCCATCATCGGCCGGCTCACGGACGAGGATCAGTGGTACATCGCCCGCAATGTGCTCGCCTTCCTGAACCGGGACTACCTCGAAATCGCCCGGCTGCACGTTCGCTCTGGCTGGGTTCCCGACGACACCGACACCCTGGAGTTTGCCGCGGTTATCCGCCAGCTCGGCGAGCCGCTGTTCATGCGCCCGCTGAAGGACATCTCCTTCGGCCACTTTCTGGTCGCGCTCTTCACCACGGCACGGCGCTTCGACATGGAGGTGCAGCCGCAGCTCGTGCTGCTGCAGAAGACCCTGCTCAACATCGAGGGCATGGGGCGGGAGCTATACCCCGACCTTGACCTGTGGAGCACGGCCAAGCCGTTCATGGAACGCTGGGTGGCAGAACGGCACGGCCCCAAAGCGATCCTGAAGGCCATCGCCGACCACGCCCCCGCCATCGTGGCGGAGCTTCCACGCCTGCCAGCGGCACTGGCGGAAGCGCCGACGCGGCTGGCGGAGTTCGACCGGCGCCTTGATGCCCAGCGACGCTCCCTCCAGCGACTGGCGGAGTTGGAGGCGACCTCCCGCAAGCGCGCCCGTCGCCGCCGCCTGGCCGGCGCCGTGCTTCTCGCCGTGCTTGGGGTTGTGCTATGGCGGGAGGTGTCGCCGGAAGCGGCTGCCGCCGTCGTTGCGGGCGCGGTGGCGCTGCTCTTGGTGTTGCGCTAGCAGCCTGTCGGACTTTGCCGCGCCAGCGGCGAAGTCGGACAGGCTGGTAGCCGTAGCTGCGAGCGAACGCGAGCACGAAGGCCAGCAGTTCGCGCCAGCGAACTGCCGACGCGCCCTTCAGGGCGCGCTAGCGCGCGACGCGGCACTCCATCGGGGATTTCCGGCGTGCGGTGAGCCGCGCCGCAGCGCCGTATAATGCTCGCCCTTGTTTCTCCTTGAGGTGCGTCGTGTTTGGCATGGGCCCTTGGGAACTCCTGATCATTCTTGCCATCGTGCTGCTCATATTCGGGCCGCGGAGGCTGAAGACGCTTGGCTCGGATCTCGGCACTGCCATCAAGGGCTTTCGCAAGGCCGTGAACGAGCGCGAGGAAGCGGAGCAGAAGACCATCGAAGGCGATGCCGTGGGTCCTGGCGACGACGGCAGCCCGAACCGCGCTGCGAAGGCAGAACGGGAGTCGAATGTTTGACATCGGCTTTCCGGAGCTGATGCTGGCGGCGGTGGTGGCGCTCTTGGTGTTGGGGCCGGAGCGGCTGCCGGGGGCGTTGCGCAGCCTAGGGCTGACGCTCGGGCGCATGCGGCGGGCCTACTACAATGTCAAGACCGAGGTGGAGCGGGAGATCGGCATGGACGAGGTGCGTCGCCAGCTTCACAACGAACAGATCATGGAAGACGTGAAGCGGGTGCAGCAGGAGGTGAAGGCGATCGGAGAGGAGGCGCGCATCGATCCGACGATTCCGAAGCCAGACGCCACCGAAGCGGCTCAGCCCGAAGCGGTTTCGGAGCAGGGAAGTTCGGCAGTCGCCAAGTCCTGATCGGGCCGGCATCCGAGACGAGGCTTGACGAGACGTGGCTGACGACGACTCCGGCGGGCATCGATCCGGCGAGGAACTCGGTCCAGAAGCTGAACCTCCCGTAGGGGGAGGCGAGCCCGGCGTTCCCTCGCACGAGGAATCTGCGGCACGAGGAAGTGTCGCCTCACAAGAGGAGCAAGAACACGACCGACAGGTCGACTCCGACGAACAGCCCTTCCTCTCCCACATCATCGAGCTGCGCCGGCGCATCCTGCGGTCGCTCTCGGCGGTGGCGCTGCTGTTCGTGCCGATGTATTACTTCATCGACGAGATCTTCGCCTTCATCTCCGGCCCGCTGCAGGAGAAGCTGCCGGGCGACATGATTGCGACGCAGGTCGCCTCGCCGTTCCTTACCCCCTTCAAGCTCGCCATCTATGCCGCGATCTTTGCCGCAGTGCCGTTGCTCTTGCACCAGATGTGGGGCTTCGTCTCGCCGGGGCTGTACCTGCGCGAGAAACGCTTCGCCGCGCCGCTGCTCTTCTCCAGCATCGTGCTGTTCTATCTCGGCATGGCGTTCGCCTACTTCCTTGTCTTCCCGCTGGTGTTTGAGTTCTTCGCCAGCGTCACGCCGGAGGGCGTGGCGATGATGACCGACATCAACCACTACCTCGACTTCGTGCTGAAGATGTTCCTAGCTTTTGGTCTCGCTTTCGAGATCCCGGTGGCGACGGTGCTGCTCGTGCTGTCGGGGCTGGCAACGCCGCAGGGCATTGCCTCGAAGCGGCCCTACGTCATCGTCGGCTGCTTTTTCGTCGGCATGTTGCTGACGCCGCCGGACATCATCAGCCAGGTGTTGCTGGCGATTCCGGCCTGGGTGCTGTTCGAGGTGGGCATTGCCCTGTCGCGGATGATCAAGCCTCAAGAATGATGGTGACCGGGCCATCGTTCACGAGCGAGACCTGCATGTCGGCGCCGAAGCGCCCGGTTTGCACGCGGCCCCCGCCGCCGGTGAGTGCCGCGCAATAGAGGTCGTAGAGGGGTTCGGCCACCTCTGCGCGCGCGGCGGTGGCGAACCCCGGCCGGTTGCCTTTCTTGGTGTCGGCGGCGAGGGTGAACTGCGAAACGGCCAGCACTTCGCCGCCGACGTCGAGCACGGAACGGTCCATGGGATGGCTGTCGCTCGGAAAGAGGCGGGCGGCGAGGGTGCGTTCGGCGAGGCGCCCCGCCTGGCGTTCGGTGTCGTCTCGGGCGACGCCGAGCAGCACCACGAGCCCCGGGCCGATCGCGGCGATGGTTTCGTCGCCGACCCGAACGGACGCTTCGGCGACGCGCTGCAACAGGGCCTTCATGGGGCGTAAGATACTCTGGAGGGAGGGCGTCCCGCCCTCCGTAGCGCCGACAGGCGCTCAGGCGTCCGCGACGAGGGGCGAAATCCTCGACTAGTGCTGCTTACGGACGCGCCTTGCGGCGCGTATGGAGGGCGGGACGCCCTCCCTCCAGAGAGGAACGCAAAGGCCATGGCCAGTGCAGAACACAGCATCGCGCAATCTCGCGCCAAGCCGCCAGCGCGCCCGCGTCGCGCGGCCGCGTTGATTTCCGGCGGCCTCGACTCGATGCTGGCGGCGCGCGTGATGCAGGAGCAGGGCATCGAGGTCGAGGGCGTCAACTTCTACACCGGATTTTGCGTGGAGGGGCACACCCATGCCATCCGCAAGCGGGATCGGGCGACGCCAAAGCGCAACAACGCCCTTTGGGTGGCGGAGCAGCTCGGCATTCCGCTGCACATCATCGACGTCTCGAGCGAATACAAGGACATCGTGCTGAATCCCAAGCACGGCTATGGCCAGCACCTCAACCCGTGCCTCGACTGCAAGATATTCATGGTGGACCGCACGCGGGTCTGGGGGTTGATGGACGATGGTCGCTTCGACTTCATCGTCACCGGCGAGGTGGTGGGGCAGCGGCCGAAGTCGCAGCGCGCCGACGCTATGCCCGTCATCGCCACCGAATCCGGCGCCGACGATCGTCTGTTGCGGCCGCTTAGCGCGCACCATCTGTCGCCGACCCTGCCCGAACGGGAAGGCTGGGTGGACCGCGACCGTCTCTATGGCTTCCACGGTCGCAATCGCAAGCCACAGATGGAGCTCGCGGCGCGGTTTGGGCTCACGGACTATGCCCAGCCGGCCGGCGGCTGTTGCTTCCTCACCAACGAGGTCTATTCCGCCAAGCTCGCGGACTTGTGGCAGGCGCGAGGCGAGCGCGACTACGAGCTCGACGACATCGTGCTGCTCAAGGTGGGTCGGCACCTGAGGCCACGGCCCCATTTCAAGCTCATCATCGGTCGCGAGGAGGGCGAGAACCGCTTCCTGCGTGGCTATGCGAAGCGGTTTGCATCCTTGCACACCACGAGCCACGAAGGCCCCCTCACGCTCATCGACGGCGAAGCGGACGACGCGGACCTGCACCTGGCGGCGCGCATCGTCGCTCGCTATTCGCAGGGGCGGGATGCCGAGCGCGTAACCGTGCAGGTGAGTCATCGGGATGGCCGTGTGGACGAGTATGCGGTGCGGCCGCTGTCGCCCACGGAAGTGCCGCGGGATTGGACCGTGGGGGCGAGGCTCGCTTGAGGCCTTTCTGGAGGGAGGCGCCAAGAGCTTGCACCACAGGAGCGGCGCCGAAGCGCCGCGTATGAGGTGCAAGGTCATGGTTAGGTGGGGGTTGGGGCCAGACGCCGAGCGTAAGCGAGGGGTTTGGCGGCGTTGCCCTCCACCGCGCCGCAAGGCGCGCGATTTGTGCAGCACGAGGCAGGCATCATGGAAACCCTCGACGCACGTGGCCTGCTGTGTCCGTTGCCGGTCATTCGCACCCAAGATCGGATGCGCGATTTGGCGGCCGGCATGACGCTCGAAGTCCTTGCCACCGATCCGGGCGTACTCGAGGACATTCCGGCTTGGTGCCGCGTGCATGGGCACGAGGTGGTGAGCAGTGAAGAAGATGATGACGTGGTGCGGGTGGTGGTTCGGAAGATGCACCAACCTGGGGCAAACGAGGAAGAGCGATGAAGCAAAGTGGTCGGTGGGTGCGGCGATCGCTGGCAGCGGTGGCGGCGGCCTTGGTCGTCTGCGCGAGTGCGGCGCCGATGTATCGGTTGGTCGACGGCGATGGACGAGTCACCTTCACCGACGTGCCGGCTTCCACAGCCGAGCGCGTGGTGCCCCGCGCCGCCAACACCTATCGCGCCCGTCCGTTGCAACCGCGCGCTCCCGACCCGGTCGCGACACCGTCCGACGCCTTCGCTGGCTACCGCAGTGTCAACATCGAGTGGCCCCAGGACGAGGCCACCCGCGCCAACGACGGCCGCATCCGCATCGTCGCGGCAACGGAGCCGAGCCTCGAGCCCAACCATCGCGCGATCGTGCTGCTCGATGGCCAAGCGGCACAGCAGAGCGACGGCCTCACCTTTGATCTTGCCGAGTTGGATCGCGGCCGGCACGAACTGGCGGTGCGCATCGTCGATGCCAACGGCATGGTTCTAGCGGAGAGTCGCCCCAAGATCATCCACCTGCTGCGCGCTTCTCGTCGGGCTGCACTAAAATGAGGCATGCGCGTTCCAACGAGCGCGCCGACGCCTAAACGAGAAGTCGCTTTCGGCGGGAGCATCCGGCCTTTCCTCTGAAGGCCGTCCGTCGCGAAGCCGGTCGTGGAATGCAACTTGCATCCAGGGCCGTGCGTGGCCGGATTGCGGGGGTTGCCCTCGCGCATGGAACGGCTCCGGCGCAACCGGGAGTCAAGCCCATCGCAACCTATCGAGACATCTTGGAGCAGCTCGCCACGGCGGTGGTTGTCGTGGCGCGCCCTAGCGGGCGCGTTGGAGGTTTCGCTGGCGCGAAACTTCTGCGCGGTGCGAAGCCGAGAGGCGCTTCCTCGCGTGAGGACGCATCTCTCGCTGAGTCGTTCTGCATCACCTATCTGAACCAGGCGGCGCAGTCTCTTTTCGGGCACAGCGACGGGGCGCTGGTGGGGCGGCGCATCGACGAGGTTCTGAGCGATTCCAACGCCACACCGCGAGAACTCGCGCGGGTGCTTGAAACCGGCCAGGCCTTCACCAAGCGCGCCGCCAATCTCGCGCTCGACGGCGGTGCGGTTCGGCTCGACTACTCCATCGAGCCGCTTTCGGACACGGAGCTTTTGGTGGAACTTAGACCGCAGGATCGGTTCCTGCGCATCGACCACGACGAACGCCAGGTGTCGCTGCAGGAAACCACCCGCAAGCTGGCGCGGGGCCTCGCCCACGAGGTGAAGAACCCGCTCGGTGGCATTCGCGGTGCGGCGCAGCTTCTCGCCAGGCAGCTTGGCGACGAGGAGCAGCGCGAGTACACCAGCGTCATCATCGAGGAAACGTATCGGCTGCGCTCGCTGGTGGATCGCATTCTTGGCCCTAGCGACGAACCGCACTTCGACGCCGTCAACGTGCACGACGTGATCGAACGGGTGGTGCGCCTGCTCGAAGCGGAGCGGCCGGCCGAGGTGACGTTCAAGCGCGACTACGATCCGAGCGTGCCCGAGGTGGAAGGAGACTTGGGCAAGCTGGTGCAGGCCACCCTCAACGTGCTGAAGAACGCCTTTGCGGCGGTGGTGGAAGTGCCGGAACCCACCATCGTCCTGCAGACGCGCTCGGTGCGGCAGTTCACCATCGGTTCGGTGCGCCATCGGCTGGTGGCCAACATGAACTTCATCGACAACGGGCCGGGCATTCCTGCCGACATCGCTGATCGACTGTTCTATCCGATGATCAGCGGCCGTCCGGATGGATCGGGGCTGGGCCTCGCCATCACCCAAACCATCGTCGGCCAGCACAACGGCGTGGTCGAGCACGAGAGCCAGCCCGGGCGAACGGCGTTTTCCTTCTATCTGCCTGTGAAACAGGTGCAGGCCCCGAACGGGAAGGAAAGGCAGCTCCTCCAGCGAACTGCCGATACGCCCGCGGGGCGCGCGAACGCGCCTGGAAGGCGCGCGAACGCGCCTGGAAGGCGCGCGTGAACTGGAGACATCCCGATGTCGAGCAATGAAGTGTGGGTGGTGGATGACGACAGCTCCATTCGCTGGGTGCTGGAACGGGCGCTGACGCAGGCCGGCTATGCCTGCCGCGTGTTCGCTGCCGCGGACGAGGTGATCGAACGCCTCGACGTCGACGCCCCGGCGGTGTTGCTGACGGACTTGCGAATGCCACAAACCGGGGGCCTCGCGCTCCTTTCCGTGCTGGCCGAGCGCCTGCCGGACATCCCCGTGATCGTCATGACGGCGCACTCCGACCTCGACAGCGCAGTTAGTTCCTACCAGGCCGGTGCCTTCGAGTATTTGCCGAAGCCATTCGACGTGGACGACGTGGTGGCCACTGTGGCGCGGGCGATTGCGCTCGGTAAGGAACGGGCGCAGTCGGCCCAAGATGCGGCGCCGGTCGAGGGCGAACAGGAAATCATCGGCAAGGCGCCGGCGATGCAAGAGGTGTTCCGCGCCATCGGCCGGCTGTCGCAATCCAACATCACGGTGATGATCGAGGGCGCGTCCGGCACCGGCAAGGAACTGGTGGCGCGCGCCCTGCACAACCACAGCCCGCGCGCCCGGCGTGCCTTCGTGGCGCTCAACATGGCCGCCATCCCGCATGACTTGATCGAGTCCGAGCTCTTCGGCCACGAGCGCGGCGCCTTCACCGGCGCGCGTGACCAGCGCATCGGCCGCTTCGAGCAGGCCGATGGCGGAACCCTGTTTCTCGACGAAATCGGCGACATGCCAGCGGATGCCCAGACGCGGCTCTTGCGGGTGCTGGCTGAAGGCGAGTTCTATCGCGTCGGTGGGCGAACTAGCGTGCGCACTAACGTCCGCATCATCACCGCGACGCACCGTGATCTTGCGAGCCTCGTAGCGGAAGGACGCTTTCGCGAAGACCTCTATCACCGCCTCAACGTCATCCGCGTGCACGTGCCGACCCTCGCCAAGCGCGCCACCGACATTCCCATGCTGGCAGCAGACTTCCTCGCCCGTGCCGCCCGCAACCTCGGCGGTGAGGCCAAGGTCATCCTCCCGGAAACAATGGAATTTCTGCAATCCCTGCCGTGGCCCGGCAACGTCCGCCAACTGGAAAACACCTGCAACTGGCTCACCGTGATGGCGCCGGGAAGGGAAATCCACATCACCGACCTCCCCCCTGAACTCGCCGCCGAGCACGACCCAACCGCCGGCCAAGGCGACTGGGAAGCGCTCCTCAGAACCTGGCTGCAGGAACGCCTCACCCGCGGCGAATCCAACATCCTGGGCGAAGCCATGCCCGCCTTCGAAACCACCCTCATCCAAACCGCCCTCGAACACACCGGCGGCCGCAAACGCGACGCCGCGGTCCTCTTGGGCTGGGGCCGCAACACCCTGACGAGGAAGCTCGCGGAGTTGGGTCTGAAGACTTGACGCTACGGAGCGAGGGCACCTTGGCCTAGGGTCGCTGACGCTAAAGCTGGGCACGGCATGGAATCCTTGCCGCGCCAAACATATAATCGACATTATATGGAACGGAGATGATCAAGTGCTCTCATTCAAGGTAACGACGGTCGGCGCGTCCTCGGGGATCATCCTCACGAAGGAGGCGCTGGCGCGGCTGCGGGTAAGGAAGGGCGACGTCCTCCACTTGACCGAGGCTCCCGGAGGCGGCTATCGGCTCACTCCGTACGACCCCGAGTTCGCGCGTCAGATGGCGATTGCGGAAGACATCATGCATGACGATCGGGAGGTTCTGCGGGCATTGGCCAAGTGAGCGCGAAGCACGCGCCTTGGCGTTGGGTTTCCTTCAATGTGGTTGTGGCCGTGCATGACCGCCAGATCTCCGAGCATGGAGGACTCGACGGCATCCGCGACGAGGGCGCAATCGAATCCGCTTTGGCGCGGCCGCTGAACCTCGCAGCCTACGGCGACCCCGACGCGGCGTCGCTCGCAGCGGCCTATGCCTATGGAATCGCGATGAACCACGGCTTCGCGGACGGCAACAAGCGCACGGCTTGGGTGACCGCTCGCTTGTTTCTGGCCGACAACGGCTACGGCCTCGACTTTGATCCGATGGCTGCCGTACACACGATGGAAGGTGTAGCTGCAGGACGGGTTGACGAAGAGGAACTCGCTGCGTGGTTTCGTGTCCGCATGGGTCGTTCCGCTGCTGCCGGCGCGCCCGTTAGGGCGCGCTAGTGTCGCGTCCCGAAAATACGTCACCCTTCCCGGTGGGCGCTGGCTGGCGCACCGATGCCGGAAAAAGGGAGGATGTGCCGCCAGACTCTCTCCCCAAAAGGCCGGCCGGGACGAGGATTGGGCATCCCGAAGTACGTCGAACTTATGGGGCGGCACACTAGCAGCCTGTCGGACTTGGCGGCGATGCACCCTGCTGCCGGACAGGGCGACGCATGCGTCGCCCTTCTTCGGGTGGGCCTCCTCATGCGCTAGCGCGACGACGCCCCGGCGTCGGGCAGGCCCTTACCCCGCCAAGTTCGGCGGCGGAGCGAAGCCGCCGATTTCCTGAGCGATCTGGCGCGCGCATTCGATGGTCTTGCGGTCGCGGTAGGGCGCGCCCACCACTTGCACGCCGATGGGTAGGCCGTCGCTTGACGGGCCCGTCGGCAGCACGGTGCTTGGCAGGTACGACGCGATAACCACTCCCGACCAGAAGATCGACTCCATGTAGGGCCGCGCTTCGCCATCGACGATGGTGCTGCGCTCGGCGAATGGGGCGTGGTCGTGCGGGATGGCGGGCACGGCAAACTGCGGACAGAGGAGCACGTCCCAGTCGCGGAAGAAGGCGTCCCAGGCGCGACGCAGTCGTTCGCGGCGGAAGTCGTGGCGAATCCAGTCGCGGTGGCTCATCACGGAGGCTCGAGCGGCAACGGCGTCGGCCGATTGATCCTCTGGGTCGAGCTTCTCCACGCGCTGGCGGATCCTCTCGATCTGCGCCGCCGGCTGGCCGCTCGACATCACCGCGGTGAGGAGGTTCTGATAGACGAGATGGGCCTTGCGAATATCGAAGTCGGGGCGTGCCGTGTCCGATACCGTCGCCCCGAGGCGCGCCAGCGTGTCCGCCACCATGCGAACGCGCGCCTGGGTTTCGGCGCTCACCGGCGCAATGTCGTCGGTAGGCCAGACCGCGACGCGGAGATCGCCCAGCGCCTTGAAGCCGGGTTCCGGCAAGGCGAGCTGCCAGCCGGTGGCCTCGCGCTCGGTGGGTCCGGCCATGATGTCGAGGGCAACGGCCAGATCCTCGGCGGAGCGGGCGAGGGGACCGCAGACGGAGAGGTCTGGGTCCGGCACGTGCGGCACGATTTCGTGCCCGGACATCGGCACGATGCCCCACGTGGGCTTGTGACCGAAGACGCCGCAGAAGTGCGCCGGGGTGCGGATGGAGCCGCCGATGTCGGAACCTGCCTCCAGCGCGCTGAAACCCGCCGCCACCGCCGCGCCACTGCCGCCGGAGGAGCCGCCGGGCGTGCGCTCGGTGTTCCACGGGTTGTTGGTGGTGCCGTAGATGGGGTTGTAGCTCTGCACGTCGGCGAGGTCCACGGGCACGTTGGTCTTGCCGAGGAAGTGGGCGCCGGCGGCGCGGAAGCGGCTTACCACGAGGCCATCGGCGTCGGCGACGTTGTCGCGCTGCGCCTCGATGCCCCACGTTGCCGGCGTTCCGGCCATGACATAGGACTCCTTGATGGTGAGGGGAACCCCGTGCAGGGGCCCGAGGCGTTCGCCCCGCGCCAAGGCGGCGTCCGCGACGGCAGCCTCTTCGAGCGCCTGCTCGAACCGTCGCACCACGACGGCATTGAGGGCACCGTCATGGCGCTCGATGCGGTCGATGTAGTGGCGCGTGAGTTCCGCCGAACTGATTTCCTTGCGGCGCAGCAGTTCGGCAAGTTCGGTGGCGGGTCGGAACGCAAGCTGCTCGGACATGGACGGCTTCCCTTTGGCGACGTGCGAGAGACGCTAGCCTACCAGCCGGAGGGTGAGCGAAAGCGAGCCCGTAGGCCAGCAGTTGCGGAGCAACTGCCGACGCGCTCGTAGAGCGCGCTGGCGCGCCCTTGCGGGCGCGTTGGCAGTTCGCTGCGCGAACTGCTGCGAGGTGGTTGGGGTTGATGCCCTTGATCCCATGCGCGCCTACAATCCCCGTCGCCGTCCCGCAACTCGCTGCCCACGGCAGGGTGCCAAGGACAAAACGCGAGATGCACGAGCAAGTGGCAACGCGCCAGTATGACTACATCATCGTCGGCGCCGGTTCCGCTGGCTGCGTGCTGGCGAATCGACTCTCGGCGTCTGGTTCCCTGCGCGTGCTGCTCATCGAGGCTGGCGGCCCTGATCGCAGTGTGGTCTTGCGAATGCCCGCTGCGTTCGCGGAAGCGATGAAGCGGCGGCGCAGCAACTGGGGGTATGTCACCGAGCCGGAGCCGGGACTCGACGGCCGGCGGCTCGATTGCCCGCGCGGCAAGGTGCTTGGCGGCTCGTCGTCCATCAACGGCATGGTGTATGTGCGCGGGCACCGGCGCGACTTCGACCAGTGGGAGGCACTCGGCGCAGCCGGATGGAGCTATGGCAACTGCCTGCCCTACTTCCGCCGTGCGGAGACATGGCAGGGCGGTGCCGATGACTTTCGCGGTGGCGACGGCCCGCTGCAAACGACGCTCGGCAGCCAATACGAACGCAATCCCCTCTACGGCGCCTTTGTCGAGGCTGGTTTGCAGGCTGGCTATCCGCACACGGACGACTGCAACGGCCGCTCCCAGGAAGGCTTCGGCGCGTTCCAGATGACCGTGGACGGCGGCGTGCGCGCTTCGGCGGCGCGCGCCTATCTGCGACCGGCGGCGCCGCGGACGAACCTGGAAGTGATCACGAACGCGCTGGCGGAGCGGTTGCTGCTCGACGGCAAGACGGCCGTTGGCGTCACCTTTCGGCGCGGCCGTCGCTCCGTCAAGGCGCTGGCGAAGCGGGAGGTCATCGTCGCCGCCGGGGCGATCGGGTCGCCAGTGCTCCTGCAACGCTCCGGCATCGGTCCCGCCGATGTCCTTGCAGATGCCGGTGTTGCGTTGCGCCACGAACTGCCTGGCATCGGCGAGAACCTGCAGGATCACCTCGAGGTCTATTGCCAGAACCGCTGCCGCCAGCCCATCACCCTGAACGGCCGCCTGAACGCACTCGGCAAGGCGTGGATCGGCCTGCGCTGGGTCCTCGGCACCGGCGGACTCGGCAGCACCAATCACTTCGAAGCCGGCGCGTTCGTGCGTTCCTCCGGAGCCGTCGAGTGGCCGGATGTGCAGATGCACTTTTTGCCCGCCGCGGTGCGCTACGACGGCCGCCAGGCGCTGCGTGGTCATGGATTTCAGGTGCATTTGGGGGCGAACAAGCCCTTCAGCCGCGGCAGCGTGGCGATCGTGTCGGCGCGGCCGGAGGACGCCCCGCGCATCCGCTTCGAATACCTCACCGACGAGCGGGATGTGCGCGTGTGGCGCGATTGCATACGCCTGACGCGCGGGATCATGGCGCAGCCGGCGCTCGCGGCCTATCGGGACGAGGAACTGCAACCGGGCGCGGCCGTCAGGAGCGATGCCGAGATCGACCGCTGGGTCCGCGCCAACGCCGAAAGCGCCTACCATCCCTGCGGCGCCTGCCGGATGGGTGCGGCCGAGGACGACGACGCGGTGGTGGATCCTGCGTGTCGCGTGCGCGGTCTGGCGGGGCTCCGGGTGGTCGACTCTTCGGTGTTTCCCACAATCACCAACGGCAATCTCAACGCTCCCACCATCATGGTCGCCGAGCGTGCCGCCGACATGATCCTCGGCAAGGCCCTCCTGGCACCGGACGACGACCAACCATGATGCATTCAGCTACGCTGGCGGTAGGTCTCGTGACTGCCCCGTTCGTTACACTCGCGAAGGAACGGCGGTGATGGAATGCACCGAAGGGAGGAATCCATGAAGTTCGGGGTTTGTGGCGCCACCAACATCAACGACTGGCAGCTCTGGGTTCACGCCGCGAACGAGGGCGTCGACCCCGGCTGGGGGCCGG
>JAPPDJ010000102.1 GCA_028824555.1 Gammaproteobacteria bacterium | reverse complement strand
TCCATGCCGCTGTCCGGGGAGTCGTCGGGCAGGAACTCGCGGTCGTCGCCGCGCACGATCTCAATGTCGCGGTTGCGGCAGATGGCGTAGCCCTCGGTGCCGTGGAAGCGGTGGCGCGGCGGCGCAGTGCCGTAATCGGCCGCGTCAACCGTGCAAATCAAGTCGCCCTGCGGCGCACCATCGGCCGCGGGCAAATCGCGTCCAAGGCGCAGCAAGCCCCAACCGCCGGGATCGGTGAAGGCTGCGCCGCGGCAGTCGGGTTTTCTCGACAGGTCGAGGGTGCCGGAGATCGCGGTCACCGGCAGGCCGGTGACCATCTGCACGGCGTCGATCATGTGCGTGCCGACATTGCCGAGGCGGCCAGAGGTCCACTGGAGCGAGGCCGAAGTCAACGTGCCGAGCGCACCAGCGGCGATGCGGTCGCGCAGCCCCCGATAGCCGGGATGGAAACGCAGGTTGTGGTTGATGACGAGCAGGGCATCGGCCTCGTTGCAGACAGATAGCATACCCTCGGCCTCGGCGACCGTCGCCGCAATGGGCTTTTCGCAGTAGATGGCGCGGGCACCGGCTTCTACTGCCGCTTGAGTGATCTCAGCGTGAACGGGGGTGTACGTGGCGATCGAGACGATGTCGAGGGGCGCGGCTGCGCGGAACATCTCGCGCCAGTCGGCGAACGCGGGCACGCCGTAGCGCGCGTGGAAGCGCTCGCGCCGACCGTCGTCTCGACTGCTGCCGGCGACTAAATCGACCCGGTCGTGATTGCGCAGTGCTCCCACGTGCGTGCCATCGAGGTCCTCGACGAGCTGGCCGAGGGCGTCGCCCGAGACTTGGTCCGCACCCCCGATAAAACCCAATCCCACGATTGCTGCACGGTATCTCGTTTCTCCTGCCATGGTAATTCCTCCTATCGGACTTTGAGGCCGAGCACGCGCGCGCAGGTGCCGCCCATGATCGCCGCCAGATCCTCGGCAGAGAGGAACTCGCAGTAATCCTCAATCCAGCGGCGCGACTGGCGATAAGTGCAAAACCGGTTCTGGAAGGGCATATCCGTGCCCCACAGTAGCCGTTCGGCACCGAGGCGCTCGACCATCTGCGCAAGCGTTGGCCACAATTCGCGGTACGGATAGTCGAACAAGTCGCCGAGGCGCACCGGGAAGCAGACTTCTATGCTCAGGTTCGGATTGGCAAAGGGAGCCCATATCTCGTCGGGCAACTCGACTCGGCTCGGAGAACCGGAGGGATCGTCGTCGAGGAAGAGACGCCACGGGAAGCCGTGCGTGAGGCTGCACAGCACGTCCGGGTAGCGCTCCATCCAGCGCACCAAGATGTCGAGCTCTGCTAGGTAGCCGCGCCGCCGACTCTCCACGGTCTGCAACACCGACGCTTCGCCCGGCCCGGTGCCGAGCGTAAAAAACACGGGCACGCCGAGCGCGGCCACTGCCTCCCAGAACGGACGCAGGTGCTCTCCGTCCCACGGATCGGAACGATAGTAATAGGCGTGGGGCGGGTTGAACTTGATGGCGTGCAGGCCGTGCTGCTCAACGGCAGCGACGGTTTCGGCGATGACGGCATCGAGTTCGCCGGCCAAGCGCCACTCATCGACAGGAGCCATCGAATAAATGCGCTCTGGATCGACGGTGACCGACTCAGCCTGGAACGCGGGATCGCGGCCCAACATGGCATCGACGTGCAACAGAACCTTATCGACGCCAGCGTAGTCCATCTCGGCCAGCAAGTTGTGAGGCGTGTACTCCAAGTGGGGCAAATCGGGCGGATAGAACTGCTTGGTAAAGTCCTCGCCATCAATCGTCCACACCACCCGACCCTTGTCGTGGTCAACGCGGAAATTGACGTCGGGCAGGTTGTCGAAGTCCATGGCTCCACCGGGAGCTGCCAACACATCGGAAGAGGCCGGTGCGCGGTCGCGGATGCGCCAGGCGGGCTGGTGGTGAGAGGCCTGACTGCCTTGGACCCAGCGCAAGTGATCGGCGACGGTTGGATGCCCGGCAGGAGAATCGGCGGGAGGGAAGCAGTAGGCATGAGAGTCGATAATCATGGGCAGCACCTTGGCAGTAGCGGTCGGAGGTCACGAAAGCTCCCGCGCAAATTCGTAGGTCCAGTCGACGACCCGGAAACCGTAGTTGGTATAGAACAAGAAGGCGCGGTCGTTGTCGAAAGCGGTGCTGATGGCACCGTGGCGATAGCCGCGCTCGCGCGCCAAGTACATGGCGTGGGCCAGCAGGAAGCGTCCGAGACCACGGCCCTGGTGCTTCTCGTTCACACCGAGCCAGTCGCAGAACGCGAAGTCGTGGGCCTCGTCGGCAGCGGAGGAATCGGCACCGCTGACCAACTCGCACTCGCCGATGCCGTCGCCGTCCTGAACGGCTCGGACCCGCAATCCCGGTCGGGGGCCAGCCCCCGGGCAATCCTCGACGCAAAGCTCGTAATCGAGGCCGCTAGCATCGCTAGCCAGCTTCGGCTGCATGTCCAGCCAGTCGAGAAACACCTCGCCGCCGGTCTTAGTATAGCCGCGGAAGCGCACTAGGGCCTGCACGTGATCGAGGTGATCGGACAAGTAGGCGTGGGGGAAGGCGTAAAACGGATAACGCCACGGTTGTGGCATGACGACGCTGCGCCGCAGATCCCGTTCGCGCATCCAAGATTCGGCCGCCGCCAGCAGCGCATCGCCCACGGCGCGCTCGCCGCGGCGGTAGGCTAAGAAGCGAATCGCGCCGATCTCGTCCTTCTGCCACTTGTTCGTCGCCTGACGGCCGACGTGGACGAATCCGTCGCCACCTGAGCTTGCCACGAGGACAGCCTGCTCGAGTAGCCGCGTTTCCTCGCGCTCGATTTCACCTGCCTGCAGCGTTTCATCCAGAGAGGATGGTGCCACCGGCCAGCAGTGAGGAACGCGACCGACGAGCAGTGCGTTGTAAAGGTCGCAGATGGCGGACAGATCGTCCGGGAGGTAGGGGCGCACCGCAATTGTCATGGAAGGAAGGGTATGTCTCTTAAAGAATGATGTCAACGAAAGGAATATAGCGCGCCGAATGCAAGGATCGAGCGCAGCTTGACCCACCATCAGAAACGCCGTTTATTCGGTCCTATCCCCTGTCGCCTCCAACCTTGCGCAACCACGGCTCCCATCATCCTAAGACACTCCAGAGTGCCGAAGGAGCGCCTACCGTGGAGAAAACCCATGTCCATAGAACGAGTAATGCAGCGAATACTGCTAGCACTAGTAGCGATGGCGATTGCAGCTTCAGCTTGGGGAGATGAGATCGGCGAAGCGGGGCGGTTACCCGTCGGGACAGTAGCTGCTGAAGACGGGGAAACAGACGCCCTCAGCGATATGCTGCGCTCTGAAGAGCTGAGCTTAGGTCTAATCGTGGGGGCGTTGGCGCTGGCCCTTTTTCTCGGCGCGGCACACGGCCTAGAGCCAGGGCACGGCAAAACCATTGTCGCCGCCTATCTCGTCGGCGCGCGCGGCACCGTGGGCAATGCCCTTTTTCTTGGAGGTGTGGTCGCCCTCACACATACCTCTAGCGTCATTTTGCTAGGTCTAGTAGCGCTTTTTGCCTCCCAGTACATCCTTCCGGAACAGATCTTTCCTTGGCTCGGCACGGCTTCAGGTCTCCTGATCATAGGGCTAGGCACATGGCTTTTGGTCAATCACCTCAGAGGCCGAGGCTTTGGACACAGCCACGCCCATGGAGAGCATCACCGCGAACACAGCCATGAAGAAGAGCACCTCCACGAGCACGTCCACAGTCACGCCCATGGAGAGCATCTCCACGAACACACCCACGAAGAAGAGCATCTCCACGAGCACGTCCACAGCCACGCCCATGGAGAACATCACCACGGA
>JAPPDJ010000070.1 GCA_028824555.1 Gammaproteobacteria bacterium | reverse complement strand
CCACGCTGCAGATCTGTCTTGGCACCGTCTATGCCTGGAGCTTCTTCCAAACGCTGCTCGTGCGCGAACTCGGCTGGTCCTTCACCGACACGGCCTGGGCGTTCTCCATCACCATCTTTACTCTCGGCATTGCCGCTGCCATCGGCGGAGCGCTGCTGCCCAAGCTCGGCCCGCGCAAGCTAGCCCTCGCCGGTGCGCTGCTCTTCTCCGCGGGGTACTTGATCGGCAGCTTCGCGTTGCAGGTGGACAACCTGCTGCTCTTCTTCATCGGCTACGGCGTCATCGGGGGCCTCGGCATCGGCTTCGGCTATGTGACGCCGGTTGCGACGACGGCCAAGTGGTTCCCGGACCACAAGGGGCTTGCGACGGGAATCGTCGTCATGGGCTTCGGCGTCGGTGCCTTCCTGCTCAGCAAGGTGCTGGCGCCTCTCTTGGTCGTGCGCAGCGACGGCGACCTGGCGCTGGTGTTCCTCTCGCTCGGCGTGCTGTTTGCGGCGGTGCTCATCCCGTCAGCGGCCGTCCTGGTGGACCCGCCCGAGTCCGCAGCGCCGGGGCAGACCTCGGCGGCCACGGACGCGCTCGATCGGGCCACCGTCGGCGAATGCCTGCGCTCGCCGGAGTTCGCCTTCATGTGGCTCGTGTTCTTCTTCAACATCGCCGCCGGCATCTCGGTCATCAGCTTCCAGTCCGCGCTCCTGCAAGACGTATGGGGCTTGGCCGACGCGACGCTGGAACCGGAGGTACTGGCGCAATATGGCGCGACGCTGATCGCGGTGAGTTCCCTGTGCAACGGCGTCGGCCGGCTGGTGTGGGGCTATCTCTCAGACCGCATCGGCCGCGTGCGCATCTTCCGGGTGCTGCTCGCGAGCCAAATGGTGGTGTTTGGCGTGCTGATGACGGAAACCAACCCGTGGGTGTTCTCGGCGCTCGTCTGCTATGTGCTGCTCTGCTTCGGCGGCGGATTCGCCACCATGCCCTCCTTCGTGGTGGACGTTTTTGGCAGCCGCCGCATGTCGGTCATCTACGGCGCACTCCTCACGGCGTGGGCCGCGGCGGGTGTGTTTGGCCCGCTCTACGTCGGCTACCTCAAGGACCAACACCCCGACAGGGCAGTCATCTACTGCTTCCTCATCGGCGTGTTCCTGCTCAGCCTCGGCTTCGTCTTCACTTATCTGCTCAACGACGAACGCATCCGCCTCGGCAAGCCCACACTTGCGGAGACGCTGGCCCAGCTTGGCATCCACTTGCCTGCGGGGTCTTCTGCCAAGACGTAAAGCTCGAGGGCCTTGAGCGCGCGACGCCGCGATGCTTGTGCATGCGGGCGGTGTCCGCTATGTGCGCGGCGCGCAGACCTCAATCACTCGGGCGCCTCCCGAGTGCGGTTTCGGGCCGTAGGGTCAGTTTGGGTTGGGAGGCTGGTGCGGCGAGGGTTGGTTCGGATTGGGCGGCGATCGTGCCGCCTACGGTTCGGCCTTCGGTGATTTGGGCGGTGATGGCGAGTTCGGGGAACTTCGAGACGGCGGCTGAGGGGATCATGCTTTGGGCGTCGTCCAGGGTTGCCTCCACAGTGGATGTGGCGCTTGAGACTGGGCGGCGGACCACTGCCGCTGGGGGGCCGCCCTGGGGAGGGCGGGCGATGATGAAGAGCCATGGGTCGTTCAGTTGCGTGGCCGGGACTTCCACGGTGACTTGCACTAGGGGGCGGGTGGGGTCCTGGCGGGCGCGGATTTGGCGCAGCATTTCTGCCACCAGGGCTGCGGCTTCCTCGTCGCGGCGTTGGCTGGCTAGGCGTTCGAGGTAGGTGGCGGCGGTGTTGAAGTCGCCGCGGCGGGCGGCGTCCACGGCCATGATCTCCAAGGTTGCGGCGTGGTCTGGATGAGCGGCCAGTATGCGCTGGCCGGCTATGCGTGCGTCGGAGTCCAGCGTGCCGTCGCCCGCGGCGAAGGCTGCACCGAGCCAGTGCATTTCGAGTGTCGGGTTGTGATTGCTGATGAGGCTGGCGTGGCGGAAGGCCATTGCGGCCTCGGCCATGCGGCCTTGGCCGGATTGCGCTTGGCCCAGCAGGAACCAGGCGTCGGCATCTTCCGGGTTTGCTGCGAGGTGGGCGGCTAGCGTTCGTTCGGCGACGGCAAGCCTTGGGTCATCTGCCACGATGTCGGTGGATCGAAGGAGGGTGCCGGCCTTGGCGAGAGCCGGGGCGTCGGGTTCGCCGATGATGGCGTAGATGGCGACGGCGGCGACGGTGGCGACGAGGCTGAAGATGGCTGCGGTGCCAAGGCGCATGCGTGTGGCGGGCGTGGGGTTGGCCGGCACCCCCGACTCACCGGCTTCGTCTTCCAAAAGGCGGGCTTGTAGTTCGGTTTGCAGTTCCTCTTGCAGCGCGCCTTCCGCTTCGCCGGCGAGTTCGCGGCGGCGTTGGCGGTAGAGGGCGAGGTTGGTGTCGCGTCGCTGCTCGCGTGCGGAACGGGAAAGGCGCAATGCCGCCGTGACCACAGCAGCGAGTGCGAGTGCAGCGGGGATCAGCCACGGCCACGCCTCGATCACGGGTCTTCGGCGCCGAGCGCGTCGAGCCTTGCGCGTTCATCTTCGGTCAGTTCCACGGCGTCGCGGCGGCTGCCGAGACGGCGGAGCACCAGCAGGCCAACGAGGACGAGGATTGCGGGCGTGGCCCAGAGCAGCACCGTGGCGGGGCTGAGCGGCGGGTTGTAGAGGATGAAGTCGCCGTAGCGGTCCTGGAGGTGAGCGAGGATTTCTTGGTCGCTGCGGCCCTCTTCCAGCATCCGCCGCACGGCTCGCCGGAGGTCGCTGGCGATGGGAGCGTCGGAGCCGGCGATGTTGACGTTGAGGCACTTCGGGCAACGCAGCTCGGCGATGAGCGTGCGGTAACGGGCTTCGAGTGCGGGATTGTCGAAGTCGTAGGCGTCCACTAAGGAGGCGGCGGAGGCAAGAGTGGCCGCGATGCAAAGCGCGGTGATGCCAAGGACCGTACGGCCTGTCATGGCGCGGCTGCCTGAAGCGATGCCACGACCGGGGCCATCGAATCCCGCCACGTGTCAGCGGTGACAGCGCCCACTTGCTTGAAGCGGATCACGCCGGCGGCATCCACGATGAACGTCTCCGGGGCGCCATAGACGCCGAGGTCCACGCCGAGGTCGCCGCGCGCATCGATGATGTGGAACAGGTATGGGTCGCCGCGCTCTGCGAGCCAGGCGCGGGCGGCGTTCGGGTCGTCCTTGTAGTTTACGCCGACGATGCCGATGCCGGTTTCGCCGGTGATGCGGGCCAGTTCGTCATGCTCGGCGGCGCAGGTAGGGCACCAAGTGGCCCATACGTTCACGAGCCGCACTTCACCGACCAGATCGTCGCGGCTGCGCCGTGGCGGTTCGCCCGCCAACGTCGGCAGCTCGAAGTCTGGAAACGGCTTGTCGATCAGTGCAGACGGGTGCAAGTCTGCTCGCCCCAAGCCGAAACCGGAGTACAGGAGCACGACTATGCCGACGAACACCGCGAGCGGCACGATCAAGAGCGCCCGGGCCCGGGTCACGGCGCGCCCCGGCGTCGCGTCGGCAATTGCTTCGGAGCTCGGGGCCTCGGTCGCATTCGCTCCCTCCTATGCCGGGGCGAGTGCGGCATCCCGACTGGCCAGACGCCGATAGCGCCCGTCTGCCATCGCCACCAGGCCTCCGAACGCCATCAGCAGCGCGCCGAGCCAAATCCAGCGCACCATCGGTTTGTGCTCGATGCGCACGCCCCACGCGTCGTCCGCCACCGGCTCGCCCAGCGTGACGTAGCGGTCGCCGAAAAACCCTGGCCGGATCGCCGCCTCGGTCATGACATCCCCGCGTGCGAAGTAGGTTCGCTTCTCGGGCGCCAGACGGACGCCGTCATCGGTCTTGAACACGGCCCGATCAGCCATGTAGTTGGGCC
>JAPPDJ010000155.1 GCA_028824555.1 Gammaproteobacteria bacterium | reverse complement strand
GCACGGTGGCCGGCTACGCCGACGTCGTCGTGCTCGAAGGCTGGTGCGTCGGCGCCCGGCCGTCGTCGCCCAAGCTGCTCGCCAAGCCCGTCAACAGCCTGGAACGCCAACGGGACCCCGACTCCACCTGGCGCAGCCACGTCAACGACGCGCTCGGCACCGCCTACGCGGAGCTGTTCAATGGGCTCGAGTCCCTGGTCCATCTGCAGGCCCCAGACATGGCGGCCGTGCGCCGCTGGCGCCTGCAGCAGGAGCAAGACAGGCCCCCGGAACTGCGCATGACGGCAGCCGACGTGGACCGCTTCGTCCAGCACTACGACCGCGTCACCCTCGCCATGATGCGCGACCTCCCCCACCGCGCCGACACGGTCGTCACCCTCGACCAACACCATAAGGTTGCGAAGGTGACGTTTCGGTAGGTAACGGGCCGCCTGTAGGGCGCTTCCCTTCCGGAGTGCTCGGCAGACGTCTACCGTTCAGGTTCCGTTCAGCGACGGCATTGCAGGCTTGCGCTCGTTCCAGAAACCGGACTCATGGGAGAAGCGCAATGAAGATGCAGGCCGTGATCATCGCTGCCGCAGTTGGTGTCGGCACGCCCGTGCTGGCGGGCACCGCTTACGACGAGGCAGAGGTGCTAGACGTGGAACCTGTCCACGAGCTTGTGCGCCACATCACGCCGCGCGAGGAATGTCGGCTGAGGCGCGTGCCGGCACGCATTGAGCGCCGTTCCGGCACCGCGCCCATCGTCGGTGCCGTGATCGGTGGCGCCATCGGCAATGCGGTGGGCCACAACAAGCGCAACAAGCAGGTGGGCGCCATCGTCGGCGCGGTGCTCGGTGGCAGCATCGCCGCGGACATCGCGAGCGAACACGACCGCCATCACCGCCATCGCGGACGTGCCTGGGAACGCCGCGAAGTCTGCCGAGTGGTGGAGGACATCTCCCACGAAGAAGAGATCGTCGGCTACGACGTCACCTATCGCTACGGCGGTCGCACCCACACCGCCCGCATGAGGCGAGACCCTGGCGACAGCGTGCGTGTTCGAGTGCGAGTGACGCCGATCTGAGGTTCGCTCACCACTTCGGCTCGGAGGCTGCGCCGTTCTACGGTGCAGCCTCCTAGCGGAGCCGAGGCATGTCCAGGGCTTTCCGTCGAGGCCGCCCTTGCCGCCGCCACGGCAAATCCGCAGACTCGAAGGCATCGGGGACCGCCCAAGGACGGGGCCATGGTCGAGCGCAAATGCCAACGCCGTCATGCAGGTGGACGCGCGTGGCGGCAGGCGGGACGTGACGGCGGCGCTGGCACGGGATTGCGGCGCGTCGCCGTCGCTCTGCTAACGGCCACGTGGCTCGCCACGCAAGCCTCCGGCGACGCGCAAGGGTTCGTCGCCAAGGATGACAAGGAGGCGCCGAAGAAACGCGCCGCCAAGGAGACGGTCATCGAGCGCCCCCGCCCGGCGCTTGAACAGGTCACGCTAAAGGACGCCGTGGCCATCGTTCGCCAGGCGCACGGCGGGCGGCTCGTGTCCGCGAAGTCGGTGACCCGCCCGGCGCCCGGCTACCGCATCCGCATCGACGTGGACGGTCGCGTGAAGAGCGTGTTCGTCGATGCCCAAGGCCGCATGTCGCTGCAATGACGCCGCGCCCTCTGAAGTGCCTGGCCGAAGGTCAACGTCGGGCCTTCCGAGGAAGTTCCGAGAGCCTGACAGTTGGTTCCAAAGGGGGGTAAACCATGCGGGTGCTGCTGGTCGAGGACGAAATGCTGCTTGCGGCACAGATCGACAAGTACCTGCGCGACGATCAGCACGCCGTGGATATCGCCTCGGACGGCGAGGAGGGGCTCTACCACGGTCGCGAGTACGAATACGATGTGGCGATCGTGGACCTGGGCCTTCCCAAGCTCGATGGCATTGACCTCATTGCCACGCTCCGCAGCGAAGAGGTTTCGACGCCCGTGCTGATACTCACCGCCCGCGGCGGCTGGCGCGACAAAGTGGCTGGCCTCGAGGCCGGCGCCGACGACTACCTCACCAAGCCCTTCCACATGGAGGAGCTTCTGGCACGCCTCAACGCGCTGGTGCGGCGGGCGTCTGGCTACGCCTCGCCAACGCTGCGCCACGGCGGCGTCGAGCTCGACACCCGCACCCGCAGCGTCGCCGCGTACGGCGCCACGGTGGACCTCACCGCCTATGAATACCGCCTGCTCGAATACCTCATGCTCAATGCCGGACGGGTGCTGTCCCGCACCGATCTCACCGAACGGCTCTACGATCAGGACTACGACCGCGACAGCAACGTCATCGAAGTGCTGCTGGGCCGACTGCGGCGGAAGATCGACCCGGACGGAACGCGGCGGCCCATCCGCACGGTGCGCGGCCAAGGCTATCGCTTCGAAGCGGCGCGCGAGTAGGCGTGGTGGGCTAGTGTCGTGTCATCTCTGCCAGGGAAATGAGGGTTCTTATTCCTTGCGCGGCAGCGGCGCGAGCTGGCGCACTGCGCAATCCGAGCCTGCACGCGAGACTCACCGCGGTCACGCTGCTTGTGCTCGGCGGCTTTCTGGGCGCAGTGGGGTGGTTGCTCGACGCGCAGTTTCGAGGCGCCCTCTTGGACCGCACCCATGACGAGCTGCAGACGGTGGCCTATGCCCTCTTGACCAGTGCGAGCGAGGAAACCGCGGATGGCCTGAGCTTCGCCGCCCCCGCCGACCCGCGCCTGAACCGTCCGGGCGCGGGCCTGCACGGCTTCGTGCGCAGCATCGACGGCGAGCTCCTTTGGGAGTCTCCCTACCTGCGCCTTGCCGGGCTCGACTGGGACCGCATCCCGGCAACGCCCGGGCCCGGCGAATCTACACTCGCCCTCATCGAACCGGAGGCAGCAAGCTCAACGCGCACCGGCGAAGGCGACGCAGAACGTCTCGTTCTTGGCTACACCGTAATCTGGGAGTCCTTGGACGACATGCAAGTGACGCTGTGGATCGTCGACTCGAGCGGCAGGTTCGGCAGCCGGATGCGCGATTTCCGCATGCAGATGGCAGTGGCATTCGGCGCGGTGGCTTTGGCGTTCGCGCTGATCCAGCTCGCCGCCTTGCGCTGGGGCCTGCGCCCGCTGCGCATCATGGCCGAGCGTGTGCGCGGACTCGAACGCGCGAGCGAAGCTGCGAGCGAAGGCATCGGCGACGATTACCCGCCGGAGCTTGCGCCGCTGGCGCGCAACCTGAACCGCTTCGTCGACCACGAGCGTGCCAGCCGCGACCGCTATCGCCGCGCCATGGACGACCTTGCCCACGGCCTGAAGACGCCGCTGGCGGTGCTGCGCAACGCCTTTCGGGACTTGGGTCCCGCCAGCCGCGAGGTGCTCGACGAACAGGTGAGTCGCATGGACTCCGCGGTCTCCCACCAACTCTCCCGCGCCGCCGCCAGCCGAGGCGCGCCCAGCGTTGCCATCGCCGTCGCGCCCACCGCCGAGCGTCTGGCGCGAGCGCTCGACCGCGCCTGGCCGGACAAGCTCGTCGAGGTCGCCATCGACACCGCCGAGGTGCGGGTGCAGCTCGACGAAGGAGACCTGATGGAGATTCTCGGCAACCTGATGGAGAACGCCTACAAGTACGCCCGTTCCCGAGTGCGCGTGCGGGCACGGACAGTTGGCGATGTCGTCGAGATCCGCATCGACGACGACGGCCCCGGCATCTCCCCTTCCGAACGCAGGAGCGTCCTGGAACGCGGCGCTCGCGCCGACACCGCGGTCCCCGGCCACGGCATCGGCCTCGCAGTCGTCGCCGAACTCACCTCCATCTATCAAGGTCGCTTCGCCATCGGCACCAGCGACTTGGGCGGGGCTTCGATGGAACTCGACCTGCCGGTGGGCAACGCGACCAAGTAACGGCCGCTAGCCCGGATTATTCATGAATGCGCGTAGCGAGGGCGACGAGACGCCGCTGTGG
>JAPPDJ010000026.1 GCA_028824555.1 Gammaproteobacteria bacterium | reverse complement strand
GGCGGGGCCCGGAGGGAGGGCGTCCCGCCCTCCAACGCGCCGACAGGCGGGGCCCCGGAGGGAGGGCGTCCCGCCCTCCAACGCGCCGACAGGCGCGCAATCCAGAGACGATCGGCGCAGCCCCTCAGGCCGCGAAGAACGCCAACTCCTCCACCTCCACCTGGCTGCGGGTGGTGAGCTTCACCGGCGTCGACGCCCTTTCGATCAGGCCGATGTCGGAGAGCCATTCGCAGGCCATGAGGATGTGCTCCACGTTGTGGTTGCGGGTGAAGTGGTGGGATATCTCGGTGGTGGAGCGGGGTTCGCCGCCCGACGCCTCCAGATACTCGACGAGCGGAGAGAAAATCTGCCGGGCGCGGGGTTCCAGCCAGGCGTCGATGGCGTCGAGCGCCACGCCATTGGCCAAAGCCGTGGCGGGTTGCTCCAGCAAGTCGATATAAATCGGGCCATAGAGCCCAGGGTTCAGGCGCACCGCATCGGCGAGTGCTTCGCGGCCGACGATCTCCCCCGCAAGGCCCACCTCCGCCTCCGCCAGCGCCCGTGCCGTTTGCAGAATCCACAGCGCCGTGTACGCCGCGTCGTCCTTCACCTCGTGCCACTTGCGCGCCTTGTAGTGGGTGGTGAGGGCGTGGATGACGCTGTTCATCACCTGAATCTCGGTGTCGCGGGCGCCGATGTCCTGAAGCTCGGTGAACAGGCGGTCGATGGACGGGTCGCGGCTGAAGAGCAGGCGGCCCTTGGCATACATCGAATGGCCGAACATGTTGCGGGTGGATGCCTCCAGGCGGCGCCGGAACTCCGCCCGCGGCTCGACGGAGGTGTGGATGTTGATGTCGTCCATCGTCAGCGCCACGCCATGAACGCCGGTTTTCTGATCGTCGGTGCAGACCAGCACGAGGTCGATGTCGGACTTGTCCCACACCTCGTCGTGGGAAAGGCTGCCACAGAGGATGCCGGCGAGGATGTGGCGATCTTCCTGCACCTCCTCCATGAGGTCGGCAAGCGCCTGCTCGAACCGTTCGCGTGTGGTTGACGGCATGCGCGTCTCCCAAGGCATGGCAAAGCTCGCGGCGAAGTGTAGCCAACGAGAGAGGGGCACGGGCCTCGTAGGGGCGGCGCTTGTGGTCGCCCGTGTTGGACCCATCGACAAACTCGTGAGACTTCCGCCACGTTGCCTGTGGGACGAAATGGGTGTGTGGCGGGAGGGCTTGGAAAAAACGGTTGACATCAATCCCCACATAGGGACAATCGCCGCCTCATGAATCCCCGAACGACATTCCAGCCGAGCCCAAGGCGCGCCGCAGCCGCGGCAACTGCGGGCGGGTATTGGTTTTTCACGAGCTGACGCGCACTCGAAATCGAGGGCGCAGGTGTCGCCCGTCGAAGAACCCCGATTGGCGACGCCATCGGGGTTTTCTTTTTTGGGGGCGAGACCGAGGCACGAGACAACCATGGGGAGCAAACCGACATGTCAGACCAAGCCGAACGAACGGAGAACCTGAACGTGCTGGCACAAGAACTCTTGCCGACGCCGCATGAGGTGAAGACGGAGCTGCCGGCCAGCGAAGCCGTGCTGCATGGCGTGGCGGCGGCGCGGGAGGGCATCCGCGCGATCCTCGAACGGCGCGACCATCGCCTGCTCGTCGTCGTCGGCCCGTGCTCGATCCACGATCCCGAGGCCGCGCTCGACTACGCCGCCCGCCTGGCCCGTCTGGCAAGCGAGACCAGCGATTCGCTCCTGATCGTCATGCGCACCTACTTCGAGAAGCCCCGCACCACCACCGGCTGGAAGGGGCTCATCAACGACCCTAACCTCGACGACACCTTCCACGTCGAGCGCGGCATTCGCGTGGCGCGGCACCTGCTGCTTCAGATTGCGGACCTCGGCCTGCCCCTCGCCACCGAGGCGCTCGACCCCATCATGCCGCAGTACCTGCAGGACCTGATCGCCTGGTCCGCCATCGGCGCCCGCACCACGGAATCGCAAACGCACCGGGAGATGGCTTCCGGCCTTTCCTGCGCCGTGGGCTTCAAGAACGGCACCGACGGTTCGCTCGACGTCGCCATCAACGCCCTGCAATCGGTGTCGAGCCCGCATCGCTTCCTCGGCATCAACCAGCGCGGCCAGGTGTCCGTTGTCCACACCCGCGGCAACGCCTGCGGCCACATCGTCCTCCGCGGCGGCAGCTCCGGCCCGAACTACGACTCGGATTCGGTGCAGGGCTGCGAACGCGCACTCGCCGACGCCGGCCTCACCCCCAACATCATGGTCGATTGCTCACACGCAAACTCGAACAAGGACCACACCCGCCAACCCCTGGTAGCCGAAGCCGTGGCAGAACAAATCACCACCGGCAACCGCTCCATTGTCGGCCTGATGCTGGAGAGCAACATAGGTGCCGGCAACCAGAAGCTCGGCGACCCGGCAAGCCTCGAATACGGCGTCTCCATCACCGACGCCTGCGTCGACTGGAACGAAACGGAGGCCCTGCTGCGCTCGCTGGCGACAGGACTGGCGGCCCCATTGCGGGACCGTCTAGAAGCCGAGAACGAGACGAACGCCATCGCCGCCGGCTAGGGCCCCGTAGGGGCGACCCTCGTGGTCGCCCGTCTCGAATGCACCAACCGCCCCCGGATTGCGCGCCCGTCGGCGCGTTGGAGGGCGAGACGCCCTCCCTCCGGGGCCCCGCATCCGCCGCGACCCGGGTTGAAAACACATCGGTGGATGCGGGACGGCCCCGTAGGGGCGACCCTTGTGGTCGCCCGTCCTGAACGCACCGCTGGATCTGTCACGGGCCTCGTAGGGGCGACCCTTGTGGTCGCCCTCGTCGATGGAACCGAAGCCCTTTGCTGTCCAACACGGGCGAGGACAAGCCTCGCCCCTACGAGGATGCGCGCCTTGCCGTGCGCCAGGCATCCGCCCCGGAGGCGTCCCTCAGCGGTAGTAGGCGTTCTCCCGCATCGTGTGGTCCGTCACGTCGCGGATTTCCGTGAGTTCCGGGATGCGCTCGACAAGGGATTTCTCCACGCCCTGCTTCAAGGTGATGTCCACCGCCGCGCAGCCCTGGCAGCCGCCGCCGAACTGCAGCACGGCGACGCTCTCCTCGACGATCTCCACCAGCGTCACCTGGCCGCCGTGCGCGGCAAGGCCGGGGTTGATCTCGTTGTAAAGCACGTAGTTGATGCGGTCTTCGAGGGGCGAGTTTTCGTCCACGTTCGGCACGCGGGCGTTGGGCGCCTTGATCGTGAGCTGGCCGCCCATGCGGTCTTCGCGGAAGTCCACCACCGCATCGAGAAGGTACTTTTCGCTGCGATCTTCCAGCCACGCCGTGAAGCCCTCGTACGGCACCGGCGTGTCGTCGTCCTGCTCCTCGCCGGGGCGGCAATAGGCGATGCACGTCTCGGCATTGGGCGTGCCCGGCTCCGACACGAAGATGCGGATGCCGCAACCGTCCTCCTGCTTCGCGAGCAGATCGCGCAGGTACTCCTGGGCAGCTTGGGAGATCTCGACCATCAAGTCCTCAGATCAAGCGGTGACAACCCCTACTTTACCGCGCAACGCGCCCATACGCACCTGCGACGACGGGCCTGGCGCGGGTGTCTTCGGAGGGAGGGCGTCTCGCCCTCCAACGCGCCGACAGGCGCGAACTCCGGCGGCGGGACTCGCGGGACTCGGCGGAGGTGGCAGCCGCTTGCGCGCCTGTCGGCGCGATGGAGGGCAAGATGCCCTCCCTCCGATGGTCTGTGCGCGCCTCGTAGGGGCGACCCTTGTGGTCGCCCGTCTCGAATGCCCCGACCGCCGCCGGATTGCGCGCCTGTCGGCGCGATGGAGGGCAAGATGCCCTCCCTCCGATGGTCTGTGCGCGCCTCGTAGGGGCGACCCTTGTGGTCGCCCGTCTCGAATGCCCCGACCGCCGCCGGATTGCGCGCCTGTCGGCGCGA
>JAPPDJ010000111.1 GCA_028824555.1 Gammaproteobacteria bacterium | reverse complement strand
GCTGCCAGCGCCTCGGCATTTGCCGTGTTGACGATGACCCTGCCGTACCTGCCCTTGCCTTCCGGCAGCGGCTCGTCATTGAGTCGGGCGAGGACGAGCCCGGCGCCGCCGCCCGGCGCCGCCAGGCCGATCTCGATGGGGGTCTCGGAGTCGGGTGGGTATTGCCAGATGCGGGTGAACCCAAGCACCGCGCCGTAATACTCCTCGGAGCGGCCGATGTCCGCTACGTTGAGTGCTACGTGCGCCAGCGCCGCATCCGATGCCTCACCCTCCGCCACGAGCGGCGCGGTCGCAAGCGCCATCGCACCAACCATCGCCCGCAGGAAGTTCCTCACCACCCTAGCCTCCCGTCGCCTCATGTTCCTTGAGTTGAGCCGATGTTCACGGTTTTCCTTGCGTTGCGATGGCCTCGTAGGGGCGGGGCTTGTCCCCGCCCGTCTTGAACGCGCCGATGAATTCGGCTCAGTAGCCCTCGAGTTCTCCATAGCGGTTGCGGTGGAAGCTCTGGTCGCCGAAGGTCTGTTCGGTGACTGCGGCGCGCTTGATGAAGAAGCCGATGTCGAACTCGTCCGTCATGCCGATGCCGCCGTGCATCTGGATGCCTTCGCGGGAGACCGTGTGGAAGGTTTCGCCGACCTTGGCCTTGGTGAGGCTCGCGAGCTTCGCGACTTCCTCCGGGGTGCGGTCTTCGTCCAGGGCGGTGAGGGCTTCGAGCACGCACGAGCGCGACAGTTCGAGCTCGCAGAACATGTTGGCGGCACGATGCTTGAGTGCCTGGAAAGAGCCGATGGGCACGCCGAACTGTTCGCGTTCCTTGAGGTAGGCGATGGTGCGGTCAAAGCACTCTTGCGCCGCCCCGAGCATTTCGGCCGAGATGCCGATGCGGGCGATGTCGAGGGCACGGTCCAAGATGTCGGCACCCTGGCCTTCCGCGCCGATGAGTGCGTCCGCACCCACCTGCACGCCTTCGAGCTCGATGTTGGCGGCGTTGCGGCTGTCCACCATCTTTGTGCGGGTGACCGAGACCCCGTCGGCGGCGCGATCCACCAGCAGGAGCGAAATGCCCTCGCGCTCGCCGGCGCTGCCGCTGGTGCGGGCGGCGACGACCAACTGGTCCGCAACGTGCCCGTCGAGCACGAACTTCTTCGAGCCGGAGATGGTGTAGCCGGCGTCGCTCTTGGTGGCGGTGGTCGAAATGCCGTAGGGGCTGTGGCGATGGGATTCCTCGAGCGCGAGCGCGAGCAGCTTCTCGCCGCTGGCAACGCCCGGCAGGAGCGCCGCCTTCTGGGCATCGCTGCCGCCCAGGTTGAGAATGGTGCCGCCGACCCAGACGGTAGCGAACAGGGGGCTTGCGGCCAGCGTGCGGCCGGTCTCTTCCGTGACGACGCCGAGGCCCTTGTAGCCGAAGGCGAGGCCACCGTGCTCCTCCGGGAACGGGATGCCGGCCCAGCCAAGCTCCACCATGCTGGCCCAGGTGTCGCGGTCGAAACCGTCGGCGCTGTCGTCGTCGCGCAGCTTGCGCAACTGGCCGATGGGCACTTCGTCGGTGCAGAAGGCCTTGGCCTGGTCCTTCAGCATGTTCTGCTCTTCGTTGAGAATCATGGGCATCGCGTGCATTCCCCTTGGGCTGTGGCTGCCGTCGCACCCTTCAAGCGACGGCTCGTGAGGGCGCGATCATATGCCAGACGCGAGTGTGGTAGGAACCCCATTGCACCGCCGGGGGCGTACACTGCCTTGCGAGCCAGCCTTGGGAAGGGAACATGCCCGACAACGACCTGATCGCCACCGACCTCAGCAACATCGACTGGCAGGAACTGGTGGATGGCCTGAACCGCTACCTGCGCCTCAGAACCACTCCCATCGGCATGAAACTCTTTGCAGATGCGGCCGAAATGGAGGAGATCCCCCGGGTTCGGCGGCCGAAGGACATCCACACGACCGACCAGATCGTGGGTCAGGCGAGCCGGAACGGGTGGACCGTGGGCATCACCGCCGACGACCTCGTGGGGGCGCAGTGCAAGACGGTGATCGGACTTGCGCCGAGAGACGAGGACTGGCTTTCCGGGCAGAACATGGCGGGGGTATGGTACGAGACGGTGGAGGATTCCTCGCTGCACCAGCATTCCATGGACGTGGCACCGTTTGGCTCGTATGAGGCTATGGCTGTGAGTCCGCTTGCGAGTGGCCGCCTGAACCCGCCGGACATTGCTCTCATTTACGCGACGCCAGCGCAGATGATCCTGTTCATCAACGGGCTGCAGTGGAGCGGCTACAAGAAGCTCGAGTGGGGGTGTGTGGGCGAGTCGGCCTGCGCGGATTCCTGGGGGCGGGCGTTGGCGACGGGGGAACCAAGCCTGTCGATCCCGTGCTTCGCGGAACGGCGCTATGGCGGCGTGATGGAGGACGAACTGCTGATGGCCATTCCCCCGGCCTACCTGCCAAAGGTGATTGCGGGGCTCGGCCACCTTTCCCGCAACGGCCTGCGATATCCGATTCCGCAGTACGGCGTGAACAACGACGTGCGGGCGGGCATGGGGGTCAGTTACGGCTGATCGGCCATGGCCAGGCTTCGAAGGGCTGCACCGCAGAGACGGCAGTCTGGCCGCCCCCCATGGAACAATCGTGCAACCCCATGATCGCACGGCGCTTTCTTCGTAGGGGACGAGCTTGTCCCGTCCCGTGCGCGCTTCAACGAACTCGGCGCGCCGGGAGGGGAAAGGCTCGTCCCCTACGGCCCTTTGACGTACAACCGGGAAAGCGGAAGACCTTTCCCCTGCGCGCTAGCGCGGACTGGTGCCGCTGCACCCGCGCCCTTGCACCCCCAACAACGGTGGTGGCGTGCACTTTCCTGTCACTCCCCCCTCGCGGGGGAGTCGAGAAAAGCGTCCCCGCTTTTCTCGGAGGGGGGGCCGCCGACCCAAACCCCCGTACCCCACAATCCCAGAACGAAGCCCCCTCGGCCTTTCCCAAAGCCAGCCACGGGTGGCTACGCAGCCAAGGAGTAGCCTGGGTCCGCTAGCGCATCGAATTCGGTGAGGATGCGTTGGCCGTTTGGCACGTCGAGGATGCGGGCTCTGAGTTCGGCGTGCATCCGCTCGGCGACGATGCGGGGCTGCTCGACGGTGGCCCAGTCGAGCAGGCCCTGCCAGAACGGATCGACGAGTTCCGACCCAGGCATGGTGCCGCCGTCCACCGTGCGCACGGTTAGCGAGCAGAGTTCGCCGAGATAGAGCCGCAGCGACTCGACATGGATGCGTTCGTCCGTACGGATGCGCTCGATGATCTCGGCGGCTTCCTCCGCTTGCGGGCGGCGGGTCGGGAAGAGGTCGGGCGTGCGCATGATTTCCTGCGTCGCAGCGAATCCGATCTCGGCACGGAACTCGATCACCAGAAGATTCATGAGGAACGCGAACAACATCTCGAAGGGCTCGTCCACCTTCGGCATCCAGCGTGTGCCCTCTTCCGGGCGAGCGATGCGTTCCGGTGGCTCGGCGTCCGGGTGCGCGTCTGCGCCGAAGGCGAGGTCACGGGCCACGAACCACATCACGTCATGGCCGCCGATGCCTTTGTCCGGCTCGCCGCCTTCGTCGATGCCGTGGGCGTGCATCAGGCCCTTGTGCAGGTGGCCGAGGGCAGTGCCGGAGATGTCCTCCACGAACAGGGGCTGAAGCTTGGGCAGCGGCATGGCGGAGAGCATCCGGCCCCGGCCTTCGATCTTGCCCGTGATGGTGAGGGCGTTCCAGAAGAACCGGTCGAGGCCCCTGCGCACCAAAAGGCTCTGCTGGGCGGGATTCGGCACGCGTGGGCCGGTGAGGAGCGAGGAATCGGCATCGAGCAAGTCACCGCCGCGGCGACGCAGCGATTCGGTCCAGCTGGCAATGGCCCTGCCGCGGCCCAGGGAGCGCGGGGGAATGTAGTTGCCGGCGGCGTCGTAGCCGCCATGCAGGCGCCGACCTTGGATCTCGTGCGGGCGCGCGTAGTCGTGGTCGGAAAGGAGTTCCTCGCGCGTAAAGACAAGCTTGAGATCAGAGTGCCCCACCGGCTGATTCACTCCCTCGGCGGTTCCGTGGGGTCGGCACCGTCGCGGGGAGCACCGGTGCCGGACGAGCCCATGAAGATGCTGCGGCCGTCGGCGAAGGTAATGTCGCGCCCGCTGCCCTTGCAGATCGGGTTGCACTTGCGGTCCTTGCTCTGATAGCCGCGCACGATTACGTCGATGCCCGGTTGCAGCACCGTGCGCGTGAGCCCGCGACGGAGCAGGGTGTTGGGCGTGCCGGCCTCCAGCATCCACGTTTCCGATTCGCCGTCTTCCCTGGTGATCTCCACATGCACCCAGGCATGGGGGTTGATCCAGTCCACTTGCGTGATGGTGCCTTCGATGCGAATAGGAAGATCGGCGTCGAACTCCGCCGAGAAGGCATGGTGGGCTGACGCCGGCAACGCGGCCAAGGCCGTGACGAGAGCCATAGAGGCCAGTGTTCGCATCTTCGCAATCCTCCTCTTGCGGCCCGCGCTGCGCTCTTACCTCCCCGCCCAGCGGGGGTCACGCTCGCCCTCAGCCCGATTTGCATGACCCCACCAGTCATGCACAATGACCGCTTCGATCATAGCCGATTTCACCCGCCGAGCCGCGCTCCCGCTGTAGCCGCGCATCGCAGGAGGCACCATGAAAAGCGCACTGCCAGTCGTCATCGTCGCACTTGCCCTTGCCGCTTGCGACAACGTGGCGGTGAATGTCGAGACGACCGAGCCGGAAGCCGTCCAAGAGCCGGCACCCTTCGTCCCCCCCGATGGGGATGTGACCACAGAGACCCACCGCTTCACCCTCATCGCCCCTGGCGTGTACTTCGTGCAGACCGTGGCCCCCATCTTCAACAGCAACTCGATGGTGGTAGTGAACGACGAGGACGTGGTGGTCGTGGACACCCACATCACCCCCGCCATGGCGCGAGACCTCATCGCCTCCATCGCCATGGTGACCGACAAGCCCGTCACCACGGTAATCAACACCCATTTCCACTATGACCACGCCCACGGCAACCAGGCCTTCGACGACGCCACCATCGTCGGCCACGAGTTCACCCGCATGAAGATGGCGACGGACCCCTTCAGCGAACCGACCTTCGCCGGCGAACTGGCGCGGCAGCCGGGCACCCTCGAGGCCATGCGCCAGCGCGTGGCCGACGCCGAGGACGACGAGGCCCGCGTCCAGGCCGAGACGGTGCTCTCGGCCTATGAGGCGCACGTCGAAGCCTCGAAGGAGATCGATCCCGTGCCTCCTGACGTGACGTTGTCGGACCGTCTCACGCTGTACCACGGCGGGAGGGAAATCCAGCTCGCGTTCCTGGGCCGCGCCCACACCGGCGGCGACATCGTCATCCATCTGCCCGCCGAACGCCTCGTGTACACCGGCGACATGATGCTCGGTGGCATCTCCTGGCTCGGCGACGGCTACGTGGACGAGTGGCCCGACACTTTGGAGCGCTTCAAAGAGCTCGATGTGGACCTCGTGGTGCCGGGACATGGGCCCACCTTCACCGGCGAACACGGTCGGGAAGTGGCAACCCACGTCCAGGCGTATTACCGCGACCTCTGGGCCGCCGTGGTGGAGCTGCGCGGCCAAGGCAAATCGGCCGAGGAGACGGCCGCCGAGGCCGACCTCACGGCGCACGCGGACACGCTGGGCGTGAATCAGCCGGGTGCGAACCTGCAGGCCGTGCAGCGCATCTACCAACTCCTTGACGAGCGCGGCGGGTGACGCACAACCATTTGCGGGAACCCGCCTCGCAAGATACCGACCCGGAGGCGGCATGAAACTGGCGGTGGAGTTCCCGAGCGTGTCCTATCGCGAGGGCGGCGAGGCGGTGCTGCGGCTCGCCCGGGCCATCGAGGAAATCGGCTTCGATCAGCTCGACATGTTCGATCACGTGGTCATGGGCTTCCCCACCGCGAGCCGCGAAGCGCCCATGTATCCGCCGAAGATGCCGATCCTGGAAGCGCTGATGACGCTGTCCTACGTCGCAGCCGCCACCAAGACCATCGGCCTTGGCACCGAAGTGCTGGTGCTGCCGCAGCGGCAGCCGGTGCTGGTGGCGAAGCAGATCAGCACTCTTGACACCCTCTCGGGTGGCCGCGTGCGGCTCGGCGTCGGCGTCGGCTGGCAGGAATCCGAATACGACGCTCTCGAAGAGCGTTTCAGCAATCGCGGCCGGCGCATGGACGAGGCCATCGACATCCTCCGCAGCTACTGGCGCGACGACAACATCTCCTTCGACGGCGACCACTACTCGTCGGTGGCCATGGCGATGGAGCCGAAGCCGCCGCAGGGAAGCGACTTGCCGATCTGGATCGGCGGCAACGTGGAGGCAGCGCTCAAGCGCGTGGCCGAGCGGGGCGATGGCTGGCTCGCCACGGCCATCACCGATCCGGCGGTGGCAAGCCAAAGCCGCGACAAGATCTCCGCCTATGCCGAAGCCGCCGGCCGCGACCCCGCCAGCATCGGCTACCAGATGATGCTGGACGTGCCGCCCAGAGACGACGCCGGCAAGGCGTTCTATGCCGACGTCGGCAACGTCGCGCGGCGTGCTGCAGAGGTGCAGGCGATGGGCTTCGACTGGGGCGCGCTGAACGCCACCGCCATCTTCCAGTCCGGTGCCCGCAGCGTGGACGCGATCATCGACGTACTCGGTCGCGCCTTTGAGGCGATCCGGCAAGAGACCGGCTGACATCGACGCCAACCCCCACATCGAAGCAGCCATCGGCCTCGCGGCGCTCGTGCGCGAACACGCCGACGAGGCGGAACGCAAACGCCACCTGCCGCGACCGGTGGCGGAAGCGTTCGCCCGCGAGGGGCTCTACCGGGTGGCGGCGCCAGCGGAGTTCCACGGCGCCGACGCAGACCCCATGACCCAGATCGGCGTCATCGAAGCGGTCTCCCGAGCCGACGGCAGTGCCGGCTGGAACCTGATGATCGGCATCGAAACCTTCGGCCTCATCGCGCCCGGCTTCGCCCACTGCCCGGAACTCATCGAAGATCCCATGACCATCATGGCGAGTTCCACCGCCGCCGTGGGCCGCGCCGACAAGGAGGACGGCGGCTGGCGCGTCTCCGGCCAGTGGCAGTTCGTGAGCGGCATCCACAACGCGGAACTCTTCGGCGCAACCGTGCGGCGCTACGCCAACGACGAACCGGTCGAGGACGGCAACCTCTATGCCGTGGTGCCGAAAGGCGGCTACGAGATCGTCGACACCTGGCACGTTGCCGGGATGCGCGGCTCCGGCTCCCACGATGTGCGCCTCGACGACGTGTTCGTGCCGGATCGTCTCTTCGTCAACCCCATCGGCGGCAACGTCGGCTCGCCGCAACTGCGCCTGCCCATCGGCAACCGGCTCGCGTACAACAAGGCCGCTGTGGCACTCGGCATCGCCCGCGCCGGCATCGACGCCTTTGTTGAACTGGCAACCGAGAAGAAGCCGCGCTTTACCACGAGGACACTGCGCGACCGCCCCTTCGCGCAGCGCGCCGTGGCGCACGCGGAGGCGCGCTTGATCGGCGCCCGCGCCGCTCTCCTGGAACTCACCGAACGCACCTGGGACACGGTAGTCCGCGGCGACACGGTGCAACCGAGAGACCAAGCCCTCTTCCATATCATCGCCTCCGATGCCGCCCGCGCCGCCGTGGAGGTGGTGGAGACGGTTACGGAAGCCGCCGGCACCACCGCCAACCGCCTGGGCCACCCCTTGGAGCGCATCAACCGCGACGTGCGCGTAGTGCGCCAGCACGCCACCGTAGCCCCCCACCTAATCGAAGACGCCGGCCGCGCCCTGCTGAACCTAGAGCCCGAAACCTTCATGCTCCGGTCACGACGGCCGGGCACTCCTCCAAGGCCGTAGCCCCGGAAGGGAAGGGAAGGGAACGATGGCGCAGGGAGGCGAACCACTCGATCCGTCCGGCGATGAGCCGACCCTGCGGCGCAGCATCAGCCTGTGGCAGATGACGCTCTACGGCGCCGGCGGCATGCTGGGCGCCGGCATCTACGGACTGATCGGCCAGGTCGCCGGCGAGATGGGGTCGGCGATCTGGCTGGCCTTCGCCCTGTCGCTGGTCGCGGCGGGACTGACAGGACTGTCATACGCATCGCTCGGCTCCCGCTATCCGCGTGCGGGCGGCGCGGCCTACATCACGCAGCGCGCCTACGGCCGCGATCTCCTAACCCACATCGTCGGCCTGACCGTGGCGTGCTCGGGCCTGACCTCGATCGCCGCCGGCGCCCGCGTGGTGGGGGAGAACCTGCAGGCCCTGCCCCCCCTCGAGGGCCTGCCCACCGGGATGCTGGCGTTCCTCTACGTCGCCGTCGTGGGCGGGATCGCCTACCGCGGCATCCGTGAGTCGATGTGGGCCAACGTCGCCCTCACGCTCATGGAGGCGGGAGGGCTGCTGCTCGTGATCGCCGTTAGCCTCCGCTTCTGGGGCTCGGCGAACCTCTTGGAGTTTCCGGTGGGGCCCGAGACCGAAGCGGGGCTGCCGCTGGTGTTCCTGGCGCAGGGAATCGTGCTCACCTTCTACGCCTTCATCGGCTTCGAGGACTCGCTCAACGTCGCCGAAGAGTTGAAGAATCCGCGCCGCAACCTGCCGCTCGGCCTCGTGATGGCGCTGGTCCTGACCGTCGTCATCTACATGAGTGTGGCGATCAGCGCCGTCTCGGTGGTGCCGTGGCAGGAGCTGGCGGAAGCCAAGGCACCGCTGGCCGAGGTCGTGGCGCGGGCGGCACCGTGGTTCCCGGCGTGGGTGTTCATCGTGATCACCGTGTTCGCGGTCGCCAACACGGGGCTCATCAACTACATCACCGCATCGCGCCTGCTCTACGGCATGGCGCGCGACGGACACCTGCCCCCGGTGCTGTCGAGAGTCCATCCGGTGCGCCGCACCCCCCATGTTGCGATCTGGCTGATCTTCGCGCTGGTCGTGGCGCTCGTCCTGTCGGGCGACATCTCTGAACTGGCCTCGGCGACCGTGCTACTGCTGCTGTTGGTGTTCCTGGCGGTGAACGGAGCACTGGTCGTTCTGAAAATGCGCCCCGGCGAACCTCCGGGCGGCTTCGAACTGCCGCTCGCGGTGCCCGCGCTCGGCGCCGTCGTTTGCGTCGCGATGTTCGGGGCCCGCGTCGGGGCGGGCGACTGGCGCGCCCCGGCGATTGCCGGCGTTCTGCTGCTCGGCGTGGCCGCACTGTACTTCCTGCTCCGGCTCCGACGCGTCACGAACACGGAATAGCGCCGCGCGCAGTCACGGTGGGCGGAAGCCCGGGCGACGACGCAAAGCCGTATCAGGAGCGGCAGATTGGGCGCGCCATCGGGGAGGTGACCAATGAGACCGAGTGACCGTTACCACAAGTGGATCGAGTGGAGCGATCGGGACGGCGTCTATTTGGGGCGATGCCCGGACGTCATCACCGACATCCACGGTTCCGACCCGGTGCACCTCTATGGCGAGCTTTGCACGGTGGTCGATGAAGTGCTGGTGGAGCTGGAACAATCCAAGCGCACCCTCCCGCAACCCTTGACCCGACCCATGCGGGAGGTTGCCTAACGGATCGGGTGCAATTAGGGATTGCCGCTGCTGGCGCGGTTGACGTAGCTCCAGTTCCAGCGCCAGGCGAGGATGCCGACGACGACGTTGGTGATGGCCGTGGCGACGAAGATGCCGACGTAGCCCCACCAGTAGTTGCCGAGGACGGCCAGGGGAACGCCGATGACGAGGGCCCGAAGGATGGAGATGACGAGCGAGGGCGTCGGCTTGCCAAGCGCGTTGAAGCACGAGCTTGCCACCTGCGTCATGCCCATGAAGCCGATGCTCAGCGGGATGATGTAGAAGAACGCCACCGAGACCTCCACCACGATCGGGTTGTCGTCGATCATGGCGACGATGGTCTTGCCCACCGACACCATGACGATGAAGGTCACCACGCCCCAGGCGATGGAGAAGCGGTGGGTCATGGAGAGTGCCGCCTTGGCGCGGTCGTAGAGCTTGGCGCCCCAGTTCTGCCCCACGAACGGCTCCACCGAGGACGATGCCGACCACAGGATCATGTGTGCCAGCGTCTCCACCCTCGACGCCACTTGATAGCCGGCCACCACCGCTTCGCCGTGGCCGATCAACATGCGCGTGATGACCAGCATTCCGGCTGGCATCACGAGGCCGCTCGCCACCGCCGGCCCGCCCACGTGCATGATGCGCCGCCACGAATCGAACGCCCCTTCCATCGTCCAGCGCAGCATCCGCGCCCGCACGAGCAGCACGACATAGAGCCCCATGCCCAGCGTGCGCGAGATGACATAGGCCCAGGCCGCGCCGGCAATCCCGAGCGCGGGAATGCCGAACCAGCCGAAGATGAGCGGCGGCCCTAGCAAGATCTGCAAGACCGACCCCGCCGCCATGATGATGCCGGGGCTCTTGGCATTGCCGGTGGCGCGCAGCAGGGTGGAGCCGACGATGGACAGCATGAAGGCCGGAAAGCCCAAGAGATACACCGTCAGATAGTCCACGGTGAGTTCGCGCAGGTCGCCGGTGGCGCCGATCAACGTCACGATGTCTCGCGCCAGCCAAATGCCGAGCGCACCCAGGACGATGCCCACCGCCAGCGCCAGGATCTGGCTGTGGGTGATGAGCCGCGCCGCGCCTTCTCGATCGCCCGCCCCCATCGTCCGCGCCGTGACCGAGGAGGCGCCGGTGCCGATGCCCCCGGCAAAGGCGAAGAGCGTAATGGTGACCGGAAAGGCCACGCCCATCGCGGCGAGGGCCTGTGTCCCCAGCACGCCGAGATAGATGGCTTCGGCAAACATCGAGGCGTTCATGGCCACCGAGCCGAGTGCCATGTACGAGCCGAGGCGAAGCAGGTGGCGGCCGACCGAACCGTCCGTGAAGCCGCGCATGGCACGCATGGCACCGGTGGGCTTGGGTGGCGCGTCCGCTTCGGTTGCGGCCGCTTGGCGGTTGTCGCTCGGAATGTCGGTCATGCGGCCGCCCGTCCGGCACGAATGAACTCGGCGCCCTTCTCGGCGATCATCACGGTGGGAGCGTTGGTGTTCCCGGATGTGATGCGCGGCATCACCGAGGCGTCGATCACCCGGAGACCAGCCACGCCATTGACGCGCAGGCGGTCGTCCACCACCGCGTCGGCATCGCGCCCCATGCGACAGGTGCCCACCGGATGGAAGATGGTGGCACCGAGGTCCCCGGCCGCCTGCTCAAGTTCCTCGTCCGACGCGAGATGCGCGCCGGGCTTCCATTCCTCGGGCCGGAACCGTGCCAGCGCCGGCGCGGCCATGATACGGCGGGTGAAGCGGAGGCCAGCAATCGCCACCGCGCGATCCTCCGGTGTCGCAAGGTAGTTGGGGTCGATGGCCGGGGACCGCGCCGGATCGGCGCTGGTCAGGCGCACCGTGCCTCGGCTGGTGGGTTGCAGGTTGCACACCGACGGCGTGACGGCGTCAAACCGGTGCAGTGGCTCGCCGAAGCGGTCCAGCGACAGCGGCTGCACGTGCCATTCGAGATTGGCGGCCGCTCGGCCCGCGTCGCTGCGGGCGAAGGCGCCAAGCTGCGAGGGCGGCATGGTGAGGGGGCCGGTGCGGAACATGGCGTATTCCGCCGCCATCAGCGCCTTGCCGAAGAGCGTGCGGGCGCGACCGTTCAACGTGCGGGTGCCCTGCACCTTGTAGATGGAACGTATTTGCAGGTGGTCGTGCAGGTTGCTGCCGACACCCGGAAGGTCGTGCAGCACGTCTATGCCCTGCTCGACCAGATGTGCGGCGGGGCCGATGCCGGAGAGCTGCAACAGGTGCGGCGAACCGATGGCGCCAGCCGCCAGAATCGTCTCGCGTCGGGCCCGCACGGAAACCCGCCCGGAGGAGGTTCGCACCACGGCGCCCGAGGCACGCAACCCCGACCCCGAGCGCTCCACGTCGATCCACTCCACCAGCGCATCGGTCATCACCGACAGGTTGCGTCGCGCCATGGCTGGGCGCAGGAACGCACTCGCGGCACTCACCCGCACGCCCTTGCGCTGGTTCATCTGGAAGTATGCGGTGCCGAAGTTGTCGCCGCGATTGAACTCGGCGATCTTGGGAATGCCGCACTGCTCGGCGGCGTCTCGCCAGGCATCGAGGATCGGCCAGTTGACGCGCCGCTCCTCCACCCGCAGTTCGCCTCCGCCGTTGCCGCCCTTCGACTCCGAGCTGCCCTCCGCTGCGCCGTGGTAGGCATCCGCGCCGTGCTGGTAGTCCTCCGAGCGCCGGAACACGGGCAGCACGTCGTCCCAGCCCCAACCGCGGTTGCCGAGCTCTGCCCAGTGGTCGTAGTCGCTCGCCTGTCCGCGCATGTAGATCATGGCGTTGATGGACGAGCAGCCACCGAGCACCTTGCCGCGGGCGTAGCCGATGGCGCGGCCGCCGAGGCCCGGCTGTGGGGTGGTCTCGAAGCACCAGTCGGTGCGGGGATTGCCGATGGTGTAGAGGTAACCCACGGGAATGTCGATCCAGAAATAGTCGTCTTGGCCACCGGCCTCGATCAGCAGCACGTTGATGTTGGGGTCTGCCGACAGTCGGTTCGCCAGCACGCAGCCGGCGGTGCCGGCGCCGACGATCACATAGTCGCACTCGATCGGACGCGATCCGGTGGGCTCGGAAGAGTCGGCCGCCAACGTATGTCAGGCCGCGTACTCGAAGTACGCATTGGAGACGACGACGCGATCGTCCACCCGGCCCTCGAACACCACCCGTCCCTCGCCGTCGTTCCACGCCAGAACCGTGAGCGTGTCGCTTAGGAACACCGGCGCCGAGAAGCGCACCTTGATGCGGCGAAACCGTGCCGGATCGCCAGCGGCAAGCTCACGGAGCAGCAACTGGGCGCTGTGCCCGAAGGTGCACAGGCCATGCAGGATCACCTCGTCGAAGCCACCGAAGCGGGCGGCTTCCGGATCGATGTGCAGTGGGTTGTAGTCGCCGGAGAGGCGATAGATGTGCGCCTGGTTGTCCGCCACGACGGCGCTGACGGTGGCGTCCGGCGCACGTTCCGGCACTCGGATCTTCTGCGAAAACGTCTGCCCCACACCCTCGAACGGCTCAATGTCGCCAAGCTTCTCGACGCCGCGCCGGAACGAGCCGTTCACCATCCGCACGCACACCTCGCCGTCCTCGCCGAGCACCTCGCTCTCGAACTCGACGAAACCGTTGCCCCGACCACGCGGATGGATGCCGACGACGCGCGAACGAACCTGCACCTCCCCAGCCAGCGGCAGCGGTTTCACCAGTTCCAGATAGCGCTCGGCATCGATGTTGAGCGGCCCAGGCGAGCCCGGCACGAGCGCCGTATCGATGGGCGCCCCCGCCCCGCCCCAGCGGATCGGGAAAGTGGGGAACACCGCAAAGTCCGCATGCCGCTCATAGACAAACCGCAAGTCCCGGGTGCCAATCCCCACGGCATAGAGCAGCACATCGCGCTGGTCGTAGCGAATCGTGACGGGCTCTCCCCAGGGCCCTGGCTCTCCACCGGGAAGCGCACCCAACGCGTCGTACACGGCCATAGGCCGGCTCCTTCATTGCAAACCATAGCGATGAGCGACACGTTGCCGTCCTCAGCCGGGAATTACAACCTGGGAGCCGGTCGGACTTCAGGGTGATATGTCGGCTTGGGCTGGGGCAAGAAGCGTTGTCCGAAGGCAACAGTTCTTGTGGCGCTAGGAGCTTGCGCGCCCTGCCGGGGGCGTCGGCAGTTCGCTTGCGCTCCCCATTCCGGCTAGGTCCATTGGGGAGGTGGGGGCTGGGGCCAGACCCCGAGCGTAGCGAGGGATTTGGCGGCGTTAGCCCCCCCCTCCGAAAAGCGAGGCGCTTTTCGACTCCCCCGCAAGGGGGGAGTGACAGGAAGGCCCTCGCCCCCAACAGCGGCGGTGACGCGCACTTTCCTGTCACTCCCCCCTTGCGGGGGAGTCGAGAAAAGCGTCCTCGCTTTTCTCGGAGGGGGGGCTTCTCGCAGGGGAGAGGGTTCTCGACTCCGGCGCAAGCGTCGTTCTCTGCGGCGCAGCCTCCTGGCGCGCCCTAACGGGCGGGTTGGCCATGCGAACTGCTGGCCTTCGTGCTCGAGTCGGCCCTGGGCGCTTCCTGCGGAAAAGGGCGTGAGCTGCGGGCGACGCTCGGGTCGCCCACAGCATTGGGCTACGATCCGTCGTCGTCCTCGCCGCCGTCCCCGGCGCAGTCGCACTCGACCTGCGAGTCGCCCCAGGCGAGCACGCGGTAGCGTCCGGTCTCGTGGCCGCCGACCTCGACGTAGTAGACGCCGGCGTCGAGGGTCGCCTCGATGCGGAAGGCGCCGTCGGAGTCGTCCATCGCCAGCTCCATGCCGTCCGCGTCGCGCAGGTAGGCGTAGGTGTCGAGGCTGCCGGCGCTGCGGATGGTCACGTCCGTCATGTCCTCCGGCACGTCCAGCCGGAACACGTCGATGTCCGTCTCCGCGGCGTCGATCTCCGCCGCCGTGGACAGGAGCGCCTGCGGCCTGATGTTGTCGACGTCGTCCTGGCTGTAGAGCGTCAGCAGCGTCGACAGGCCCGCCGTGTCGCCGTGGTCCGTGTCGCCGCCGCCGAGCTGCGCGTTCACCGCGTAGCTGCCGGCCGCCCCGGAAACCTCCAGGTAGTACACGCCGGCGGCAAGCTCCTCGGCGATGCTGAAGTTCATCGCCGGGCCGCCGCCGTCCGCCGACGCCAGCTCCTCGCCGGCGCCGTTCCTCAGGACGCCCATGGTATCGGTGGGGCCGGCGGTCTCGAACACCACTGCGGCGTTGCCGGCGAGGTCGATGCGGAACACGTCCATGTCGTCGGCGTCGGCAATCGTCCCGGTCAGCGGCGGGCCGATCGGCATCAGCGTCGAGGTCTCGTCGGTGCCGCCGTGGTCCCCCATGGCCGTCGCCGCCTCGGCGCAGGCGCAGTCCGGGTCCGAGCCGGAGGCGAGCACGCGGTAGCGGCCCGTCTCGCCCATGACCTCCAGGTAGTAGGTGCCGGCGTCGAGGGTCGCCTCGATCTGGAAGTTGCCGTCGCCGCCGTCCTCGGCCGCCACCTCCATGAGCGCGCTGTCGAGCAGGCGGCCGGCGGTGTCGGTGCTTCCGGCGCTGCGCAACGTGACGTCGGTGCCGTCGCGCGCCACGTCGATGCGGAAGTAGTCGAGGTCCGCCATGGCCTCGTCGATGCTGCCGACGGTGGAGAGCAGGGCGCTCGAGCCGATGGCGGAGACGCTCTCGACCTCGGCCGCGCCGTAGAGGGTGAGCAGGGTCGAGCTCGCCGCGGTGCCGCCCTGGTCGCCGGCGTCGGCGAGCAACGCGGTGAGGGCGTAGCCGCCTTCAGAACCCGAGACGGCGACGTAGTAGACGCCGGCCGCGAGCGCCTCGGTCAGCTGGAAGTTGTTGCCGCCGGGGCCGGAACCGTCGTCGGAGGCGATCAGCGCGCCGTTGCCGGCGAGCAGCTCGCCCCGGGTGTCGGTGGGGCCGGCGGTGGCGACGGTCACCGTCGCGCTGCCGGCGAGGTCGATGCGGTAGTAGTCGACGTCGTCCGCGCCGTCGATGGTGCCGATCTCCGGCGGGCCGATCCCGAGCAGCGCCGAGGCCGTGCGGCCCGTGTGGCCACTTTCGGCAGTGTCGCCCTGGTCATCCTCTTCGACATTCTTGGTCAGACGATATCGGTCGTTCACGGCGCCGTCGTTGCGGATGAAGTGGGCATCCATCTGGTCGCCGGCGAAATCGAGCACAACGGACCCTTCGATGTTCTCCCAATAGACCATGATCGGGTGTCTGCTCAAACCGCCCTGGTTCTTGGACGAACTGCCTACCACCGAGTAGATCGAGCCTTGGTTCGCTCCGGGGTCCTTGCGGTAGCCGCCGCTCGCCGGGTCCCCTCTCGTGATGTCCTTGCCGTGGACTCCCCGTCGATACAGCGCGGACACTCCGTAGTGTCCGTCGATCAAGACCGACCGTTCATAGGAGTGGCTGTGCCCGGTGAGGTTCAGGTCCGCACCGAAATGCTCCAGCATCGGCACGAACCGCTCGCGCATGTGCCGCATCGTGCTTTCGCTCGGGCTGTCGGAGTCGTGCGAGCCCTTGGAGTAGGGCGGGTGGTGCCAATAGCTAACGATGAAGTCCTGGGTGGTGGCGGCGAGGTCTTCGCACAGCCAGTTGTACATGGCGCCGCCGCTGCCGTCGCCGGGACAGATGTTGGTGTCGGGATTGTTGGGCGCCTCTCGGCTGGTGTCGTGGGAGTCGAGGGCCACGAAGTGGACGTTGCCGTAATCGTAGGAGTAGTACGCCTCGGTTCCACTGGCGATGCCTCCAGCCTCGGCCGCCTTGGGAAGGGTGAAGGCTTCGTAGTAGGGGCCCGTTTGGGTGGGGGAGTCGGACGCACCGAACTCGTGGTTGCCGGGCACAGGCCAGAGGACATGGTTGCGCAAGACCTTGGCGAAGGGCTCGAACAAGCCTCGGGTCGTCTCGCGGTCGGTGGCGTTGACATAGGCGTTGTCGCCAAGCATCAGCACGATGTCGGCCAGCCTCTCGCCGTTGGCTGCGGCCCAGTCAAGGTATTCGTTCATGACCGCGGCGGCTTCGACGCAACCGTCCTGAGAGGCGGAGCACTCGCCCGAGTCGCCGATCACCCAGACCCGCAGCGGTTCCCATGAACCGACTCTTGGGGAGGTCTTGAAGAAATGGTCGGCGTCATTGCCGGCGAACGTCGTGTCGGCATTGCCGATTTCGTAGAAGTACTTGGTGCTGCTGTCGAGGCCGGTGATCAGCACCTCGTGTTCGCGGGTCGGCTCTCCGCTTCCGACGCGCGTGTTGAGATTGCCGACCCTCTTGCCGTAGGAGAGCTTCGTATCGGTGGGTGCGTCGGTGCGCCAGCGCACGATCATCGACGACGGCGTGCCCAATTGCAGGTACGGTCCCCGCACCACCGACACGTCGTCGGTCTCGCCGCGCTTGTCCAGACGGAGGTCAAAGCTCACGTCGGAACTGCCGGCGTTGTTCTGGTGGACTTCCACCGCCAACACGTTGCGACCGTCCATCAGCGAGTCCGCCGGCACCGAGTGCTCGTGCAGGCCGTCCCCATCGTCGGCGGCGAGCAATGCACGGGTCTGATGGCCGACGGTGCCCGAAGGCATGTTCGACCTGACGATTTCGGTGCCGTTCAGGTAGACGACGGCGCCGTCGTCGCGTCGGAGATTCACTTCGAGGGTGACGGCTCCGCTCCTGTCTGCGGTGAAGCTGTGCCGGAAGTAATAGGTGATCGCGCCGCTGTCGATGACGGTTGCCTCATCGCCCTCGCCGAAGCCCAGTTCGGCCGGTCCGGATTGCCAGCCGGAGTCGTCGAAGTCGGGCTCCCGCCAGGCGGTGCCCTGGTCACTGCCGTCGTCCAAATACCGCCACGTTGCGCCGAGCGGGATGAGTTCTTGGGCATGGGCGAAGGTGGACGCGAATGCCATGATGGTCGCGGCGACCAGCAAGGCGGGTCGCGAGAACCTGCGTGGATGTCGGGGTAAAGCGGCGGCTGCCCGGTAACTCATGGTGCGGTTTCGCTGTTCAGATGGGTTTCCAGATGGGTGGCGATGCTCTCTGCCAGCGAGACCATCGCCGGGGACGATCGAACGCGGAGCGGAAGCGATTGGTGGGCCGCCCGCGCCAGCCGGAAGGCGTCGAGGGCGTCTTGCTCTCGGCCGGTGGAAGCGAGAACCCTGCCCTTGTATGCAAGCCAGCTTTCCTTGCGCGGCGCGTCGGCGAGCACGCTGTCAATGCGACCCAAAGCACCCGCATGATTGCCGCGCTCGAGTTCGATCTCGATCGCAAGTCGCTGCAAGGTGACGAGGGGGCCGAGCGACGCCATGGCGTCGTCGAGCCCACGGACGGCCAAGCCCTGAAACTCGGCACCTGCCGCCCGGTAGGCCCTCGCCCGAGCGATGTAAAGGTCGGGTGCCGGTGTCGGATGCACGGCGATGGCAAGCGTGTACTCGTCGCCGGCCTCTCGGTGCCGGCCCTGCTGCGTCAGCGTCTCGGCGAGGGCGACGTGCGCCGATGGGCTCTCGGGCTCCGAGTCGATGTAGCGCCGCAGCGAAACTTCCGCATCGGCGAACTCGCCTTGGCCCAAGTGGGTCAGGCCGCGCAGGTAGTGGACGAGCTGATGGCCGGGCGCGAGGACCAGCGCACGGTCGAGATCGGCCAGTGACTCGTCGTAGTGGCCAATCCGGCGCAGGGCCTCGGCCCGCTTGAGCAGAATGCCAAGAGAGTCGGGATTTGCCTCCACTTCTGCATCGAGGCGCGCCACGTGCTCGCTCCGGTCACCGTGCCCCCAAGTAGCCGGAACAAAGACCGCAGCCCAAAGCAACCCCAACGCGCCCCTGAAGGCCCATCGGAGCCGAGTCCTCAAAGCACCCCTTGTCGTAGCGAAGCGCATGGACGGGCATCGTACACGACCAAGCCGGTCGCCCTCTCTCCGAGGGACCCGCTCCGATGCAGGGCCGGTGCTGTGTTCCCCGTGGGTCCGCGATGTAAGCGTCCTCGGCGGGCCGGAAACTCCGAGGCCCGTCTCTTGCGGATATTCTTGACGCTGAACCCATCAGTACGCGAGTCCATGCCCATGTCCGATCGTCGCTCCAAGGTTCCGCATACCATCTTTCCCGCCACCCTTGCCGAGCAGGAAGCAGCGTTGGCGGACAATCCGCTGCTGAAGCGAATGCTGCGGGCGCGGGAAGGGTACGCGGCGGATCGGCATCGGCCGATTTACCACTACGTCAATCCCGAGGCGATGCTGAACGACCCCAATGGACTGTGTTTCTGGCAGGGGCGTTGGCACCTTTTCTATCAGGCATATCCGCCGGAGGACACGCGCCAGCATTGGGGGCACGCGGTCAGCGACGACCTCATCCATTGGCGCGACCTGCCCTACTGCATCTATCCCGACCCAGAGGATCGCTGCTTCTCCGGCGCGACGCTGGTGGAGGAGGATCGGGTGATCGCCATGTATCACGGCACCCAGGCCGGCAACATGGTGGCGACCTCGTCGGACCCGCTGCTCCTCAACTGGACCAAGGTCGGCAACGCGCCGGTGATTCCGATTGAGGCACCGGACGGTGGCGCCCTGCCCTATCGCGTGTTCGATCCCTGCATCTGGAAGCAGGGGGGCTTCTACTATTCGCTCTCGGCTGGCCAGACGCCGAGCGGGCCGGGCGGCAAGCCGGTGGCCGCGGACTTCCTGCTGCGCTCAACGGACCTCGCGCATTGGGAATACCTGCACCCGTTCGTCGAAGACGACCACTACACGCTCGTGGGTGACGACGGCGCCTGTCCGTATTTCTGGCCCATCGGCGAGCGCCACATCCTGCTTTTTTACAGCCACATGAGCGGCGGCCAGTACCTCATCGGCGACTACGACACGGAGCGGCAGAAGCTCAAGGTGACGGCTGGCGGCAAGTTCAACATGGGGCCGTCCGGGCCGTCCGGCGTCCACGCCCCTTCGGCGACGCCCGATGGCGAAGACGTGATCGTCATCTTCAACATGAACCCCGGCAAGCCGACGGCTGGCTGGAACCAGATCATGACGCTGCCAAGGCGCCTGTCGCTCGACGAACACGGCGAACTCGCAATGCGCCCGGTGGAAGGCGTGCAGGGGCTTCGGGGCGAACAAGCATCGCTCGGCGGGCGAACCATCGACGCCAACCGAGACGAGATGCTGCCAGGCCTCGGCGGCGACGCCGTGGAAATCCGCGCCACCATCGCACCGAGTTCCGCCAGCATGGTGGCGCTCGACGTGCTGGTCTCCCCAGGGCGGGAGGAGTTCACCCGCGTCGCCTTCTACCGCGACCGCGGCTACGCCGACAATATCCTCCGGGAACGACCGAGAGGCAGCCTGGTGACCCTCGACACCTCCTGCTCCTCCACCGCCCCCGACGTGCGCGCCCGCGCCCCGGAAACGGCCCACCTACGGCTGGCGCCCGACGAGCCCCTCGAACTCACGGTGTTCGTGGATCGGAGCGTAGTCGAGGTGTTCGTCAACGACCGCCAATGCGTAGCCGCCCGCGTCTATCCCGAACGCGAAGACAGCACCGGCATTAGCGTGCGCTCGCAGGGCTCCCCAACAGAGCTCAAGTCCCTCGACGCGTGGCAGATGCAGTCGATCTACGACACGGTCTGACTTCGTGGACTGGGCCCTCGCAGGGAAGGCATTCTGCCTTCCCTGGTGCGCCGTCTGCGCACTGGCCACGCATTTGCCAAAGGCGCCTTGCGGCGCCAGGGAAGGCAAAATGTCCTCCCTCCAAAAGGCCGTATCCGACCAGCGGATTGAAGGAGCGAACGAACCATGCACCGGATGATCATCGACTGCGACCCCGGCCACGACGACGCCATTGCGCTGATCCTGGCGCACCGCCATGCCGACGTGGTGGGCATCACTGCCGTGGCCGGCAATGCGCCGCTTGACGCTACCGCGGCCAATGCACTCGCGGTCACCGCCGTGCTCGGCGTGGACACGCCAGTGGTTGCCGGCGCGGACACGTCGCTCCTCGGCGTAGCCAGGGACGCCCGCATCGTGCATGGCGAATCCGGTCTCGGCGGCGTCACCTTGCCGGGCCACGACCGCACGTTGGCCGAAGGCCACGCCGTCGACTTCCTGCTCGAAGCGAGCGACCCCGACACGTGGATCGTCGCCATCGGCCCCCTCACCAACGTCGCGCTTGCCATAGCTCGCGACCCGACTTGGACAAAGCGCATCGCCGGCATCTCGATCATGGGCGGCAGCACCGACAACGGCAACGTCACGGCCACGGCCGAGTTCAACATCTACGCCGATCCAGAGGCCGCCGCGCGGGTCTTTCGCTGCGGCGCCCCACTCATCATGTGCGGCCTCAACCTCACCCACCAACTACCCGTGGACGATGCGGTTCTCCGTCGCGTGCGGCAGATCGACACCCCCGCCGGCAAGCTCGCAACCGAATCCTTCACATTCCTCCTGGATCGGCTCGACTCGCTCACAGGCACCCGCCGAGCCTCCCTGCACGATCCATGCGCGGTGCTCGCCGTAACCCACCCCGAACTCCTCGACACCGAGTCTTGCGCGGTCACGGTGGAGCTGGCCGGCGAACACACCCGCGGCATGACGGTGGTGGACCGGCGCTCCCGTTCCGGTGTCGAGCCCAATGTGGAGGTGGGCGTTCGCCTAGCGTCCGAGGAGGCAATGGCGCAGGTCCTGGACGCTTTGGCGGGGAAGTAGAGCCCTCGCATGGAACCCATTGCGTAACACATTGATGGTTTCAGGATTTGACTCGAAGCGAGGGCCCTCGGAGGGAAGGCACCCTGCCTTCCCAAAGCGCCGACAGGCGCTTTGCCCATGAGACAGACGCGCTGGTGCGCGCCAGGGAAGGCAGGATGCCTTCCCTCCGAGGGGCGCCTCGGCTTGTTCCTTGCACGTCGGCGACCCGGTGTCCTCGGTGGGTTGCGCTTGCGGCACGCAGTCGGGGCACAGTAGAGTCCAAGCACTCGGAGGGGAGAAACGCTCATGCGATACGAACTCAGCGTCAACGGGCAGACCGTCGCGGTGGACGTCGCGCCGGACACGCCGATGTTGTGGGTGCTGCGGGATCATCTCGATCTCACGGGCACCAAGTACGGCTGCGGCGGCGGCTATTGCGGTGCCTGCACGATCTACGTCGACGGCAACATCGCCCGTTCGTGCCAGACGCCGGTTTCGACGGTTGCGGACAAGGCCATCTCGACCATCGAGGCGCTGCACGAAAACCACCCCAAGCTGGTGGAGGTCTGGGAGGCAAACAACGTGCCGCAGTGCGGCTACTGCCATTCGGGCCAGCTCATGGCGGCGGCGGCACTGCTCGACCGCAACGACAGCCCGACCGATGCCGACATCAACGCCGCCATGACCGGCAACATTTGCCGCTGCGGCACCTACACACGCATCCGCGCGGCCATCCACGAGGTCGCAGCCTACGACGCCACAGCTACCGGCAGTGAGGAGGACGCAGCATGAACATCGCCAACGTTTCCCGTCGAAACTTTCTCAAGGGCTCGGGCGTCTTTGTCATAGGCGCGGCGCTGCCGGCGCGCGCCAACCTGCCGGACGGCAGCGTCACCGCGGCTTTCGAGCCGAACCTATTCGTCGCCCTCGACACCGATGGCACCCTCACGGTCACGTCGCACCGCTCGGAGATGGGTCAGGGCATTCGCACGGCGATCGCCCAGGTCGTGGCGGACGAACTCGATGCCGATTGGAGCCGCGTCAAGCTCGCGCAGGCACCCGGCGACGCCAAATACGGCGACCAGAACACCGACGGCTCGCGCAGCATCCTGATGAACTACGACCGCTTGCGCGATGCCGGCGCGGCGGCGCGGCTGATGCTTAGGCAGGCCGCCGCGGCCAAGTGGGGCGTTCCACTCGACGAAGTGAGCGCCGAGAACCACAAGGTGGCCCACGCCGGCAGCGGCCAAAGCGCCGACTACGGTGAACTCGCCGCCGACGCCGCCACGCTGCCCGTGCCGGAGAAGGTCTCGCGCAAGTCCGAGGCCGAGCATCGCTTCATCGGCAAGCCGGTGGTGCATGTGGACAACGGCGACATCGCCCGCGGCAAGGGCAACTACGGCGCCGACGTGAAGCTGCCGAACATGGCCACGGCCGTCATCGTGCGCTGCCCCTGGCTTGGCGGCGGCGTTGCCAAGGTTGCAGACCCGGCGCCGAGGCCAGGCCTCATCGGCCTCGAAGTCATCGATCCGGCGCCGCCGGCCGGGCCGATGTTCGCCCCCTGGGGAGGCGTCGCGGTTCTTGCCGAAGACACCTGGACGGCACTCAGCGTCGCCCGCGAACTCGACATCGAGTGGACGGCGAGCCCGAACCAGAGCTTCGGCAGCGAGCCGTTGACGGCGGAACTCAAGGCAATGCTCGAGTCGCCCGGCCAGACCCTGTTCGACATCGGCAACGTGGACGCTGCCTTCGACTCGGACGGACAGGAACTGTCGGCGGTGTACGAAACGCCATTCCTCGGCCACATGCCCATGGAACCCCCGGCTGCGGTCGCCAGCGTCGAGGACGGCAAGTGTCAGGTGTTTGCGTCCGTGCAGGACCCGCAATCGACGCGAGGCCTCGTATCGCAGTATCTGTCCATGCCCCTCGAGAACGTGGACATCCGCGTCACCCTGCTCGGCGGCGCTTTCGGGCGCAAGTCGAAGCCAGACTTCGTGCTCGAGGCGGTGGAGCTGTCGAAGCGTTTGAAGCGGCCCGTGCGGGTGCAGTGGACCCGCGAGGACGATGTCCGCCACGACTACTATCACGCGGCCAGCGCGCAGTTCCACCGTGCCATGGTGGACGAGAAGGGACACCCCACCGCCTGGCTGCAACGCACGGCGTTCCCGTCCATCACCACCGTCTTCTCCGGCCAAGCACTGATGCCGGCGGAGTGGGAGCTGGAAATGGGCTTCACTAACCTCCCCTATCGGGTCAGCAACCAGCGCATGGAGTCGGCTGGCATCCGCCCCGGCGTGCGGGTTGGCTGGATGCGCTCGGTGTGCAACATCTTCCACAGCTTCTCGGCCAACGTCTTCGCCGACGAAATGGCTGCCCTCGGCGGCCGCGACGCCATCGAGCACCGACTCGAAATGCTCGCCGAAGGCGGCGAGATGGAGGTGCCTGGAATGCAGCCGCCGCCTGGACACGCGATGGACATCGGTCGGCTGCGGCACGTGATCGAGAAGGTGCGGGAACTGTCCGAGTGGGATCGGGAGCGTCCCGAAGGCACGGGCCTCGGCTTTGCCGTGCATCACAGCTTCCGCTCCTACGTAGCGGTGGTGCTCGAAGCCCGCATGGAGGCCGGCCGACCGAAGGTGACCAATTCCTATGTCGCCCTCGACTGCGGAACCCACGTCAATCCCGACACCTGCGCGGCGCAGATGGAAGGGGCGGTGGTGTTCGGCCTGTCGCTCGCGCTCGACGGCGAGATCACCATGAAGGACGGCATCGTGGAGCAGAGCAACTTCCACGACTACCCGATGCTGCGGATGAACGAGGCGCCGCCGACGAAAGTGCATGTGGTGCCGTCCCAAGGCCGGCTCCCGGCCGGTGTGGGAGAGCCGGGCGTACCGCCCGTGGCACCGGCGTTGTCGAACGCCCTGTTCGCCGCCACCGGCACCCGCTACCGCTCGCTGCCGATTCGCATGGCTTGAGCCCACGATCAAGCTGCGTCATATCGAGAGGGAGGACATCTCGCCCTCCCTTGAGGTGCGCACGGGTGGCGAGATGGCCGCCGGGAGAGCAGCGGAGATCGAAACATGTGCATCTGGACAAGCGCGCCTTCCGGCGCGTTGGAGGGCGAGACGCCCTCCCTCCAAGGACACGACCTCGATTGACGGCAGTACGCCTCCGGTGGGCCTCCGGAGGGAGGGCATCTTGCCCTCCACCGCGCCGCAAGGCGCGTTCCTCTTGGAAGGACGCGACTTTGATTGACTGGCGCGGCCGTGCTGTAAGCCTGTTGGTTGCGATAGCTGCTTGCCTTGCAGGTTGCCAGGACCAGCCCGATCCGCGCTTTCAGGCGCCGCTTGTTTCCGGGGTCATCACGTTACCGATGACCGCGACGCAACGCTTCGAGGAGCGTCTGTCCGCCACCGGCTTTGTTGCAGCGTTGCGCGGCGGCGAGAATGCGGACATCACGTTCAGCACCATTGCTGCCGCCGGTGACGGTGCCGGAAACGCCGACATCGTGCTCGCGCAGCTTGCCGCGACGAGTTTCGATCCGCGCATCATGGGGCCGGGCGTTGCCCCGGTCGATGCCTTGACCAGCAGCGGGCAAACCCTCGTGCTCGGCAGCGGCTTCGTTTCGGTGTTTGATCCCGTCTCGCCCCTGGGCCTTCTCCAAGTGCAGGGCGAAGTGCTAAGCGAAATCACGCCGCATGGCTACACCCGCGTGCTCGGGGTGCGCGACGGCGGCGAACGCGACGTCGCCATCGTTGGCCGCAATGACTATCACCAAGGCATGTTCGAGTCGGCGATTCAGGTGGGCCCGGGCATCGTCGAGGGCGGGCTCCTCGACATCTCGCCGCGAGAGCGCAAGCTGCCCACCTTCGTGCGCGCCTTCGTCGCCTCCTGCAGCGACCGCTGGATCGTCGGTGTCACGCAAATCCCCATGCACCTGATCGACGTGGGCGAGCGCCTGCTCGCATTCTTCACCGCCGAAGAGCTTGCCTGCGACGAAGTGGTGAACCTCTCCGGCGACCGCGAGGCGCTGCTTGCCGTGATGAGCGAAGACCGCCGCAGCATCGCCTACTTCGGCAACCCCGCCCTGCCGCGCGCATCGCTGTTGGCATTTGCCGCAACCGCGCCCTAAAGGGCCGTCATCAAGGAAAAACCCATGGACATCGGCATCTGCGTCGCCTCGCACGTCAAGGACATCGACTACATCGTTCGCGCCGAGGAACTCGGCTATTCCCACGCCTGGCTCGCCGACAGCCAGATGCTGTGGTCGGACTGCTACGCGGCGCTGGCTTTGGCGGCGGTGCGCACCAAGACCATCCATCTCGGCACCGGAGTGGCCATCACCGGCACGCGGCCGGCGCCAAACAACGCCTCCGGCATCGCCACCATCAACGCGCTGGCACCCGGGCGCACCTTCTTCGGCGTCGGCAGCGGCAACACGGCGATGCGGGTGATGGGATTCCCGCCGCAGCGCATCCGCGAGTTCGATGCCTACCTCGAAACCCTCGCGCCGCTGCTCAGCGGGGAGGAAGCGATGTTCCGGCGGGGCGGCGAAGAACGCCCGATCCGCCACATCATGCCCGACGACGGCTTCGTCAACTTCAAGGATCGCATCCCGCTCTATGTTTCCGGCTTCGGCCCCAAGTCGCTTGGGCTCGCCGGCAAGCACGGCGACGGCGCAGTGCTCGCCATGCCGGCCAATCGCGCCGTGATGCTCAACATCTGGCGCATGATCGAGGACGGCGCCCGCAATGCCGGACGCGAGATCGACCGCGACGCCTACTACACCACCGGGCTCACCACGATGGTCGTGCTGGACCCGGGCGAAGCCGTGGATTCCCCCCGCGTCAAGGCAGAATGCGGCGCAATGGCCATGGCCGGCGTCCACTTCGCCTACGACCAGTTCCGCAACTTCGGCCGCCAGCCTTCCGGCGCCCTCGCTGGCATCTGGGACGACTACCGCGCCATGATCGAGAGCCATCCCGAGGACCGCCGCCACCAGCGCATCCACGCCGGCCACAACTGCTGGGTGCTGCCGGAAGAGGAACGGTTCCTGACCCCGGAAGTGCTGCAAGCGTCATCCATGATCGGCACCCGCGAAGCCCTCGCCGAACGCCTGCTGGAGCTCGCGGAAGTGGGCCTCGACCAGGTGATGATCCTGCCGAACTTCGACACACGCTTCGACGTGCTAGAACGCGTGGGCCGCGAAGTGTTGCCAGTGGTGGCTTAAGGCGAGGGGTTGTCAGTCTGCGCCTAGGAGGGCAGCGCGCATTGCGTCGCGGGTTGCGGTTGCGTGCGCCATCACGCGGTTTGCCGTCTCGTCGTCGAAGCCAAGTTCCGCCATGATTTCGGCGGTGTCGGCGCCGAGCGCAGGGGGCGGGGACGGATGCGGCGTCGGCGTTCTGCTGAAGTGCATGAGGGTGCCGACGGTTGGGGTGGTGCCGCTAACCGGCAAGTCCAGATCGACGACGTAGTCGTTGGCCACGTTCTGCGGGTCGGTGGGGATGTCGCCGTGGCCGCGCACGCGTTCCCAGATAATCTCCGGCTGGGTGGCGAAGAAGGCTTCCCACTCGTGCCACGGCTTGCCGGCGAAGGCGTCCCGCATGAGGGCGCGAATCTCGGCCACGCCGTCGTCCGCGCCCGTCACGCCGATGCGCTTGCCGGGCGTGTTCCACTCCTCCATGAGGATGGTTTCGGGGCGATCCGCAAAGATCCAGAACTCGCTCCAGGCATCGTCCGTCATGGCCGCCACGAACAGCACATCGACGCCATCTTGGGACGTGTACATGCCATAGGGCGCCTTGATGTTGGGGTGATGTCCGCCTTCCCGGGACAGCGGCGTGCCGGTGAGGAACGAGTGCTGTAGCTCCCACATCTGCAGCCAAAGCTGTGCCCCGAGCGAGGAGGTCCGCACCACCTGGCCGCGGCCGTTCCCGGCCCGAGCTGCGAGCGCCGTGACGCAAGCGAGGGCGAGCTGCATGGCGCCGGCGTGGTCGGCAATGGCCGCGCCCGGCGGCGTTGCGGTCTCGCCGGGCTGACCGGTCATGCTGGCGATTCCGCCGCGGGCTTGGGCCGCGCCGTCGAGCATGGCCTTGGCGGCGTCCGGGCCGTGCGGCCCGAAACCGTTGACGTGGCCCACCACCAGGTTCGGATAGCGCTCGGAGAGGGCGTCTGGGTCCAGCGTCATCCGGCCGAGGGCCTCGGCGCGGTAGTTGCTGATAAAGACATCGGCAGTGGCGAGCAGGGCGTGCATCACGTCGGGACCCGGCGCGACGTGCAGGTCCAGCACCAGCGAGCGCTTGCCCTTGTTCATGGCGATGAACTGCGAGGCGTAGGCGTCCGCCGGCAGCTTGTTGTTGACGCCCCGGTGGTAGCGACTGGCATCGCCCATGGGCGGTTCCACCTTGATGACATCCGCGCCCATGTTGGCAAAGTGCAACCCGACCGCTGGCCCCTGAATGGCCGTGGCGAGCTCCACCACACGCAGATCGGCAAGCGGTCCCGGCATCTCATCCCCCCAAATCGGCAACGTCAGGTGAGTGTACGACTCACCGGACTCATCGCCCAATCTTGGGCTTGCCGGTTGCCGCGTCGGCACGCATCCTTGCGGCTTCCTGCAACCAAGGCGAACCCATGATCCTCACCACCACCCAGAACATCGAAGGCAAGGCCATCCGCAACTACCACGGCATCGTCACCGGCGAGGCCATCGTCGGCGCCAACATCTTCCGCGATTTCTTCGCCGGCATCCGTGACATCGTCGGCGGCCGCTCCGCCTCCTACGAGAAGGAGTTGCAGAAAGCGCGCCAGATTGCGCTCGAAGAGATGGAATACGCGGCGCAGGACTTGGGCGGCAATGCCGTGGTCGGCGTGGACCTCGACTACGAGGTGGTGGGACAGGGCGGCAGCATGCTCATGGTCACAGCCAGCGGAACGGCCGTAACGGCTGCCTAAGGGGCTCGTGCGCGTTACGGGGCGCTCGCCTTCGGATCGAGCCGCACGAAATGCCGCGGCGGAAAGCCGGTGAGGATTCGGAAGACGACCCCGGTGGGGTTGTCCGCAGCCACCCTCACCTCCTCCTCGCCGGCGACGGCGACGGCGGTGTGAGGTTGCCCGACGGGATCCTCGCCGCGTCGGATCGTGACCTCTGGATTGGCCAGCACATGGCCATACCAAGCCCGCGGCCAGTGGTTCACCGCCACATAGGCCTTGCCGTCACTTTCGAGCTCGGACAGCACGCGATCGTGAGGATTCCCGTCGGCGTCCGTGGTGGTGATGACCAGAGTGCCCGGACCATGGGGCTGGAAGTAGCCCAGCAGGCTCTCGAACACGGTCACGAGCAGCACATACACCAGCGCCACGATGCCGAGGATTTTCGCGATTCTCATCCCTTCCTCCCAGCGGCCTTTCGGGCTTGCCGCGCTATCAGCCTGTCGGACTGTCCGCGCCAGCGGCTAAGTCCAGCATGCTGGCAGCCGTAGCTGCGAGCGAATGCGAGCACGAAGGCCAGCAGTTCGCGCCAGCGAACTGCCGACGCGCCCTTCAGGGCGCGCCAGCGGCAAGCACGCAAGCGATTGACGGCCACATTCTGCACCATCCGGGCGGCATGAGCGAAGCGAAATCACTTGCGCTCGATGACAGGGCGCGAGGCTATCCGGCCCGCCGAGCAGCCCTGCCGGACCCTGCTGGCTGCTACACTGACGACGACGCTGCGCTTACCGCGCAGCACCGTTCACCCAAAACCTGCCATTTGTGGAGGCAAGCCCATGCCCGTTTCGTTGTACGACGCCAGCGTCGGCACCTATCTTCAAATCCTGAGTTCCGTGGAAGGCGTCCTCGACAAGGGGCGCGAGCATTGCGAGGCGAATGGCATCGACCTCGGCGAAGTGGTCGAGATGCGGCTGATCGACGACATGCTGCCGTTCCGCTTCCAGCTCATCTCCGTCACCCACCACTCGCTCGGCGCGATCCAGGGCGTCGAGGCTGGCGTGTTCAGCCCACCGACCATGAACGACCTCGACTACGGCGGCCTGCGCGACATGGTGGGCGACGCCCGCAAGGCACTGGCCGATTACTCGGCGGACACGGTGAACGCCCTCGCCGGCAAGGAGATGGAGTTCCGCATGGGCAGCCGCGCCATGCCCTTCGTGGCGGAGGACTTCCTGCTCACCTTCTCCCTGCCCAACTTCTACTTCCACGCCACCACCACCTACGACATGCTGCGCATGAAGGGCACGCCGATCGGCAAAGGCGATTTCCTGGGTCGGATGCGGCTCAAGCGGTAAGCAGGGCCCGCCTTTGTCGCGCGCTAGCGCGCCCTGAAGGGCGCCTCGGCAGTTCGCTGGCGCGAACTGCTGCGCTTCGACGAGTTCCTCGGCGCATTCAAGACGGGCGGGGACAAGCCCCGCCCCTACGAGGCAGGGTTGGTTTCTGCAAGCGGCGTGTTTCTACGGAGCAGTCTCGTAGCGCCAGCGCAGGGTTGCCGAAAAGGTGTGCGAGCGGTATTCGCCGGCGGTGCGGTCGATGGGAATGGCGAGGTTGCGGCGGGTTCCGTCTGCTCGGTAGCGGACGATGTCGATGTCGCCAAGGTCGGTCTCGACATCACCGCCGTCGGTGTAGCGGTAGGCGAGGTCCAGCTCCCACGGGCCCTTGAGGGGGATGGCGACGCCGGTCGTGAGCGTGAACGTGGCTTCTCGGTCGCTGCCGGAGGGGAGTGCCGTGAGCGCGACTTCGCCACTCGGGCCCTGGCGCAAGGCGGGAAATCGCTGCACGAAGTCGGTAAGGCGGTAATCGGTGGCGCCGTAGCCGCCGCCGACATAGAGACGTGAAGGCGGGCCCGCACCGCCGAAGCGCCACGAGAACACATCCCAGGTTGCCGTCACCAGCAGACGACGGATAGAAAGCTCCGCCGTGGATGGCTGTTCGTCGCCAGAGCGCAGGTAATTGGCATTGCCGCTGAAATCGACGCCCGGTGCAACCGCAAGTTCGAGACCAGCCCTAAGGCGCGGCAGAGGCCGATAGCCGACGCCAAGCCTGAGTTCCGCGCCGCGGTCGTATTGTCCGTCCGTGAACCGCGCCGGGCCGCCATAGAGCACCGGCAAGTCGGTGGCGTCGGCCGCCTTCACATCCTGGAATCGCGTCGACTCCACCGACACGGCACCAACGCCCACATCGAACGAGAGCCCCTCGACGCCACTCGCCCAGCCCGCCAGCAGCAAGGCCCCGGCGGCGGCCACCCCACGCCCGAAGCGCGCTGCCTTGCGGGCGCTCAATACAACGATTCGCGATCGTCGCGCCGGCGGCGTGCCCGCTCGGTGAGTTCCTCGTCGATGGTGATGGCGAACACCCCGGCCGGGCCCACGATCTTCTGCACCATCAGCCGCTCCACTTCGCGTCGCTCGCGCTCGGTCAGGCCGTTGTATGCCGCGCTTGCCAAGAACGCCTTGTAGGTGGCGCTCGTGTCCATAAACGGCACGATGAAGCCAGGGATGATGGCCTGAATCTGGGCGCCGCGCTTGTTCTCGGTGAAGTTCATGCCGGCGCGGTGCCATGTCCTTGCGTCGTAGAGGATGATGGTGCCGGCCGGCGCCTCGATGAGGTCGGACTCCGGACCGCTGTAGGGCAGGCCGAACTTCGCCCGATGCCCCTTGCGATACGTGTGGCGAGAGATGCCCCACTCCTCCGGCGGCGGCGCGGCGGTGGCGTGGCTGCCGAGCTTGAACAAGGTGCCGCCGTTCGTGCGCGTGAAGTCCGAGACGCAGACATTGCGCTGCATGCCGAGCACCAAGTCTCCCGACGGCAGCGGCACGCGGTCGCCGGTGCCCCAGAGATACGGGAAGTCGGTGTGCCAGCCCTGCACCTCGCGCGCGCCGTCGTCCTTGGTCAGCGCCGTGATGCCCGGCGAGTGACCAAGGCGGATGTCGTCCGTGTGCATGTATTGGCGCGTGAGCCAAAGCGACACTGGCTCGGCGGTCATCTTCGCCACCGCAGCATGTTGCACCAGGGGCGTCTCCCGCACCGGAGTGCGGCTTTCGTAGGCATCCACGCAGCCGACCTGCTGCAAGCCGTCCACCACATCGGCTTCGAGAATGCAGGTGAGCGCCACCCAGCCTTGCTCGCGCAGGATGCGCAGGGATTCCGAAGGCAGTTGCGCAGGGCCATGACCAACCGTGAAATCGGCTGCTTCTCCGAGCGAGCCGTCTGCACCAACGCCGGCACCGCCCAATGTCAGCCGGCAAGCACCGTGGGTCTCCTGCGCCGACGCGGCGAGCTTGAGGCCGCTCGCCACATGGACGAAGCCATCCCCTTCGACATCCCAAAGAGCGGCGTCGTCCACATGCTCCTGCAGGTGCAGGGTCTCGCCATCGGATGCCAGCCAATCGCCCTCGGAGGTGTAGAGATAGCTGTAGTGATGCGCCGGCCGCTCGAACGTAGTGACCCGAGGATTGAACTCCCCCGCCGGCTGATGCCGAGACTCAAGCGCTGCACTCGCCGTCGCCATGTTCCCCTCACTCCTCCTTCGCATCCGCATTGGGTGCCTTCGCTGACACCGCCGCTGGCACCACCGAACGAGTATAGCGGCGCGGCCCGGCTTTGGAGTTCGGCCCGCCGAGGACGGAGCGCTGACGCCCAGGGAACAGGCCGAGGGGCTCCTAGGAGGGAAGGCATCCTGCCTTCCCTGGCGCGCACCAGCGCGCCTGTTTCCTTGGCAGATGGAAAGGCGCCTGTCGGCGCTTTAGGGAAGGCAGGATCCTTCCTTCCGAGGGCCCTCGCTTCGAGTCAAATCTTCAAATCATCAACGTGTTGCTCGATTTGTCCCATAGGAGGAAGCGCGACATCCCCAAGTCTGCCCCACATACCGGAACATTCCGCATCAAAATGCGTCAAATTAGTGCATAGTCGCGGCCGGCAGAGCAGGTGCGGGAAAGGGTCGAACTGCCGTCCGACTAGGGACACTTGCTCCGTGGTCTCACAAATCGAGCGGCCCGCCTCCGGCAACCGGCCGCAGAGGTTCCAAAAATGTCGAATCGTGCCTCGCTGCTTTCGCTTCGCATCATCTCCTCGGCGTCTCTCGCCCTCTTTTCGCCACCGCTCCTTGCGGCCGAGGAGAGCCGCCAGATCGAAGAAATCACCGTCACGGCAGAACGGAAAGAAGCCTCCATCCAAGACACGTCCATCTCGATCACCGCCTTTACGGAGGAAATGATCGACGACTTCGGAATCCGCAATCAGTCAGACCTGCAGAATCTGGTGCCCGCCACCACGATCCAGCCCTACGACTCCGCCATCCGCGGCGTCGGGCGCAACTTCCGCAACCTGGGCGGCGACCCTGGTGTCGCCACCTACATGAACGGGGTCTATTCCGAAGACCTCTACACCGCCACCATCGGCTCGTTCTGGGACATGGATCGCATCGAGGTGCTGCGCGGGCCGCAGGGCACCCTGTATGGCCGCAACGCCGTCGGCGGCGCTATGAACTTCATCTACCGCAAGCCCACCGACGAGTTCGAGCTCTTGGGCCGAACCGTGCTCGGCACCTACGGCACCCGCGACCTCTATGGCGCCATCTCCGGGCCGCTGGTGGAGGACGTGCTCACCTCCCGGCTCACCGTGTCTTCCCGCCAGCACGACGGCTGGGTGGAGGAACGCGGCGATGGCCCCGATCTCGACAGCGGTGACGAAACCAACGTCGCGCTGCAGTTCGAGTGGCGCATCAACGACGCCATGACGCTGAACGTGCGCAGCAACAAGGCCGACGTGGACCGCGTCTTCGGCGGCGCCGACGGCGGCGGCCTGATCGTGCTCGTGGGCGAGAACAACATCATTCCTGGCGGGGATGGCCTGCGCAATTACACCGTGCAGGCGCACGGCATCCGCGCCGTGGACGCCAGCGTCGTCAATCCGCTCGATTCGGCGTTCCTCGATCCGCGCATGCCGGTGCTGCGCTACAGGAACCCCACCACCGGTGCGGAACTGCTCGCACAGCGCATCCGCCCCGGCATCGACCCGTCCGGCGGCTCCGGGTTCCCCAACCACGGTCGCGACGTGACGCTGGACCCCGCCGAATGCGTGTTCCTCGACCGCGAAGACATCAAGGGCGCGGACCTGTGCGCCTACACCAACGGCCTCAACTCCGAAATCTTCGACCAGCAAGGCAATCAGGCGGAGTTCGAGTGGGCCTTGAACGACACCACGACCTTCAAGTACATCTTCGGCTACAACGACCTCATCTACCATCGCATCACCGACGACGACTCCACCGCAAGCGTCACCGACGACCGCTCCTTCTACGTCAACCACGAGGCGGAGTACGTCTCGCAGGAGCTGCAGCTCTTCTGGGACCTGACGCCCGAGCTCTCCTTCACCTCCGGCGTCTTCTTCTACGAGGCCACCATCGACCAGCGCTACGACTTCTACAGCTCAACCGGCTCGCCGCAGTTCACCGACCCGGCGTGGGGGATGGATCAGATTTTGGCCATCGCGGCACCCGGCGCGGTCCCCGGCAACCCGCCGCTCATGTTCCTCGCCGGCTCGCCGCAGCCGGTGCATTCCTTTACAGCGCGCGAGCTGGCGCAGGCGGCCGGCTACGAGGAAGGCGTCTTTACCGGCGCCGTCGGCACCTGGCTCGGCGACGCCACCCTCGGCTCCGTGAAGCACGGCATCGAAACCACCGGCAGCGACCTGCATGGCAACAACAAGACCGAGCGGGAAGCGTTCGCCATCTACACCCAGGGCGTGTGGGACATGAGCGAGAACCTCTCCCTCACCGCCGGCGTGCGCTATGCCTACGACGACGTCATGGGCAGCGAGGACTACGTGCAGTACTCCGAGACCATGGGCGTGCTCAACGCCCTAGGCATTCCGCTCGGCGTCGCCAACGTGCTGCGCGGCGCGCTTGATCCGGCGACCCTGCAACCCACGGGGCTCGTCGAGCCATGGCTTGGCGGAACGCCCATCACCTTCGGCGCCCATCGGCATCTGGCGCGGCGCGACGAGAAAACCACGCTGCGGCTGAATCTCGACTACGCCACCGACGAGCGCTCGAAGATCTACGCCAACGTCACCACGGGCTACCGCTCCGGCGGCTTCAACCTCACCTTCTTCAGCCAGACGCCCACCTACGAGCCGGAGGAACTCATCGCCTACGAGCTCGGCTACAAGGGACAGTTCCAAAACCGCACCTTGCAGCTCAATGGCTCGGTGTATCTGTATGACTACGACGCGATTCACACCCGCACCGAGGAGGCCTGCCCGCCCCAACTTGGGCTCGACAGCCTCTCGAGCGTGTGCGCCATCGGCGTCTCGTCCACGACGTCGGTGGAGGCAGCCCCCGGCGCGAGGGTGACCGGGCTTGAGTTCGAAGTGCTCTGGCTGCCGACGGCGGAGCTCACCTTCGGCGGCAACTTCAGCCTCACGAACTCGGAGTACACCGAGTCGTTCGTCATCATCGACGGCGCAGACCCGACGGTGCCGCAGGTGCTCTACAACCTTGCCAACAACGCCGACCGCTCCCGCGACATCAAGGGCAATCAACTCCTGCAAGTGCCGGAGAACAAGGCCAGCGTCTTCGCCAGCTACCGCTTCGATCTAGGCGCATCCGGCGCCGTCGAGGCACTCGCGAGCTGGGCCTACATTTCGGACGTGTACTTCGCCGCCTACCAATCCGAACTCGACAAGGCCCCGGCCTACGATCGCCTCGACTTGCGCGCCACGTGGACCAGCCCGTCGACCGAATGGACCGTGACCGGCTTCGTCCACAACGTCTTCGACAAGATCGGCATCCGCCAAATCCTCCGCCACGGCGCCGTGGACGGCTACCGCCGCACCGCCCAAGTGTCGGAGCCAAGACTGGTGGGCGTGGAGGTCTCCTACAGCCTGAGGCCATGACGGGCGTTCGAGGCGGCTCAATTGGGGGAGGTGCCCTGCCCTCCCCCAACGGGCGTACGGAGAGAGGCCCTTTGCCGCTGCCCGCTTGCCGCCGATGGGGCAAAGCGACAGACTAGGCGGCATCGGCGATCGCGGGAGGCGAACATGCAGATTGAGTCGCTCGGGCACGTTGTCATCAAGGTGCGGGACATCGAGCGCGCCGAGGCGTTCTACAACGGCGTGCTGGGCCTGCCCATCGTCGCTCGCAGCGACCAGATGCCCATGACCTTCTTTTCGCTCGGCAATCATCACGACTTCGCGGTGCTCGGCTTAGGAGACGATGCCGAAGAGGCGCCGCGCAAGGCGGCCGGGCTCGCCCATGTGGCGTTCAAGATCGGTGAATCGCTCGATGAACTCAAGGAAGCGAAGCGGCACCTGGACGACGCCGGCATCAAGTGCGCCCCGGTGGATCACGAGGTCACGCAGTCGCTGTACTTTGCGGACCCCGACGGGAACCAAGTAGAGCTCTACGTGGACACTTCGGACGTCTGGAAGGAAGAGCCGCAGCGAGTGGCGCAGGGCACGAAGCTCGAACTCTAGCTCAACACGGGCGGGGACAAGCCCCGCCCCTACGAGGCCCTCGGAAGCGCTGGCGGGGCGTCAGTTCCCGGCACGCCAATCTGCCACGGCCTCCGAGAATCGGCGGGCGAGTTCCCGGTTCGTCTCCAGGCGGCTGTCGCCCCAGTAGCCGGCTTGGTAAGGCGGGCCCCACATGGGCTGGGCGTCCCAGTGGCAGTTGATGTACGCGAGGGCGCGGATGGTGCGCCGGTGTTCGTGCAGGAAGCGGAACAGCGGCGCATACCAAGCGTGCCAGATCTCCTCCTCGCTAAGCATTCGCTCGCCGTCGCCGGCCGTGCCGTCCCACAGCGGCCCGGTGAATCGACGGGTGAGGCGCCTAAGGTCATAGCCCTGCGGCGCCGCCTCCGCCACCATCACCGGCTTGCCCGACGTCTCGGCAAGCGCCAGCACTTCCTGCGCGAGCTGCCTCGCGGTCGGCGGCTTGGCACCGGTTGCGGGCTGTTCGTCGGGGTGCAGAAACCAGGAGAAGGCGAGCCAGTCGACGTAGTCGTCGCCGGGATACCAAGCGCGGATGTCTTCGTGCTCGCCGTCGAGAATGTCGTCGAGTGGCGACGCGGATGCCTGCCAGACGAATTGCACGTCCTCGGCGTGGGCCCCGGAGCGAAGGCGATCGACGATGTAGCGGAACACGCGCCTGAAGCGATCCGCGTCCTCGTAGCCGGCGTTCCAGGCGCCGTCGAACTCATAGCCGATGCGCAGAAACACCTGCCCCGGAACCTCGGCGAAGAGGTGGCCAAGGTGGTCGATCTCGGCGTCGTAGGTGCCCGCCAAGACGGCGTCGATACCGCCCGACCGTGCCGCTTCCGTCAGATCGAGCCCCACGGCCAAGTGCTTCGGGCCGAACGCGGTGGCGGTGCGGTGGGCGTTGACGGGGCCCGCGCCCCAAGAATGCTCCAAGTCCACCGGCTCGCCGCGCTCGTTGAGGCCAAGGCCGCCGAAGCCATCCGCCTTCGAGCGCAGGTTGTAGAGCGAGAGGTAAGCGGTCAGGCCATCGGGCGCCGGACAGCAGCCGCTCGCGAGGTAGCCGCGAATGGCATCCAGGTCCTGCCCGATGAAGAGCAGGCGAGGTTCGTCACCGGCCACGACGGTCGGCGACATTGCCAAGAGAAGCGCCACAACCCGGCAGCGACGCATGCATCGCCCGACACGCCAACTCCCGTGCTTGATGCACCCGGAGATGACGCCACGAGTCGCCCCTGACCGACGCGTCAATCGCCCCCCGCTCCCTGCGCGCCCTACCGGGCGCGTTGGCAGTTCGCTACGCGAACTGCTGGCCTTCGTGCTCGCATTCGCTCGCAACTACGGCTGGGAGGTAAGCGCCGTCTTCTACGGCGCTTACCTCCCAGCCCCGTAGAATGCCCGAAGACTCCCGCACGAGGTAGCCGCGAGCATGTCGATGCACATCTGGAAATCCTGGCGAGGCACCTTCGCGATGGGAGTCGTTGCCGGAGCTGTGGCAACGCACCTCGCCGCCTGCGGGCCGGCGGAACGCGAGGCAAGCGCCGAGATATCCGCGAATGATGCCACCTCTGCCATCGTACCCGCCCCGGAGTACCGCGAACCCTACGGCCCGCCCGGTGCCGGTGCTGCCTTTGACGCGGCCGTCGCAGTGCGCGAAGCCTTGACCGAAGAGCACGCGGGCGTCCTCATCCTGCCAATCGACAGTCCCTTGCGCAGCAACTGGTCCAACCTCCCGGCGAGCATGGTGAGCTTCGACCACAACGGTGTCCGGCTCGGCGACCTGACGCCGGAGCAGCTTGCACGGGTTTACGACTTTCTGGCCGCGGCGCTAGGTCCGCACGGCTACGAGACCGTGACGCAGGTGGTGGCCGCGGAAGCGGTGCTGGGGCAGTCTCTTTGGGCGAGGGTCGGGGGCCTGACAGAGGAAAACTACTGGCTCGCGTTCTTCGGCGAGCCTTCCGCCACCGGCGCTTGGGGTTGGCAGTTCGGCGGTCACCACCTAGGCGTGAACGGCAGCTTTGCCGGCGGCAAGGCTACAAGCCTCTCCCCGACCTTCCTCGGCGCCGAGCCGGCCATGTTCACGCTGGCCGGGCTCGAAGCGGCGCCGCTCGCAGACGAACTCGAAGCCGGTCGAGCCGTCATGCGGGCGCTGCCGGCGGAACTCAAGGCCGAGGCGACCATCGAACCGTCGCAAATGCAGGCCGGGGCTGGACGGGATGGCGAGATTCCAAAGCTGCGCGGCAGCACGGTGGCAGACTGGCCGAACGAAGCCCGCTCGCTACTGCTGCAGACCATTCTCCATTGGGTGGCGCTGCAACCTCCCGAACACGCGGCAGCGCGCATGGCGGAACTGGAAGAGACCGTGCACGAACTCTACTTCGCATGGAACGGCGCGATCGACGAGGACGACGAAGACACCTACTTCCACATCCAAGGCCCCACCCTGATCATCGAGTTCGCGATCCAAGACCTCGGCGAAGGCGGCCACTTCCACTCCGTGTACCGCGACCCCACGAACGAATACGGAAGGGGAAGTCGCGGATTGTCAGGGCAACAGCCGGTGGACAACGCGCTGCCGGAGGCAGATTCCCGCTAGCGCATGAGGAAGGCCACCCGAAGAAGGGCGACGCATGCGTCGCCCCTACGGCCCGGGACATGACCGACACCTTCCTGTAGGGGCGACGCATGCGTCGCCCTGTCCGGCAGCCGGGTGCATCGCCGCCAAGTCCGACAGACTGATAGCGCCGTAGAAACGGCGCTGGCTCCTAGCCGTAGCTGCGAGCGAATTCTCAACTCCTCCGCGAGGGCGGAGGGACAGCAGGAGGGACAGCAAGAGGGGGCGTTGTTACGGTTTTGGGAGGAGCGCCGTGCTTTGGGTCGGCGGCCCCCCCTCCGAGAAAAGGCGAGGAACGCCTTTTCTCGA
>JAPPDJ010000023.1 GCA_028824555.1 Gammaproteobacteria bacterium | reverse complement strand
ACGTCGCCACGGGAGGCGTCGGCACGCGCATCCCGAGCGCTGCGCGGCCGGGAAGCCCCGCCTTCGCTCCGCGTCGTGTCACGGCCCTCGCCACGGGCATCGCGCCCGGTACCGTCGCGCTGGCGACGACTTCGGCCCTGCCCTTCGCCGCGCGCCGCGTTGCCGCGACCGTTGCGGCCTTCGCTGGCCCTGCGCTCCGTCTGACCGCCCTGCCGGCGTGGACGCCGGCGGTCGTCGCCGGAGTCGCGACGCCGGCGCTCTTGCCCGGAGCGGGCCTCCTGGCGCTTCGGCGCCGGTGCTTCGGCTGGTGTCGACTCACCGAAGAGATTGCGGATGAAGCCGATGAGTCCCGGCTTGTCCTCGCCCGCCGTCGCTGCCGCCACTGGCCTGGTCGCTGCCGACGCTGGCGTCGCGCTCACCGGCGAGACCGGTGCCACGCGTGCCGGCGCCGCCGGTGCTGTCCGCGCCGGGCGCGAGTCGCGCACCGGCATGTCCGTCTCGACATGCACCTCCGCGAGTTCATAGCTCAGGACGTTAGCTTCCGCCTCCGCGTTGTCCTCGCGGATGCGCTGGATGTCGTAGTGCGGCGTCTCGAGGTGCGCCGCCGGCACGACCACGACGTGGGTCTCCGTGCGGGTCTCGATTTCGGCAACCTCGCGCCGCTTCTCGTTCAGGAGATAGGCCGCGGTGTTGGTGGGCACCATTGCCCGGACGATGGAACTGCGCTCCTTCAGGCACTCTTCCTCCACCACCCTGAGGATGGTGAGCGCCAGCGAGCGGATGTCGCGAATGCGGCCCTGGCCATTGCAGCGCGGGCAGACTTCGGTGGTGAGTTCGTCGAGCGAAGGACGGATGCGCTGGCGCGACATCTCCATGAGGCCGAAGCGGGAGATGCGCCCCACCTGCACCCGCGCCCGGTCGGCTTCGAGCGCTTCGCGCATCTTCGCCTCCACGGCGCGTTGGCTGCGCGGCGCCACCATGTCGATGAAGTCGATGACGATGAGGCCACCCACGTCGCGCAGCCGAAGCTGGCGTGCGACTTCCTCGGCGGCCTCGAGATTGATGTTGAGTGCCGTCTCTTCGATGTCTGCGCCCTTGGTGGCGCGGGCCGAGTTGATGTCGATGGACACCAGCGCCTCGGTGGGGTCGATGACCACAGAGGCACCGGACGACAGCCGCACCTCGCGCTGGAAGGCGGTCTCGATCTGGCTCTCGATCTGGTAGCGGCTGAAGAGGGGCACGCCATCGGTGTAGCGCTTGATGCGGCCGAGGAGGTTCGGCATCACTTGTTCGGTGAAGTCCCGGGCCTCGTCGTAGGCGTCTTCGTCGTCGATCAGCACTTCGCCCACGTCCTGGCGCAGGCAGTCGCGCAAGGCCCTCACGATGACGGTGTTCTCCTGATACAGGAGCGCCGGTCCGCGCCGCTTGCCGGCCTCGTTGATGGCATCGTTCAGCTGCAGCAGGTAGTCGAGGTCCGCCTGCAGTTCCTCGCCCTCAATGCGGCGCGAAATGCCCCCGGCACGGGGGTTGTTCGGCATCAGCACGAGATAGCGGGCGGCTAGGCTCGGGAAGGTGGTGAGGGCCGCGCCCTTGTTGCCGCGCTCCTCCTTCTCGACCTGGACGATCAGTTCCTGGCCCACGCTCACGGCATCGGCAATGGCCGTGCGGCCATTGCGACCGCCGTCACGCTCCTGGCCACCCCCCCTGCCGCCGCCGCGATGGTAGCTGCGGGCGATTTCCTTGAACGGCAGGAAGCCGTGGCGCTCGCCGCCGAAATCGACGAAGGCGGCTTCGAGGCTCGGTTCGACGCGGGTGATGCGCCCCTTGTAGATGTTCCCCTTCTTCTGTTCGAGGGAATGGTTCTCGATGTCGAGGTCGTAGAGCTTCTGCCCATCGACCATGGCAACGCGCACCTCTTCGGGTTGCGTCGCGTTCACAAGCATGCGTTTCATGTGGCGTATCCGTTTGCGGACGCCGACACGCGAATTTCGTCAGATCAGGCGTAGGCGCGCCCCACGGGGCGCGTAGGCAGTTCGCTTCGCGAACTGCTTGGCGTCGTGCTCGTTGCTCGGCCCTGGCGGGCGCGCGTCGTGCTCGTTGTTCGGCAAAGTACGAAAGACAACGTTCCCGGGCTCGCCGGGGGCGTGAAGCTTGATGACAAGAGCATGAAGACCCAAAGTGCCGACTGCCGCCCAAGACGGGCAGGCACCAGCCAAGCAGGCACGGCCCTCAAGGCCGTGCGTGCGGTGTTCTTTCCTAACGGTTCGCGTGTCGTTGGCGTCAAATCGAAAATGTGGTCGGCAGCCGGTTGGGGCTGCCCCGTTCTTCTGCCGGCCGTGTGCTTCGCCGGTTTCAGCATCGGAAGGGCGGGGGCTTGCCCCCAGGTTGGTTGCCGCGCATTGGTCAAGCGGCGCATCCCTCCGACGGGGGCGCACTATAGCAGCCCTTGACGGACGGTGACAAACTTCGTTTTTCGCCATCGCCAACGACGGCACATCAGGAGGCCAAGTTAGATGCGCGCCAAGCCGGTGCAGGTCGTCGAGGTTGGAGAGGCTGCCGGGCAGCGCCTCGACAATTTCCTCATCGCCCGCCTGAAGGGGGTGCCGAAGAGCCGCATCTACCGCATGGTGCGTGGCGGCGAGGTGCGGGTGAACGGCGGTCGGGCCAAGGCGGGACAGCGCCTCGCGGCGACCGATCGGGTGCGAATCCCGCCCCACACGGGGGCGGATGCCAGCGAGCCGTCCGCTGACCACGGCCTTGCCGTGGCGGTTCAGGATGCGCTCCTCCACGAGGATGAAGATCTCATTGTCGTCGACAAGCCGAGCGGTATCGCCGTGCATGGCGGCAGCGGGGTGAGCGCCGGACTCGTCGAGACCTTGCGGGCGCGGCAGCCGACGGGCTGGCTGGAACTGGCGCATCGGATCGACCGGGACACATCCGGCGTCCTCGTGCTGGCGAAGAACCGGCGGACGTTGCTAGCGTGGCACGAGGCGTTCCGTGCCGGCCGGGTACGCAAGCGTTATGACGCCGTCGTCGAGGGCGAGTGGCCGGCGGCGTTGCGCACCGTGCGTTCGTCGCTCAGGCGCCTGACGCTCGCTGGCGGCGAACGGCGGATGCGTGTTGCGGCAGATGGACAGTCGGCGCGGACCGACTTCGAAGTGGTCGCGAGGGGCGAGGGCACGACCCACGTGCGCGCATTCCCAAAGACCGGACGCACGCATCAGATTCGCGTGCACGCGGCGTCAAGCGGCCATCCCATCCTGGGCGACGACAAGTACGCGCGCGGCAAGGCCCGAAGCGGCCGCCTGCTCCTGCACGCAAGCCGCCTGCGCGTGGACATGGCAGGTTCCACGCTCGATTTCCTCGCGCCGCTGCCAGCCGCGTTTCGCGACTTCGTGGAGCTGGGTGGGGGGGATTCTTCGCACGGTTAGTTCAAGACGGCCGGGGACAAGCCCTGGGACAAGCCCCGCCCCTACGAGCATAGCGGTTACGGTTCATAGGGTTGCGTGATCTGGTTACCGATGCGGAAGTTCAGCGTGAAGTCGGTCTGGCGCCAGCTTAGCCATGTCAGGACCGGAAAGAAGAGGAGGGCCGAGGCGACGTGCCATTCGGCGATGTTGCGCAGCGCCACGGGGGCGTCGGCGAGGTTGACGAGAGTGCCGAGGACAATCCCCTCAAGCAGCATCGCCGCGAGCAGGCCGGTGGTGATGCGCGAGACGAGCGAACGGGGCATCAGTGCCTGCATCCGCTGCGCCAGCATGGCTTCGGCGAGGTAGGTGAGGCCGAAGAAGACCACCGTGCCGTAGCGGCGCAGGGCGCGGTAGGTTTCGCCATCGGAACCGAGGAAGGTGGCGTACACGACGAGCGCGGCCGCGCCGAGGATGCCGGCGGCGACTATGCAGCGTCGCCAACCCACGCGCGGGTCGCGAGCGGCGCGCAACCACTCCCCACAGAGGAGCCAATAGCCGGCCAAGAGGGCGGCGGCTGGAAGGATCGTCGCCTTGAAGACGAAGTAGCCGGCGCCGTAGCGTCCGCTGGCGCTCACGGTGGTGCAGCCGCTGAGGTGGGGGAAGCACTCCGGGATGTGCCCGCCGCTGGCGGAGAGGACGTAGGCCAAGATCACGCCGCTCCAGGAAAGGAGCCACACCGCCACGGGAATCAAGCGCAAGTCCACGCATCGAAACTACCATAGGCGGATGCGTGGAAAGGGTATGCGGACGGCGGCGGCCATCCTAGGAGGCTGTCGGGCTTCGGACGGCGTAAGCCGGCCGAATGCCGATGGAGTTCGAGGTCGGCTTGGGCTGGGGCAAGAAGCGTTGCCGAAGGCAACGGTTCTTGTGGCGCTGGCTTCGGCGATGCTGGCGACTCTCGGAGCCGCCGCTTCGGGCGATGTGTGCCAGCCGCAGCACGACCCGGAGGCCTTGGCACAACTGCCGTTCGAGGCCCTTGCCGGCGTCGCGCTTGACGCCGACGCAGAGTATCGCGTCACCGCCGTCGAACTCGTGCGCCGGCCCCTCTTCAACACCCGCGACCCGGCGGAAGACAAGCTCCTGTTCCGCACCGCCAACCGCTGGCACATCGACACCAGCGAGCAGGTGCTGCGGGCGATCCTGCTGTTCCGCGAGGGAGACTTGGCCCGCACCTCTATTCTCGCCGAGTCGGAACGGGTGCTGCGCGGCAAGTCCTTCCTCTACGATGCCCGCGTCTTCGCCAACCGAGCCTGCAACGGCGCGATCGACGTGGCTGTGGTGACGCGGGATGTCTGGTCGCTGTCGCCGAGCCTCGGCCTCACCCGCACGGGCGGCGAGGAGCGCCTCACGGCGGGGGTGTCAGACAGCAACTTGCTTGGCACAGGGACCGCGCTCGAGCTTTCGTACTTCGACAATCTCGATCGCAAGGGCTTCGTGGTCGGCTGGGCGGAGCCCAACCTAATGGGCAGTCGCGTTGGCCTGCGGCTACGCACAGACAACACCGATGATGGCAGCGGCAGGCACGGCATGATTGCCTTGCCGTTCCACTCCCTGGATGCGCGCCGGGCTTGGGAGTTGTCCTGGGTCGAGTCGGAGCGTCGCGAGCGACGGTTTCGCGACGGTCTGGAAACCGCGGCCTTCCGGGTGGAGCGGCGGGTGGCGACCGCGTCGCTTGGCTGGTCGGCGGGATTGCGGCACCGCTTCGCTTCGCGGTGGCGGGCCGGTTTCACGTCGGAGGATCACCGTTTTGCGCCGGCATCTCCGATGGCGCAACTCTCGGGCGGAGCGATGCACCCTGCGGCGGTGTTGCCCAAGGATCGACTCTTCGCGTTTCCGTGGATTTCGTTCGAGCGCATCGAGGACGCCTATGTCCGCACCCGCAACGTCAGCCGTGTGCGCACCACGGAGGACCTGTTCCTCGGCCTTCACGCCACAGCGCAATTCGGCTATTCGCCTCGTGGCGACGGCCACTTCGTGGCGGCGGCAACGTTCCGGGATGGCTGGCGCTCGCGCGCCGGCGCGGACGAGCCAGGACGCGACACCTTGCTGTACGGCCTAAACGCCGCCGGCTACTGGAACCGCACCGAAGGCAAGGTCGAGAACGCCACCGTGACGGCATGGGCGGACTGGCGGCGCCGGCACTCGGCGCGCTTCGCGCTGCACGTCGGCGCGTTGGCCGAACGCGGCTGGGGATTGCCGCTCGACCGCCAGTTGCTGCTCGGTGGCGACACGGGCTTGCGGGGCTATCCCAACCGCTTCCAGGCCGGCAGGACGCGCCTCAAGCTGACCGTAGAGGAACGCTACTACTCAGACCTTTACCTGGTCCGAGTCTTGCGGGTCGCCGCCGCGGCCTTCCTCGACATGGGCCACGCCTCGGGCGGCGTGGACGCCGAGGCCCGGGTCGCCGACGGCGTGCTGGCCAACGTGGGCGTGGGCCTGCGCTTCGAATCCACCCGCACCAACCGCGATATCGTCTACCACATCGATTTGGCGCATCCGCTCACGGACGCGCCAGGCGTTGAGGGCTATCAGGTCACGCTGACGAGCAAGCGCGAAATCTAACGGGCGCGCCTCGGGCAGGGACAAGCCCCGCCCTACGGGGGACGTGGCGAACTCAACGGCGGGTTTGAACGCGAGGCCTTTGCCGAATCCCGTTCCGGGTTCGTCGGTTCATTCAAGACGGGCGGAGACAAGCCCCGCCCCTACGGAGGGACGGCTTCTAAGGGGGCAGGCGCCCTGCCCTCTTCAAGCGAACTGCGCCTCCTCAGTCGAACCCGTCAGCGCGGTCACCGACGATTGGCCGCCCTGGATGACGTTCGCCACCTCGTCGAAGTATCCGGTGCCAACTTCCTGCTGGTGGCTGACGAAGCTGTAGCCTTCGTTGGCGGCCGCGAACTCCTTCTCCTGCAGCTCGACATAGGACGTCATCTGGTTGTCCACGTAGCCCTTGGCAAGGTCGAACATGCCGTACCACATGCTGTGGATGCCGGCCAGGGTGATGAACTGGAACTTGTAGCCCATCGCCGCCAGCTCGCGCTGGAACTTGGCGATGGTGACGTCGTCGAGGTTTGCCTTCCAGTTGAACGACGGCGAGCAGTTGTAGGCGAGCATCTGGCGCGGGTATTCCTTGTGTACCGCCTCGGCGAACTCCTTGGCCTCGTTGAGGTCCGGCACGGCCGTCTCGCACCAGATGAGGTCTGCATAGGGGGCGTAGGCGAGCGCCCGGGATATGGCCTGCGGCAGGCCATTCTTGGTGCGGTAGAAGCCTTCCGGCGTGCGCTCGCCGGTGATGAACGGCCTATCCCACTCGTCCACGTCGCTCGTCACCATGTCGGCCGCGTTGGCGTCGGTGCGTGCCATCAGCACAGTGGGCACGTCGCAGACATCGGCCGCGAGCCGCGCGGCGATGAGCTTCTGCACCGCCTCAACGGTGGGAACGAGCACCTTGCCGCCCATGTGGCCGCACTTCTTCACCGAAGCGAGCTGATCTTCGAAATGCACCCCGGCGGCGCCCGCGGCAATCATGGACTTCATCAGCTCGAAGGCGTTGAGCACGCCGCCGAAACCGGCTTCCGCATCGGCAACGATGGGCGCGTAGAAGTCGATGCCGTCGTCGATCCCCTTCGCCCACTGGATTTCGTCCGCGCGGCGGAAGGCGTTGTTGATCCGGTTGACCACCGTCGGCACCGAGTTCACGGCGTAGAGCGACTGATCCGGATACATCGTCTCGGAGTCGTTGTTGTCCGCGGCCACCTGCCAGCCGGAAAGGTAGATGGCCTTGATGCCGGCCTTCACCTGCTGCACGGCCTGCCCACCGGTGACGGCACCAAGGCAGTTCACGAAGTTCTCGGTTTGCAGCAGCTCCCAAAGCTTGTCGGCGCCATGCGCCGCCAGCATGCTGCGGTGCGGAATCGTCCCGCGCAGCTTCACCACATCCTCCGCGGAATAGCCGCGCTTCACGTCCGTCCAACGGGAGTTGGTGATCCATTCGTCCTCAAGCTCGGCAATCTGCAGGGCACGGGACTTGCGAGGCACGAAGTGCAGGGCCATGGCGGGGTTCCTTTGCTGATTGGGTGGGGGCAAAGGGCGCGCATTGTAGCGGCGGAAATGGGGAATGGAAGGGCAATTCTTGCATCGGTGACCCGGACGCCGCGATGACTGGTCCGCCGGGGCTCCGGGTGCAGCTGTTTGGGCGTAGGAGACTTCCCACGGGTGTGCAGGACGAGATGTTTGTGTGTCGAGGACGGGGTCCGGCCTCCGGTGTTTCGGCCCGGATTTCTTCAGTGCTTGGCTTATGATTCCATTGAGCGGGTGGGCAAGAACGGCTATGCGAGCGGTTTTGGCGCTGATGTTGTTTGGTCTTGCGGCTTGCACGAGCCAGCCGGCGGTGCTGCAGATTTACGACGCCGACCAGGATGATTCCCATGTCGTGCAAGCGCTGGTGGCATTTGCTCAAGAGCGCGAGTTGGAGGTGGAGAGGCCCACTGTCTCGCCCGTAAGGGACAGTGGTGTGGTCGTTCTGTATGGCCGCGAATGGGTGAGCTTTTCCTCAGCGATGGAAATCGTCGAGCTTTTGGAAGCAATGGGGATTGCCGGGCGTGCAGTCGAAGGTCGGTTGCAGAATCACGTGGTTACGAGGGGTCATGTTGCGGTGTTCCTCGACCGCGACGGCGCGATGCAGGACTCTGAGGCGTCTGAGGAGATCCGCGAGCTTCTTTGCTCGCGGGAACAGGGCGAGGCCGTCGTGCTGCTGTTCGAGAACCATGACCTGGAGATCCACACCTACATCTGGGAGGGCGAGACGGTCTCTGGCCAGAACTACCACGGCGAGTGGGATGCGACGGACGGAATCGTGTCCCTCAAACTCGAGGGCCAGAGCCGCCTGGAATACGAGCCGAACAGCGCATGCCTAGCCACGCCGCCACAGGCATCGCGTCCTTGCCGGGGCACTTTGCGGTGGTTGGAGGGCGACGCGATTCCGGTGTTGGTGGGCTGCGACCTGCAAGTCCGCGAAGTGGACATGGGGTTCGGCGAGGGCTGACTAGAATGCGCCGGCGGCGCAGATGAGGAAGGCGTTCGGGGATCGTTGAGACTGAGGAGTGAGGGAATGTGCATCCAGACATTGCGGCGCTGCGGTGCGCTCTTGGCGCTGGCGTTGCTTTGCGGGGCCTGTCAAGAGGAGTCCGATCCGGATTGGCAGCTCGTGGAAGCGTATGTGACGCTTGACACCGCTTGGCACGCCAAGGACATCGAAGTTGGGCGCTCCGCCGCTTCCGCCGAGGAGAAGGAAGCGCGCCGCGAGGCCGAAGTTGGCCCGCATCCGGACATCACGCTGGCGGTGACCGCTGCTCGTGCGATCGTCGGCGTTGAAGGGCACCCACGCACGCTCGATGCGGCGGTGTTTCTTGTCGACCATCCGTATGGGCTGTCGAAGACGGCGAGCGAGGACATCGAACTCGGCATCGACACGTTGGTGGACGGTCTCGGGCCGGACTGGGCGGTGGTGCAGGCGTATCTCGACGACAACAGCGCCTGGCAAGAGGCGCAGAACGAGATCGGTGCGTCGGACGACTCTGACGAAGAGAAGCGGCGGCGCTGGGACGAACTTGGCAACCCGCCGGTAGTTGCTCGTGCCCTCGGTGCGGCAACGGCGATCCTGCGCGCCGATGGCCATGAACGACTTACCGATGCCGCTGTCTTCCTGCTCGGCAGAGAGGTGGCGGTTGGCCGTGGGACGCTACCTCGGATGGTCGAGGCGACAGCGCGGTTGCTCGACGCGGCGCCGGAGCACGACGAATGGCCCAGGCGCTTGTACTACCTTCAGTGGCCGCGAACGCGCGGCGACGATGAGAGGGAAGCCATCGATGCCATGCTCGCCGATGTTGTGGAGCGAGCCGTCGATCCGGTGGCGCGGGCGACTGCTCGCTACTACGCGGCGGCGGGATTGATGCGTGACAGCAATGCGTGGAGCTTGTCTGACGAGGATCGCCGGGGCTTCCGTGAACGCGCCCTTGCGCTGGCGACCGGTCTCAGCGAGGGCGTGGAGGACGAGGAGATCGTCGAACGGCTCGGCGCGCTGGACGAGGAAGGCCAGCCGCGGAACGCAACCTTGGCAGAGGCGCAAGAGCATCTCCTCTACCGGATCAACCACACCACTGTTGGCGCCACGGTGCCCGACGTGGTCGGCACGCGGCTCGACGGCACGGAAGAGGCGCTGTCTGCCTACGCCGGCAAGGTCGTCCTCGTAGACTTCTGGGCCACTTGGTGCGGCCCCTGCATCGCGGTCTTGCCGAAACTGCGGGAGTTGCACGATTCGCTAGCGGCGGACCAGTTCACGCTGTTGGCCGTGAGCGTTGACGAGGAACTCGAGTCCGTGACCGATCTCATGCAGGACGAGCCCATGCCCTGGGCGAACTGGCATGTGGGCACGCAGGGCGAGATCGTCGATCGTTGGCACGTGCGCGCATTTCCAACGTATGTGCTCTTGGACCGGGATGGGACGATTCTGGCGCGCACCACAGGATGGTCCGACGAACTGGCCAAGCTCGTTCGGAAGGCTGCGACCGGGGAACCGAGAAGCGCATAGCGCTGCTGGCCCAATGGTCACCATGCCTTGCATTTGGCAGTGCAAGGTTGAGCTTTCGCATCTCCTGCTTGGACGACAACGGGGCAGCCACCGTATTTATTGAAATTTGATCCGCTAACCTTTCTAAACTACGTTATATTGACTCTTATGGCTCATCGACCGCTCCCCCCGTCAGTGCAGCGCACGCTTCGCGCGTTGGGGCGTGACATTCGAATTGCGCGCAAGAAGCGGCGCTTTCCGGTAGCGGATTTCGCGGCGCGCATGGGTGTGTCGCCGGGTACGGTGGTGCGGCTCGAACGAGGCGAGCCTGGTGTCGCGGCGGGCGTTGTGGCGATGGCACTCCTCGCTCTTGGCGAACTGCATCGACTGGAGGGGCTTCTCGATGTCTCCCGCGACGACACCGGCCTCATGCTCGACATCGATAGTTTGCCGCAGAGAATCCGACGCCCTCGACTGCCGGCGGCGAAGGAGGACACGTGACCAAGACGACGCAGCGCGTGTCGGTCGCCATCGGCAGGGAACTGCATCCCGTGGGCGAGTTGCTTTTTGAGTCTGACGGCCGCCGCCAAACGAGTGCGTTTCGCTACCGGGTCGAATGGCTCGACCATCCGGGCGCGTTTCCCATCGCGCCGACGATGCCGCTGGTCGATTATCCGTTCTACGCTGCCGCATCCCGCGAGAACCCGCGCTCCGCCTTGCCCCCGCCGGTGGACGATGGTGCCCCGGACTCCTGGGGACGCGGACTCATTCGCAAGGCCCGCACCGGGTGGCTGACGGAACTGGATTTCCTTCTGAACGCAGACGACATCACGAGGCAAGGCGCGTTGCGCTACCTGGATTCCGAAGGTCGCCCTGTTTCTTCGGCAAAGCCGCCGATTCCGCGCCTCACGGAGTTGCGAGACGTCAATCGTTTGGCTGGTGCCGACCCCGACAGCCTCACTGCCGAAGAGCGGGAGCGACTGCTTGGTAGCGCCGGCTCCTTGGGCGGCGCTCGTCCCAAGGCGAACGTCTTGGATGACCGCAGCATGTTGATGATCGCCAAGTTCACCACCGTCCACGACACCACGCCCATCGAGCGTGTGGAAGTGGCAACGCTCCGCCTTGCGCGTGCGGCCGGCATCAATGCCGCTACGGCGCGCCTGGAACTTGCACAAACCAGCGCGCCGGTAGCGTTGATCGAGCGGTTTGATCGGCATGGCGCCATGCCGGACGCGGACCGAGTGCCGTACCTTTCAGCGCGGTCCTTTGTCGGTGCCGAGACGGCGACCGGGGCCTTCTACACCGACATTGCCGATGCGTTGCGAGCCCACGCTCACGACGTGCAGAAGGAGATCGAGGAGCTTTTTCGTCGCATGCTTTTCACGATCCTCGTTTCCAACAACGACAACCACCTAAAGAACCTTGGCCTACTCCATGTGGGGCGTGGACTGTGGAGCCTGGCGCCGGCGTTCGACATCAATCCGCAACCGGCGCGCCAACGACACCTGGAGACGGGCGTCAGCGAGTTGAGCGGCAACGCCGCATCCATCGAAGCCGCCATCGAGGCTGCCCCTTTCTTCGACATAAAGAGGGACCACGCCTGCCAAATGCTCGCGCAGATGGTTTCCGTCATCGAAAGTCAGTGGCGTGGCCATTGTCGCGCCGCTGGGCTGACTGCCGGGGACATCCGCCAATACGAGGGGGCCTTCGAGCACGAGGAAACGCGCACCGCCAAGCACCTTTGTGGCGTCCCGTGATGCCGGCGGGTCATCTCGCGAAGTGGGCGAAGTCGCGAACGTCTTCGTAGGCGGCTTCGATGAGGGCCCCAAGCGCCTCGGAATCGACGTGTTCGCCGGGGCGGAGCTTGACGTGGCGCATTCGCTTGCCGGTGCCTTGGAGGAGGTGCGCCGCGTCGGGAAGGATAGAACCGGCGAAGAAGCCGACGTTGACGTGCTTCGTGAAGGTACTGACGTAGGCGAACGGCAGGTCCTCTACGCAGGCGACGGCCCAGCCATCGTGGACGAGTTCCACCACCTCCGAGCCACATTGGCGCATGTGCTCGAACCACGTTCGGGCGATGGCGCCGAGGGCGTTGTTGCGTTCCGCGAACCACGCTTCTACGGCCGGGTCGCGCGGCACGGCACCGTTCAGTCGAAACCTCTCTTCCACGAAAGTCGCCTAGGAGCTTGCGCCGTAGGGAATGGCGCGACCGCGTCATTCTACGGCGCAAGGTCATAGGTAGGTGGGGGCTGGGGCCAGACCCCGAGCGTAGCGAGGGGTTTGGCGGCGGCTAGTCCAAGGTCATGCGTTGGTGGGGGATGCCGGCTTCCATGAAGGTTGGGCCTTCGGGGCGGAAACCCGCCTTGCGGTAGAACTCGACTGCGTGGGTTTGGGCTTCGAGGAAAATCTCGGGGTAGTCGCCCTCGCGAGCGGCCGTGACGGCGGCGTCGAGCAGGAGGCGACCGATACCGAGGCCGCGCGCTCGTTGCAGCACCGCCATGCGGCCGATTTGGCCAGCGGCGAGGAGCCTTGCGGTGCCTATGGGCTTGCCGTCCGACTCGGCGAGGAAGTGGCGGCTGTCGTCGTCGCGGCCGTCCCATTCCTCGCCCACGGGCACGTTCTGTTCGCGGATGAACACCTCCTCCCGGATGGCGCGGAGGGTTTTGGAGCAGTCGCTCCAGGCTACTTCCCGCACCACGACTTCCGGCGCGGCTGCTTCCCGGGCGAGGCGCTCCGCCGCGCCGACGTAGGTTGCCGGCGTGAGTGCCGCCAGACGTTCGCGTTGCGGCTCTGTGAGATCAAGGTCGGCCAGGAGGCCGAGGTACACGTCTCGATCCAGCCGTTGGCCTCGGGTGAGTGCCTTGAGGGTCTCGTAGGGCTCCTTTGCGCCGGCCGCGCGCAGCACGGTCTGCACCGCTTCCGCCAGCACCTCCCAGGATTGGTCGAGGTCTGCCGCCAGCCGCTCTGCGTCCACTTCCAGCTTGTCGAGGCCCCGCCGGGCGCTCGAATAGGCGACTACGCAGTGCCCGACCGCTGGGCCAAGGCTGCGCAAGGCGGTGGAGTCCGACAGGTCCCGTTGCCAGCGCGACACCGGCAGCTTGTCCGCCAGATGTCCGAGCAACGCGTTGGCGATGCCGAGGTTGCCTTCCGAGTTCTCGAAGTCGATGGGGTTCACCTTGTGCGGCATGGTCGAGGAGCCGGTTTCGCCCTCCACCTTGCGCTGGCGGAAATAGCCGAGCGCGATGTAGCCCCAGATATCGCGGTCGAAGTCGAGCAGCGTCTGGTTGAACCGCATCACCGCGTGGCAGAGCTCGGCGATGGTGTCGTGCGGCTCGATCTGCGTCGTGTGGGGGTTGAAGGCGAGTGCCAGGCCCTCGACGAACTCGCGTGCCCTCGCCGGCCAGTCCACGTCGGGGAAGGCGACGAGGTGGGCGTTGTAGTTGCCCACCGCGCCGTTCATCTTGCCGCAGAGGGCAACGCCTGCGAGCGTGCCGATGTGACGGCGCAGACGAGCCGCGACATTGGCCAGTTCCTTGCCGACAGTGGTGGGCGAAGCCGCCTGCCCATGGGTGCGCGCGAGCATGGGACGAGCGGCGAGCGGTGCCGCAAGTTCACCGATCCTGCCGGCAAGTTCGCGCATCGGGCCGAGCAGGGCTCGCTCGCGCACTTCGCTCAGCATGAGGGCATAGGCGAGATTGTTGATGTCCTCGGAGGTGCAGGCGAAGTGGACGAACTCGATGTGCGGTTCAAGGCCGGCAATGCCGGCCACCTTGTCCTTGACGAAATACTCCACGGCCTTCACGTCGTGGTTGGTGCGGGCCTCGATCGCCCGCACGGCGGCTGCATCCTGGCGCGAGAAATCCCTCCAGATGGCGTGCAGTTGCTCTTGCGTGGCAGCGTCCACGGGAGGCAGTTCCGCCACCTCGTCCAGACCCGCGAGGAAGACGAACCACTCGACCTCCACCCGCACGCGATAGCGAATGAGCGCGAACTCGCTGACATGCTCGGCCAGATGCGCGACGCGGGAGCGGTACCGCCCATCGAGGGGCGACAGCGCAGTGAGGGGTTCGAGATTCACGGTCATTCCCCGTCGGTGTGGTCGATGCGGGCGCCGCCCAGGCATTCCTCGCCGAGGTAGAAGGCGACGTATTGCCCGGGCGTGACGGCGCGTTGGGGCGCCTCGAACGTCACTGTCACCGCGTCCCCCGCGACATCCACGCTACAGGGCTGGTCCGGCTGGCGATAGCGCGTCTTGGCCGTGCACCGCTCCGGCAGTTCGCCGGCGATGCGGTTGAGGCCGCTGGCATGCAGCTCGCGCGAGAGCAGGTCGCAATCGTTCTGGGTGACGTAGAGGGTGTTGCTGTCCTGGTCCTTGCGGGCGACATACCACGGCTTTTCGGCACGCCCCGCCTGGCCGCCGATGCCGATGCCCTGGCGCTGGCCGATGGTGAACCAGGCGAGGCCCCGGTGCTCGCCGAGCGCCGTGCCTTCCATGTCGAGGACGGGGCCGGGATCGTCCGGCAGAAAGCGGGCGAGGAAGTCGGCGAAGCGCCGCTCGCCGATGAAGCAGATGCCGGTGCTGTCCTTCTTGTCATGCACCGAGAGGCCAGCCGCCTCGGCGCGCTTTCGCAATGCCGGCTTCGTCATGTCGCCGACGGGAAAGATGCAGTCCTTGAGTTGCTCCGTCGGCACCGCTTGCAGGAAGTAGGTCTGATCCTTGTTCCGATCCACGCCCCGGAACAGCCGGAACGGCTCGCCAAGCGGGCTTCGGCGCGCATAGTGCCCGGTGGCGACCACGGGGTAGCCGAGCTCGGCCGCGTAGTCCACGAACAGGCGGAACTTGATCTCCCGATTGCACAGCACGTCCGGATTGGGGGTGCGTCCGGCGCGGTAGTCGGCGAGGAAGGCGGCGAACACGTTGTCCCAGTATTCGGCGGCAAAGTTGGCGGCGAAGAGCTCAATGCCGAGGCGCTCGCACACCAGGGCCGCATCGGCGTAGTCGGCCTCGGCGGTGCAGTACTCGGTGCCGTCGTCCTCGTCCCAGTTCTTCATGAACAGGCCCGCGACACTGTGCCCCTGTTCCTTGAGCGTCATCGCGGCAACGGCGGAGTCCACCCCACCCGACATGCCCACCATCACCCGCAGGGGCGTGTCTCCTTCGTCCGGTGCGGGCTCAGTCATGGCGTTCGGAGCAGTGACTCGCGAGTGCCGCGATTATACGCGGACGCCTACGAAATCGGCCTTAAGGAGCCCGCGGTTCAAAACCCCTCCCCGCCAACATCGGCCGTTCTGCGGGGCTTTGCTGGGCGGTCGTCGCGGCTCCAGCAGGCCCCCCGCCGAAAGAGGTCGGGTGTTAGGCTTCTGCGCGGTAGCGGTTTTTTGGTCGGCGGCGGAGATTCGCGGCGTATGGGTCTCACCCACATCAATGAGGCCGGGGAAGCGTCCATGGTGGATGTGGGCGCCAAGGCCGTCACGGAACGTGTGGCGCGGGCGCGGGCGGTCGTGCGGATGCGGCCGGCGACGCTGCGCGAGATCGTCGAAGGCAACGCCCCCAAGGGCGACGTGCTGGCCGTGGCGCGGGTCGCCGGCATCCATGCCGCCAAGCGCACGAGCGACCTCATCCCGCTGTGCCATCCGCTGCCCTTGTCGAAGGTGGCGGTGGACTTCGAGACCGTTCAGGGCGACACCCTGATGATCACCACGCTCTGCAAGGTGTCGGGACGCACTGGCGTCGAGATGGAAGCGATGACCGCCGCCAGCGTAGCCGCGCTGACGGTGTATGACATGGCCAAGGGACTGGACAAGGGGATCGTCATCGAATCCATCGCCCTCTTGGAGAAATCCGGTGGTAAATCCGGGACTTGGAAGCGGGACGGAATGGCATGACGGCGCTCACGGTGCGCTTCTTCGCCTCCCTGCGCGAGACGGTGGGTTTCGGCGAGTTCGATATCGAAGTCGATCCGCCCACGCTTGCTGGCCTGCGCTCGGCATTGGCGACGAAGCTGACCGCAGAGCAGTTCCGCGCCATAGACGTCGCCGACGTGCGCATCGCCGTCAACCAGGCAATCGTGCAAGGCGAAACGCCGCTTCGCCCCGGCGACGAGGTGGCGTTCCTGCCCCGGGTGACCGGAGGCTGACATGCACACCGACATCCGGATACAGACACAGGATTTCGACATCGCGGCCGAATGGGCCGCGTGTCGCGAACGTTGTGGCGGCGACTGCGGCGCCATCGTCGCCTTCGGCGGCCTCGTGCGGGACCGATTCGGCGACAACACGGTGCAGGCGCTGCATCTCGAACACTATCCGGGCATGACCGAGGACAGCATCCGGCGCATCGTGGAGCAGGCCGGCGAGCGCTGGCGGCTCCTCAACGTAGTGGTGGTGCACCGGGTTGGAGACTTGGCGGCGAATGAGCAAATCGTGCTGGTGCTGGCCGCCTCCGGGCATCGCCCCGACGCCTTTGCGGCCTGCGAGTTCATCATGGACTACCTCAAGACGGATGCGGTGTTCTGGAAGAAGGAGCGGCGCCAAGATGGCGACGTGTGGATCGAGTCCACGGCCAGCGACCGGAACCGGCGCGAGTCTTGGGGTGAGGTGACGGAGCCGACGAACACATGAGCACCCCGGACGAGCAGCAAGCGCTTGGGCGACAGCCTCCGGTCGACTACATCGAGCGCACCCGCGCGGTGTACTCCTCGAAGGGCTACTCCGCCTACCAGTGGGTGCGCAACGAACCGATGCCCTTGGCCGCCACCGACCGTCCCATGTCCGAATGGCGCGTGGGGCTGGTTGCCTCCGGCGGCATCTATGCACTCAGCCAAGTCGCATTCCACTTCCGCGACGACGTGAGCTATCGCGAAATCCACCGCGACACGCCCACCGAAGACCTCCGCATCACCCACTTCGCCTACGACTACGCCGACGCCCGCCAGGACCCCAACGTCGTCTTCCCCCTCGCGGCCCTGCGGGGCCTCGCGAACGAGGGCGCAATCGGCAGCGTGTCCGAACGCGCCTACACCTTCATGGGCGGCATCTACTCCGCCCGCAAGGTGCGAGACACCCTGGCGCCAGCCTTGGCAGATCGCCTCGCCGCCGACGAGGTGGACGTGGCCTTGATGGTGCCCGTCTGACCCGTCTGCCATCAGTCCGTCGGACTGATCGCCCGAGAAACCGAAGCCCGCGGCATCCCCACCGTGAGCCTCTCGAGCGCCCTATCGATCTCGGCAAGCGCCGCCGCCCCGCGCATCGCCTTTCTCGACTATCCCCTGGGCCGCACCGCCGGCCCGCCGTTCGACCCGACCAAGCAACGCGACGTGACGCTCAGAGCCTTGAAGCACATCCGCGACGCGAAATCACCGGGAGAAGTGCTGGTCCTGCCCCACCGCTGGGCCGCAAACGACGACTGGAAGGACGGCGTGATGCAAAAGGACAGTCGCTTGCCACGCCACGACGAGCCGCAGTACCAGACGCCCGCCGACGCTGACGCGGCAGACCCCACCTGCCCAACCTGCGTGTTCCTCACGGCCTGATCCCGGCACCGCGTACCAGGGACAGACCAACTGCCGCCTAGGAGGCTGCGCCGTAGAAAACGGCGCTGGCTCCTAGCCGTAGCTGCGAGCGAATGCGAGCACGAAGGCCCGCAGTTTGCTTCGCAAACGTGCCGGTCTGCAGGTTCGCATTCGCTCACCTTTCGACTACGAGCGTGCGCCGTTTCTACGGCGCACGCTCCTAGCGGACTTCGGGGTCGATGTCCCACGCTACCGCTCCGACGCACGATGCAACGAAAGGACGCCATGAGGGTGCGTTTTGCGACGGTTAAGCCCATTTATACGACATAAAAAGATCTTATACGACAAATAACGCGCTTTAACTGTCGTATATTGGCTTTTGTAACATATAATCCACCACATGCCGAAGCGGATTCCCAAACAGGAGTTTGACTCCATCCTCGCCATCGTGGCAGCGCACCCGGAAGGCATACGGATCAGTGCGATCCGCGAGGGGTTGCCGTACGAGTGGTCGACGCGGATGCTGCAGCACCGGCTTGCGCTGCTGGTAGAGCAAAGGCGTCTGCTCGCCGAGGGCCAGCGCAAGGGCCGTCGCTATCGGGTGCCCGCCACCCTAGTCGGTGAAGGTAGCGCGGTCGCGGGCAGCCCCACCGCCCGGGCGCATGGCGAGGTCTATGTGTCACTCTCGCCAGAAGCGGAGGTGATCAGGCAGGCGATTCGGGCACCGATCGGGCAGCGGCGGCCGGTGGGATATCAGCGCGCCTTCCTCGATGGCTACCGGCCCAACGTCACCTTCTATCTGCCCGTGGACACGCGCCAACATCTGCTCGATGTGGGACGCCCGCCCGGCAGCGAGCGCCCGGCGGGAACGTACGCCCGAACAATATTGAGTCGCTTGCTGATCGATCTGTCGTGGAACTCCAGCCGTCTGGAAGGCAATACCTACTCCCTGCTGGAAACCGAACGGTTGCTGGAGCTGGGCGAAGCTGCAGAGGGCAAGGATGTGCGGGAGGCGCAGATGATCCTCAACCACAAGGCGGCAATCGAACTGCTCGTTGGCTTGGCTGAGGAGGTCGGTTTCAACGCCTACACCATTCTGAATCTGCACGCCCTGCTCGCGGACCAACTGCTTGGCGACCCGCTAGCCGGTGGCCGCCTGCGGCGCATTCCGGTCGGCATCGCCGGCACGGTTTACCACCCGCTGGAAGTGCCGCAGCTCATCGAGGAGTGCTTCGAGAAGGTTCTGGACACTGCGGCCGCGATCTCGGACCCTTTCGAGCAGGCTTTCTTCGCCCTCGTGCATCTGGCCTACCTGCAGGGCTTCGAGGATGTCAACAAGCGGGTCTCCCGCCTCGCGGCCAACATCCCGCTGATTCGCGGCAATCTCTGTCCCCTGTCGTTCGTGGACGTGCCGGAGCGAGCCTACGTCGATGGTGTTCTGGCCGTCTATGAGCTGAATCGGGTTGAGCTGCTGCGCGACGTGTTCGTCTGGGCCTACGAACGCTCGAGCGCGCGGTACTCGGCGGTACGTCAGTCCCTCGGCGAGCCGGACCCGTTTCGCATGCGCTATCGGCTGCTCGTAAGGGAGCTGGTCGCCGAGGTGGTGCAGTCGGGAATGGACAAGAAGGCTGCGACTGCCTTGGCGAGGCAACATGCGGCCACCGACGAGGTGTCGCCCGCTGACCGGGCACGATTTGTCGAAGTGGTGGAAACGGAGTTGATGAGCCTCCACGAAGGCAACATCGCACGCTATCGCCTGCGACCGGCCAAGTTCCAGGCGTGGCGGCAAGGCTGGCGTTGACGGGCTAAGGCGGTGCGGCATAGCTCCATCCGCCGGAGCTGCATGGTGCGATCTCAGACTAAACCTGTCTTTGCGCTCGCCTTTTCAGAGCAGTACGCGGTCCTCGATCAGGAGGCGGGCGGCGCGTTCGGCGATGGGTTGGATCTCGGCGATTGGGCGGTTGTTTTCGGTGGCTATTGCCTGGGCGATCTCGGCGATGGTGCGTTGGCCGTTGGCGTTGTGGAGGAGGTGCGCCACTAGCGGGCTTACCGGGAGGTCGTCGCGGCCTTCTCCGCGGACGGCGTAGCCCCACTCGAAGCGGTTCTCGCCCAAAATGGCGGTGCGGATGAGCTGTAGCTCTCGCGCCAGGCGCGGGGACGCGTTGGCGATGTCGTCGGGGGCGCTTGGGCGGCGTTGCATCTCGGTGAGCGCTGTGTCGAAGGTGGCTGGCAGTTCCGCTCGGCTGAGCACGGAGCGTTCGTAGCCGGCGGCGGTTTGCCCCGACACCGCTCGCACGAACGCTTCCCGGGGCGAGCGTTCGTCTTCGGCGGTGATGCGTCGGGTTGCCCAGAAGTAGGAATCGACGCTGCGGTTGCCGGCATAGAACAGGCGCGCAAGTTGGTGAAAGTGCTCGTATTGGGTGCGGTAGAGGCGCTCATAGGCGATGGCGGCCTCGGCGGCGATGGTGGCATCGGTGAGTGCCGAGACGACTTGGGCGGCGGCGAGGTGAGCGCCGGACACGGCCAGATGCACGCCGGTGGAGAACAGGGGATCGACGAAGCAGGCCGCATCGCCGACGAGGGTGAGCCCAGGCGCGGTCATCCGTGAGGCGGCGTAGGACCAGTCTCGCACCACCGTTACGGGGCCGTTCGGCTGCAGATCGCCGATCATTGCGGCGGTGCGTGTCGCCGCCGCCACCTGTTCGGCGAAGTAGGCATCGCTGCCCACTTCTCGAATGCGCCGAACGCCAGCGTCTCGGTCCACCACTGCGCCCACGCTCGAGACGTTGTTCGCGAGGGGAATCTTCCAGGTCCAGCCGCCTTGCGACGACTCGATGAAGATGTTGCCGTCGTCCGGCGGCGGCAGGTGCGGGCAATCGTCGAAATAGGCGTAGAGCGCGAGGTTGCGGAAGAAGCCGTCCCACTGCTTGAGGTCAAGCTGCTTCGCGGCGAGGGATTGCTGGCCACTGGCATCCACCACCATGCGGGCGCGCACCGTCGTTCCGTCGTCGAGGCGAACGCCGGTGGCGCCTTCGCCCTCGAACAGCACTTCCCGAACGCCCGCTCCCTCGCGTACGTCAGCCCCGACAGCGCGGCTGTGTTCGAGCAGGATTTGGTCGAAGCGAGGCCGCGACACCTGAAAGCTCGTGGGATAGCGGCGGTTGGTCTCGCGGAAGTACCAAACCCACGGTTCCTTCGTGCGCCCCCACGACATGGTGGCACCGGCCTTGCGCACGAAGCCTTCGGCCTCGATCAGCGGCAAGACGCCGATGTCGTCGAGGATCGCCAGCGTCGCCGGCAGCAAAGACTCGCCCACGTGCGGGCGCGGAAAGGTCTCCCGCTCGTACACCGTTACGTCGAGGCCCGCTCGCGTCAGAAGCGTGGCAACGGTGCTGCCGGCGGGGCCTCCGCCGATGACGACTACGTCGGTCATGCGTCAGGCGGGAGCGCGGCTACCACACCTCGCCTAGAAGCAGTTCGAACCCAGGCAGCACGTCCTCGCCCGACACGCTCGCCGGTGCCCGCTGGCGTTCCACCGCTTTCCCCGGCCGGTAGATGTGAACGGTGCGATCAGAAGGATCGATCAACCAGCCGAGCTCCGCGCCGTTTTCCATGTATTCGACCATCTTCGCCTGCAAGGTGGCGAGGTTGTCGGTGGGTGAGCGCAGTTCGAGCACGAAGTCGGGGCATAGGGGAAGGAAGCCCACAAGCGCCTCCGGCGGCACAGTTGCTAGCCGATCCTCGCGGATCCATGAGGCATCCGGAGAGCGAACCGCGTCATTCGGCAAGCGATAGCCGCCCGAAGAGTCCGCGGTTCTTCCCGTGCCGTCCCGTTTGGCCCAACTTCGAAGTTGATGGGTGATTTCCGCGTTGCGGTCGCTGGCGGTGAATCCTGTGGGCGGCATGATCGACAGTCTCCCTTCCGCCGTTCGTTCCATTCGCAAGTCCCGATTCAGTTGGCAGCACTCAAAGAACTCGTCGTCCGAGAGCCGTCGCGCTTTCGGCAGATTGAGGAGCACGGGCAAGCCGGTGGGCGTTTCCACCAACTCCGTCTCGCGTTCCGCCACACTCGCGCTCATCGCGTCTCCTCCAAGCCACCGCGTCGCAAAGCATACGCCTGTAGGTCACGTTCGTCGCAGGTCGTTGCGATAGGGTCGCTATGATGCTCCCTCTCCATCCAATGGTCGCCGTCGTTGACAGAAACGATCGTTCGCGTTGCCCCGGGGGACACTAGCCGCGCGGTGGAGGCCATCCACGAGCACGGCTTCGTCATCCTTGAGCGGGCGGTTCCGAGTGCGCCGCTCGCGCTGCTGCGGCGACGCATGGACGAGGACACCGAGGAACTCTTGCGCTATTGCGAGAGCATTGGCGGCAATCCGCGGGCGCTTGGGCATTTGCAGCAAGGGCCGCCGCCTTCGCCGGAGTTGGTGTTTGCAGATGTGGTGATGAACGTGGCCGTGAACGACGTTTGTAGGGCCCTGTATGGCGCCGAGGGGGCGGAGGGCGACAGCCGCCCACTTCTCACGTTCTACAACGGCAACACGAACTGCCCAGGCAGCGTGGTGCAGCACCTGCACATGGACGGGAAACACTACACCGAGGTCGGCGAGACGGTTGCCCCGACCGCGTCCGTGGTGGTCAACGTTCCACCGGGACCCACGAGCCTAGGCAACGGTGCCATCGAACTGTGGCCCGGTTCGCACCGGGTTCACTGCGTGAATGACGCTGGCACCGGTGCCGGAGAGGGCGAGGGCGAATCGATAGCGGCCCTGGCCGCCAGGCGGCGGGAGATAGTGGCGCCGGTGCGCCCCGAAACCGAGGTTGGCGACGTTCTCATCCGCGATGTTCGCCTTTGGCATCGCGGCGTTCCCAACCGATCCGACCGGCCCCGGCACATGATTGCCCTGATCGTCACGAAGCGGATTCCAGATGCACCGGTCAGGCGGCTGCGGTTTGAGCGTGGATGCGAGGCGGCGCTCGAGGGCTACGGCGTGGATGCGAATGCGGATTATGTGGAAGGGCCGCTTGAGTATCTGATTGGACCGACGCGGCGAATCCACGAGCGGTCGCAACGTCAAACCAGGGCTTGATACGCCAGGCGCTGGAAGGTCTCCTGATAGTTGTTGTTCGGCATGGTGCCGTGCGTCAGGACTTGGGTGAGGCAGACGCCCAACAGCTCTTCGGCGGGGTCGGCGAAGTAGGTGGTGCCGGCGGCGCCGCCCCAGCCGTAGGTGCCGACGGAACGGATCAGGGGGAAGCGGTCCCGGCCGTGGTAGTTGGCGACGCCCAAGCCCCAGTGGAAGCCGGGGCCCGTCATGGGGATCAGCATGTCGCCGGTGTGGTTGCCGATCATCAGATCTACCGTCTTCCGGCCCAGGATGCGCGCGGCCTCGAGTTCGCCGCCGTTCAGGAGCATCTGGCCGAAGCGGGCGTAGTCGCCGACCGTGGTGAGGATGCCGCCGGCGTCGCCGCCGACGCCGAACTCCGTTCTCGGCCCCACATGCTTCTCGCTCGCGTCGGCCTTCTCGACGCAGACGAGGCGCACGATGCCCTCGTCGTCTGCTTGAGGCGCGTAGTTGGCGCCGAAGCGGGGCAGAGCGCCCTCCTTCAGATAGAAGTCGGTGTCGTTCATGCCGAGCGGCGCGAAGATGTTCTCGCGGAAGAACACGTCGAGGGGCTCGTCCACCGCCTCTTCCAGCACGGCGCCGAGAATCGGATAGCCGACGTGATAGACGAACCGTTCGCCGGGATGCGCCGCGAGTGGCAAGCCGGCGAGGATGCGAACGCGCTCGCGGTTGCTGATGGGTTCGACCGCGCCATCCGCCGGCCGCACCCAGCCGAGCGCTTCGAGTTCCGCGCGATATTGCTGGCGCCAGAAGTTCGGCATCATCGCCGGGCTCATGAGGGAGGTGGTGTTGGTGAGGCAATCGCGCACCGTCATCGGCCGTTTCACCGGCTCGGTCAGCATCGGCTCATCGGTCCGCATCACGCGCTGATCGGCGAACTCCGGCAGGAACTTCGACACCGGGTCATCCGGCGTCAGCACGCCGCGTTCGGTGAGGATCAGGGTCGCGACGCCGGCCACGGGCTTGGTGTTGGAGTACATGCGGAAGAGGCTGTCGAGTCCCACCGGCTTGCCGGTGTCGAAATCGAGCACACCGCGCGCCTCCATGTGCACGACCTGGCCCTGGCGGGCGAGCAGCGTCACCAGATTCGGCACCCGCCGGTCGTCGACGAACTCCTGCATGGCGGGGCCGATGAGGGCGAGTCGTTCCGGATCGAAGCCGAGTGCGGCAGCATCGCCTTGCGGCATGGGGTAGTCGGTCATTGGTGCGGTTCCTTGTCGCGGGATTGGTTTGGAGGGAAGGCATTCTGCCTTCCCGACGCGCCGATAGGCGCGTCTTTTTCTACAGCCTCGTGATGCGGACCAGCACGTTGCGCTAGCGCCGCCAGACTCCTCGCTGGCGCTCGGTGTCTGGCCCCAGCCCCCACCTACCTATGACCTTGCGCCGTAGAAAACGGCGCTGGCGCAAAGGGGAGTGAAAGGAGGGCTTCGTTCGGGGATTGCGGTGTACGGGCGTTGGGTCGGCGGCCCCCCCTCCGAGAAAAGCGGGGACGCTTTTCTCGACTCCCCCTCGAGGGGGGAGTGACAGGAAAGTGCACGCCACCGCCGTTGTTGGGGGTACGAGGGCCTTCCTGTCACTCCCCCCTTGCGGGGGAGTCGAGAAACGGCGTTCCTCGCCGTTTCTCGGAGGGGGGGCAGCCCGGGCGTGCAGAGGCGCTAGCGCGAACTAGGCGCTAGCGCGAACTGCTCGCCCAACTCAGATCGCCCAGCCGTGGAAGATGTTGCCTCGCGTCGTGGGCTCGTCTTCGGCGAAGTTGCGCGTGTCCACCCACCACTGCACGTTGGGGCCGGGGCCGAACTCCATGTCGTCGACGTAGGTCTGGCCGTCGATCTGGTAGTCGCAGGGGACGATCAGGCGGACGATGGGGTTCGCCGTTTCGGCGGAGTGGTTGATGCCGGCGGAGTGCAGCATGCGCCCGTGCCAGAAGATCACGTCCCCGGCCTTGCCGCTGAACTCCACCGGCGTGATGTCGCGCAGCACCGCATCGCGCGCGTCGGCGAATCCCTCCCGCTTCTCCTCGGCGATCTTGGCGCCATGCACGGTGTCCCAATGCGGATGCAGGATGCGGTGCGAGCCCGGCCAGATGGTGAAGCCGCCGCAGCGGGGCGGGGTGTCGTGCACCAGCACCATCGTCGAAACCTGGGCGGCGTGATAGTCCGCGTGGGGCCCCAGCTTCGGCGGCGCGTCGGGCTTCTTGGGGAACACGGCGTAGATGCCCCGCACCCGTCCCACCGGCTTGATGGGCTTGCCGAGAAAGGCGCGCACCACCCGGAGGATGTTGGGGTGGTTGGCGATGCGTTCGACAAGGAACGGCTCCGTGCCGATGCCGCCCTCGCCGCGCGAGCGCATCTTCCAGCCGCCGTGCGAGAGCATCCCGACTCGACGGGCGTCTTCGTCGGTCCAAGCCTCGCCTGGGTCCGAGAGCCACGTTGCCGGATCGTCGCGGTCGAGGAGGTCGTGCGGAACGTGCTTCCAAAGGTGATCGACCGCGAGCTCAAACGCTTCGGGCTCGTCGATCAGGCCCCGCTTGACGAGATACCCGTGCTTGCGGAAATGGGCGATCTCGCCGGCGTTCAGGTCGGTGTTGGAGTTCGTCCAGTCGTGGTCCGCGATTGCCACCGGCATTCGCGGCGTCACCGGCTTGCGCGGCGGCGTGGCGGTGGCATGTCCGGCGTGGTAGTCGCCCGGAGTTGTACGTGCGCGCCCTTGCGGGCGCGTTGGAAGTTCCGCTGGCGCGGAACTTCTGGTCCCCCGCGCTGAAGGCTCCTCTTGCGAGGGGAGGCCCCTCGCGCTCCCCCGCGCTGAAGGCTCCACTACTTCAGCCATCGCATCAATCCCTCTTGCACGCATGTGGCGATGAGTTTGCCACTTCGGTCGAAGAAACGCCCGCTCGCGAGTCCCCTGCCGCTGCCGGTGGTCTCCACATTCTGCTCGAACAGCAGCCAGTCGTCGGCACGGGCGAAGCGGTGGAACCACATGGCGTGGTCGAGACTGGTGCCGAGGAAACCCTCGTCCTGCCAGCGCCGGCCGTGCGGCAGCATGACGTGGTCCACCAGCGTGCTGTCCGAGAGATAGGCAAGGCCGGCGTGATGCACGCGAGGATCGTCCGGCAGCTTGGCGTCGATGCGCATCCACATGCGTTGCGGTTCGGTCACCGCCTCGCCGCGTTCGCCGGGCGGGTTGATGTAGCGAATGTCCATCGGTCGGTCGCTGCCGTACCAGGAACTCTCGCCAGTCTGCGCCAAGGTGAAGTCGTCGTAGGTGAAGGCAACCTGCTCCGGCGGCGGCACTTGTGGCATCCGGGCATCGGTGTACTCGGGGCTCTCGTCCGGCACCTGAAACGACGCGGTCATCCGAAACACCTCCTTGCCGCCCTGCCGCACCACCACCTGCCGCGACGAGAACGACCGCCCATCCCGCACCGCCTCCACCTCGACGTGCGCGGCAAGGTGCACATCCCCGGGGCGCAGGAAATACGCATGCAGCGAGTGCACGGCGCGATCGGTGCCCAGCGTTTCCTGCATCGCGGCAAGACACTGCGCCAGAAACTGCCCGCCAAACGTGCTGTCGCCCTTGTCCGGCGGCGGCGGTGCCGTCCAGCCGCCGTCCTCGGCACGTTCGAGCGCAAGCAGGGCAAGGAAGGCGCCGGTTCGAGTTGGTTCCATGGGCGCATAGTGTGGTGCCAAGCCCGGTGCGGCTCAAGCTCGTGAGCGCAGGCGGTCTTTCAACGATCCAAACTCGGCGTACCATCCCTGCCCGGAGTCGGTGGGCGGGGCGATGGAGAGCCTTAGATGGTGGTGCGCGCTGCATGGAAGTTCTGCCTGGCGGCGCTCGTCGCCTTCGGTGCACTCGCCGACGAGGTACCCGCAGATTGCGTCTTCACGGCGGCGACGAACGCCGACGCCGGGCTTCTCGTGGGCGCCACGGTCCTGCTGCCGGAAGGGCCTCGTCCCGGTCACGGCGTCCATGTCCGCATCAACGGCAAGGTCGGCGCCGTCGCCCCCTTCGACAAACTGCTGGCCGCCTATCCTGATGCCGGGGTGCTTGATTGTCGGGATGCCGCCGTGCTCTCGCCCGGATTCGTCAACGCCCACGAACATCCGGCCTACAGCTATGCCTTTCCCCACCCGGATCGAAATCCGGGCTACGAGCATCGAGACGAGTGGCGCTTTGGCCTGAACGGCAAACCGGAGCTGACGGTGCCAGAACCCATGACGCACGTTTCCGGCGGCGACCCGGCGGCCACGGCAAGGCTCGTGGCCATGGAGCTGCGTCACCTCATCGGCGGTGCCACGCTCTTGGCGGGGCCGGGCGGAATGCCCGGCGTGATTCGAAACGTAGGGTTGCAGGAGAGCGCCGAGCACCTTGCCCTCTACGATGCCGAAGCCGACATGGACACATTCCCCTTCTCGTTTCGCGCGCTCGAGGAACTGGCGCCGACGTGCGCCGCCGGCGAGCCGATCGAGCTCGCGGCAACCACGGGCGGGGCTCCCGCCTATGCCGCCCATGTCGCCCACGTCGGCGAAGGGCGCGCCTCGAACTGCGTGGCGCGACAGGAGGTGGCCCGGTTCCTGGCTCTCGCTCGGCAAGGAGACCGCCGCTACTCCCTCGTGCATGGCGTGGCAACCAGCGCGAGCGACTTCGAAGCGATGCGCGAACACGACGTGACGCTGGTGTGGTCGCCACGCTCGAATTTCTCGCTCTATGGCGAGACCGTGGACATCGCTGCCGCGCTCGACTCCGGCGTGCGCATTGCGCTGGCCACAGACTGGTCGCCAAGCGGCTCGTTCACGATGAAGGAGGAGGCGCGGTGCGCTCGCCGCGCTGCGGCAAAGGCGGATGTTGCGTTGCCGTGGCAGACGCTATGGCGCATGGCGACGCTGCATGGCGCCTATGCCCTCGGCCTCGAGGCACGCTTCGGCACCATCCTGGCCGGAGCGCCCGCCGACATGGTGCTGGTGCGATCGGCAAGCGCGGACCCGCATCGGGACGTGTTCGCGGCGTCCGACCACGACGTTCTGGCAAGCTGGATCGGCGGCGAGGCAACGCTGGCCGCCGCGAGTCTCGAGGGCCTTGCCCCGATGGGGGCATGTGTCGCGCTGGCCGGGCTCGCGCCAAGGGTATGTGGAATCTTCGCTCCCTTGGGCCTCACACCATCTCGATTCGCCCAACTCGCCGCCGATTCGGTGCCGCTCAACGACATGACCCGTCAGGCACCATGCGATCCGGACGCATGACACATCGTAGGGGACGGGCCTTTTTGGAGGGAAGGAATTCTGCCTTCCCTGGCGCGCCCCGGCGCGCCGACCTGCTTTCCAAGAAGCGCCTGTCGGCGCCAGGGAAGGCAGAATGCCTTCCCTCCGAAGGCTCGTGCGCCGGGAGTTCAGCGCGGGCGGGGACAAGCCCCGCCCCTCGGGGTTTCGAGCAGTGTGCTGATGCCGTTCCAGACGCTGCGGTCGCCGTCGGGAGCCCAGCCGACGATGATCGCCTGCAGTGGTTCGCTGCTGGTGACTCGCAGGGCATGCGACATGTTGGGCGGGCAGTGGGTAACGGTGCCCGCTTCTGCGGTGAAGGTCTCTTCGCCCCACTCGCACTCGGCGGTGCCGGCGAGGAAGATGTAAACCTCCGGGTGAGGGTGCGCGTGACCGCCATAGACGGTGCCGGGCTCGAGCCGGAAGGCCGAGACGCTGATGTCCTGATCGGCTATGGGGCCTCGCGGCCCGACCAATGACTTGACCTGCATGGCGGCGAGCAGCGACTCGGGGTAGTTGCTGTAGGAGGCCATCCGGGCAAGTTCATAGTTCTTGATAAAATGCGTGCCCTTCTCGTGCATCGCCTGTGTCCTCCGGGTCAATCGCCTTTGCGCCGGCCGCGTCTCGCTGGCGGGCATCTTGCGCTTGCCTGCGCAGGCCATGCAAGCGCGCCCTGACCGGCAAGTCGGCCGTTCGCTGCGCGAGCTTCCGGCGCGAGAGACGCACCCATGATGCACATTCGGATCGACTCGGGAGACTGACACTTGACACCACGCGACCGGGGCCGGGTGGGCCCGCTGTTGGCGGCAATTGCCGTGGGGCTTACCTTAGCCCTGCCGACACATGGCCAGGGCAAGACCCTCGGCCACATTCAGGGACAGGTTTTCGCAAGTTCGGGACCCGTGGCGGACGTAACCGTCACGGCATGGCATGTAGACACGGCGCGCAGCCGGACCGCCGTCAGCGGCAATGACGGCCGCTATCGGTTCTCCGGGCTTGCGGTCGGCACTTACGCCGTCACCGGGGTTCTTGGCGGCTCGCAGACCAGCACGATCATCGCCGAGGTGCATGTCGGCGAGGGTACCGTGGTTGATCTCAGGGTCGAGAGCGCGCGGGCGGTGGAGGAGGTCATCGTTACCCGGGAGTCGATTCCCCTGGTGGACACGACCCGTTCCGAGACCACCAGGATCGTCACCGCTGGCGACCTTGAGCGCTTGCCGATCCCGAGAGATCCCAATGCGGTCGTGATGATGGCACCCGGTGCGGTGTATGGCGATACCGCATTCGGCACCGGCCGAAGGCGTCAGCAGTACGGCACGGGCTATGGCTATGCCTCCCTCGGCGGCGCGTCCGTCGCCGAGAACGTCTATTACATCAACGGCATGAACGTCACCAACGTTCGCACCGGGCTCGGCGCCAGCACGGTTCCGTTCGAGTTCTACGACCAGTTCCAACTCAAGACGGGCGGCTTCGGGGCCGATTTCGGTCGCGCCACCGGAGGCGTCATCAACTCCGTCACGAAGCGGGGGACGAACGAATGGCAGTGGACGGTTGGTGGGTATTTCGAGCCCGACTCATTGCGCGGCCGGGTGCCGAATGTCGAGCATCCATCGCCTTGGCGGCGCTACGACACCGTGGGCGGGCTCGACGAGAAGGACGAACACGACGTTTTCGTGTCGGTCGGCGGCCCCCTCGTGAGCGATCGATTGCTGGTGTACGGCATCTATGACCTCAGGTCGGTGGACGAGGACATCTATCGCGCCTACGGCCGACTCAGCAAGGCCACCGAGGACGCCGGCTTCTGGGGCCTCAAGCTGGACTGGCTGCTGTCCGACAACCACCGCGTCGAGTACACCGGGTTTTCGGACGAGAAGACGGCGCACCAGACTTCGTTCCGGTGGGACGACGAGACCGGTGAGGTGGGCGAGCACTACCGGACGACGGAGTTCTCGCGCGGCGGCGTCAATCACATCCTCGCCTATCGCGGCTACTTCGGCACCAACGTCGCGGTGTCGGCGCTCTGGGGCAGCGGCGAGTACGACCTCACCAACACTTCGCCCGAGGATGCGAGCTGCCCGGTGGCCCTCGACAGCCGCCAGCGCTTTCGTCGCCTGCTCGGCTGCTGGACCAACTTCACGAGGAGCGGCGGCAAGGACGAGCGCAGTGTCGGGCGCGTCGATGTCGAGTGGGCCGTGGGCGAGAATCACCTCTTGAGCTTTGGCACCGACCGGGAAGCGAAGACCTCCTTCGACTTTCTCGGCTATTCCGGCGGTGGCTACTACCGCTACTTCGGCGTGGAGCCAGGAGTGGTTCTCGACAACGGCGCGGTGGTTCCGGACGGCGTCACCCAAGTCACGCGGCACCGGCAATTCGACCGCCGGGGCGACTTCGACGTGATCGCCTCGTCGTTCTACGTCGAGGACGAGTGGCTCATCGCGCCGGGCGCAACGCTGCGCCTGGGCCTGCGCAACGAACGCTACGACAACCGCAACTCGGTGGGGGCGAGCTTCGTGAAGATGACCGATCAGTTCGCGCCCCGCGTCGGCCTCGCCTGGGATCCAGATGGCGCCGGCACCTCCAGGCTCTTCGCCAACTATGGCCGCTATCACCTGCCGGTCGCCAGCATCGTCAATATCCGCATGGCGAGTGCAGCGCTCTTCACCGAAGATTGGTATGTGCTGGACGGCGCAATCGCCGAAGACGGCACCGCCCCGCTCGAGACCCGCCTCGGCCCGCAAACCGTCTACGCCGACGGCAGGCCGCGGGACGTTCGCACCATCGCCGACCAAGACCTTCGGCCCATGGTGCAGGACGAGTACATCGTCGGCTACGAATGGGAGTTGATGGAGGACTTCGTCGCGAGCGCCACGTTTACCTACCGCAACCTCGCCGAAGGGATTGAGGACGTCACCACCGACGAGGCGCTCGGCCGGTTCGCGGACTTCAACTACGTGCTCGCTAATCCCGGCCGGGATATCCGCACATTCGTTGACCTCGATGGCAATGGCGCGCTCGACGAGGTGACGTTGGCAGCCGAAGACCTTGGCTATCCGCCGGCGAAGCGCCGCTACCAGGCGCTGACGTTCGACCTGAAGCGGCGCTGGGACGGCGTGTACACGCTTCGCGGCGCCTATACCGTTTCCCGCAGCCACGGCAACTACGAAGGAACCGTGCGCAGCGACACCGGCGAGGACATCGCCGGCTACACGACACAGTTCGACTTTGCCGGCATGTTGGACGGCGCCGACGGCGACCTGCCGAACGACCGTCGGCACATGGCGCGGGCGTGGGGCGCCTGGGCGTTTGCCGAGGGTTGGCTCTTGAGCGGCGCGTTCGAGTTTTCGAGCGGCCGGCCGATCAACGCCTTCGGCTATCACCCGACCGACCCCTACGCTAGCCTCTACGGCGCGGCATCGTTCTACCGCCAAGGCATGGCGGCACCGCGCGGCTCCGGGGGATCAACGCCGTACGTCTATCGCCTCGATCTTGGCATCAAGCACACGCGGGACCTCGTCGGCGGCGAACTGACCGCCCGAATCGACATCTTCAACGTCTTCGACTTCGACGACGAGATCGAGGTGGACGAATACGCCGACACCTGGGGCGGGCGGGAGTCCTCGACCTTCGGCTTCCCCATCCGCTTCCAGCAGCCGCGGTCGGTCCGCCTCGGCCTGCAGTACAGCTTCTAGCCCCGCCACGACCCTGCCCCCCTCCCGGCCCGCAGGACCTCAGGCGCACGGCGCGGGCCCAGAACCGTCACTCCCCCCTTGCGGGGGAGTCGAGAAAAGGCGTCCCCGCCTTTTCTCGGAGGGGGGGCTGGTCGAATCTTCCGCGTTCCTCGGTTCATCCAACACGGCGTCCTCGCTTTTCTCGGAGGGGGGGCCGCCGAAGGGCTGCGATGACCCCTGTTGGCTTGGCCTTTCGGCGGCCCCCCCTCCGAGAAAGGCCGAGGACGGCCTTTCTCGACTCCCCCGCGAGGGGGGAGTGACAGGAAAGGAGGCGCCCCGCTCGAATCCCTCGGCGATTCACGACGCATTCCTCGTACCGCGGGACCTAAGCCTCGCGCTGAATCGCCGTGTCGAGGAGGAATTCGTAGCAGGTGATCGCTTCGGACATGGCGAACCGCTCGCGGATGAACTCGATCTCGGGCTTGCCGGCGTCAAGGGAGCCTTCCTTCCAGTTGGCGCCGTACTGCGGCCAGCGCGACAGAAACGGCATCTTCCAACCCGGCCGCGGCTCAAGCTGTTCGGTGGCGAGCTCCGGCTTCAGTTCGATCAGCCGGTAGAGCGCCTCGACCAAGGTCCGCATGGCCTCCGTGGGGGCGCCCGTTCGCATCGAGCCATGGGCGGTGCCGATCAGGTCGCGCAGACGCTCGTCCTGGATCTGGTCCTGGCGCGCCACGTCAAATGCTCGAGTTGACCGGGTAGTCGATGCCGGCAAGCTGTTCGGCGCGCCATTTGCCGTGCTCGGCCTCGTGCCGTTCCTTGAACTCCGGCAGGAGCTCCTTTCCGAAGAGCTCAATAGACTCCATGATGTGATCGTGCTCACGATCGCCGCACTGGGCGACGAAGATCATCACGTCGAGGTGGTTGTCCTCGTAGGTCTTGAGCGTCTCGCGCACCCGGTCCGGAGTGCCGACGGCGGTGCCGCTGCGCGCCGCCCGATAGAGGGCGCGCTGCACTTCGTCCTCGGGCTCGCCCTTGCGGATTTCATCCTCCTTGATGAAGCCGGTGCGGGCGGACATGGTGTTGTCGCGCTCGTTCTGCTTCAAGAAATCGTCGTAGATGTTCTTCTCGCCGGGCTGGTGGCGGCCGCCGCTGGCCGGGCTGTAGTAGTAGCCGAGCGAGTGCGAAAAGAACGCCGGGCCGTTGGCGCTGCGCCTGAGCGCCTCTTCGTCGCTGTCGGCCATCATGAAGGTGGTGAGCACGGCGAGACCCGGATTGATGGCATGGCCGATGGGGAAGCACTCCTCGCGGACGATGCGGTAGTACTCGTTGGTGCGCTCGGCGAGTTCGTCGGGCGTCTCGAAGCCGAAGCCCAAGCTGCCCATGCCGAAACGGGCGGCGAGCATGGTGGTCTCCCGGCGCGACGCCGCCACCCACAGCGGCGGATGCGGCTTCTGCATCGGCTTCGGGATGACGTTTCGTGGCGGCATCTCGAAGAACTCGCCCTGGAAGCCCTGATACGGCGTTTGCACCATCATGTTGGTAATCTCGCGGGTGCATTCCTCCCACATGGACTTCTTGAGCCCGCGTTCGACGCCGAAGCCACCGAGTTCCATTTCCGAGGCGCTCTCGCCGGAGCCGAACTCCACGCGGCCTTGGGACAAGAGATCAAGCGCCGAGAGGCGTTCCGCCACCCGCGCCGGGTGGTTGTAGCCCGGCGGCGTCAGCACGATGCCGTGCCCCAAGCGGATGTTCTTCGTGCGCTGGGAGAGCGCCGCCATCATCATTTCCGGAGCTGGCGAATGCGAATACTCCTCGAGGAAGTGGTGCTCCACCTCGAAGACGTAGTCGAACCCGAGGCTGTCAGCGAGCTCCACCTGGTCGAGCATCTCGTGGTAGATGCGCTTCTCGTCTTCCGGCCCCCACTGCTCCTCGCCCGCAGGCTTCGGCAACTGCAACTCGTAGAAGAGCCCGAACTTCATCAACCCACCCCGTCCTCATGGTCGAGCGGCTACCATAACAGGTGGCACGGACCTCGGAGGAAGGGCAGGATGCGTTCTCTCCGAAGGCTTCGTGGCGTTTGCGGGCGACAGGCGCATTGCGTGTAAGCTCGCGGGTTTTGCCAGTGGACGTGGGGGACTTCGGATGAAGCTCGGTTTGGGCATAGGTGCGTTGGGAGCCCCGGGGGGCGAGCGGGTCGTCAAGGTCGCGCAGGAGGCGGAGTCGCTCGGCTACGACACCATCTGGTGCCCGGAGATTTACGGCGCGGACTGCTTCACCCCGCTGACCTGGATCGGCGCCCACACCGAGCGCATCAACCTCGGCACGTCCATCATGCAGATTTCCGCACGCACGCCCACCAGTGCCGCGATGCAGGCAGCCACCCTCGACTACCTCTCGAACGGCCGCCTGATCCTCGGCATCGGCGTTTCCGGGCCGCAGGTGGTGGAGGGCTGGTACGGCCAGCCCTATCCGAAGCCGCTGGCGCGTACGCGGGAGTGGATTCAGATCTTCCGCAAGGTGGTGGCGCGGGATGGGCCGGTGGCCTTCGACGGCGAGCACTACAAGCTGCCGCTGCCCGGCGGCACTGGCCTGGGCAAGCCGCTGAAGCTGATCCTGCACCCGGCGCGGGAGCACATTCCGCTCTATCTCGGCGCCGAAGGGCCGAAGAACGTGCTGCTTGGCGTCGAGAACTGCGACGGCTGGATTCCCATGTTCCTGTCGCCGTATCGGATGATGGATCAGTACAAGGAGGCCATGAGCCGGAGGGCGCCGGGTTTCGAGATCGCGGCCTCGGTGCCCGTCATCATCGACGACGACGTGGACCGGGCGCTGATGCAGATCAAGCAGAACGTCGGCTTCTACGTCGGCGGCATGGGCGCAAAGAGCTTCAACGTGCACAAGGATCACGTCAGCCGCATGGGCTTCGGCGAGGTGGCGGACCGGATCCAGGACCTCTTCCTCTCCGGCCAGCGCGACCAGGCCATTGCCCTAGTGCCGGACGAACTCTGCGACGAGATTTCCCTCGTCGGCCCGAAGGGGCGCATCCGCGAGCGCCTAGAGGCGTGGAAGGAGAGCCCCGTGACCATGATCAACGTCGGCTCCGGGGATGCCGAAACCCTGCAGTTCATGGCGGAGGAGCTGCTCTGACGTTGACGACGCCTCTCGCGGCGAAGGAAAGCGGCAACAAGGGACTGGTGGCGGCGCTTAAGAAGCGTGGCGCCAAGTGACGGGAGCAAGACGGATGGAGACGGAACGCGCTGCGCGGCGAATTGAGGAAGTGGGCTTCGCCGTGGTTGAGGATTTCCTCAGCCCAGAGGCCGTAGAGGAGCTTCGTGAGGGCCTCGCGCCGGTGTTCGATGACATCGGCAGCCGCCAGGACACCGAACACGGCCAGCAGACCGTGCACACGCACAACCTGCTGGCGAAGACGAGAGCGGTGGACCAACTCCTCATGAACGACCGCATGCTCGACATCGTCGAAGCGGTGCTGGGTCCGGACTACCAGATCTCCGGCGTCGCGGCGATGCGACCGGGGCCGGGCGACGAGCGCCAGCGCATGCACCAGGACGACGGCCACTATCCGATCCCGCGTCGGCACCCGCCGCTCATCGTTAACACCTTGATCTCGCTCGACCCTTTCACGAAGGCAAACGGCGCGACGGAAGTGGTGCCGGGCAGCCATTTGTGGACGAAGCGAGTCGATCCCGATGCCGAGACCTTCTCGGTCGAAATGCCCGCGGGGGCGCTCCTGGCATGGGAGGGCGCCCTCTGGCACCGCGGCGGCGGCAACAGCACTGAGAACGAATACCGCCGCTCCATCAACGTGAACTTCAACCTCGCCTGGCTCAAGCAGCGCGAAAACCAGTTCATCGGCGTGCCGCACGACGTGGTGCTTCGCATGCCGCAGAAGCTCCAGGCCCTCATCGGCTACAAGCTCACGAACTTCGGCCTCGGCACCGTGGACTACCGCAATCCGATCGAAACGGTGAAGCGGCGCATGGCAGAGGCTTAGTTGGTTGTTGCGGCGCCCTGCAAGGGGCACCCCGCACACCGGCTGGAGCGCAGCGAGACTTGAAGGCACTCCTGTACGACATGGGCGGCGTGCTCGTGCGCACCGACCACGAGGCGGTGTTCCGGCATTGGTCGAACGCCGCCGGCGAGCCCGTCGACAAGCTCCGCCGTCGCTGGCGGGCAAGGGAGGCGTACCGTGCCTTCGAGGTCGGCAGCATCGATTTCGAGGAGTTCGCCGGGAGCCTGTCGCGGCAACTGCAGATCACGCTCTCACTGGAGGACTGGCGCAGCGGTTGGAATCAGCTCCTTGCCGGCACCTTCGACGACGTGCTGGCCCAGGCGGCACGCATTGGCGACGCCATCCCGCAGTGCATCTTCACCAACACCAACCCGGTCCACGAAACGCGCTGGCGCAAGCTCTACGGCCACCGCCTCACCGCCTTCCGCCACATCTATGTCTCCTCCACCATTGGCCTGCGCAAGCCCAACGCCGACGCTTACCGACACGTCGCCGAGGACATGGGCTTCGCCTGCGAGGAAATCACCTTCCTCGACGACAACGCCGACAACATCGCCGGCGCCGAGGCGGTGGGTATGCAGACTGTGCACATAACCCATCCTGCCGTGGCCGAACGCTTTCTCGCCTCGGTGGGTGTGCCGAGGTCGTTCTCGGGCTGAAGGGTGGGCGGACTCGCGTTCGACTGCAGCGCTCCGGCTACTATGCGCGTCCCACGACAGCCGGCTTGCCAACCATGCCAATGACCCTCACGCCCTACCTCAGCTTCCACGACTGCGCGGCCGCCATTCGCTTCTACGAGGAGGCGTTCGGCGCCAGCGAGACAGGCGCGCGGTTTACCGACAGCGATGGCCGCATCGGCCACGCCGAGATCAGCATCGGCGGCAACACCGTGTTCGTCTCGGACGCGTATCCCGACTTCGACGTCCACAGTCCGAAATCCCTCCGCGGCACGCACGTCGCCCTCCACCTGCAAGTGGACGATGCAGATGCCGCGGCCGAGCGGCTCGTGGCGGCCGGCGCGGAAGTGAAGCAGCCCGTGGCAGCGCAGGCCGACGGGGAACGTCGGGGCACGTTCCTGGACCCGTTCGGCTACCGCTGGATGATCGGCGAGCAAGTGGAGACCGTGACCCGCGAGGAACTGGCGAGGCGCGTCGAGGGCGACTTCAAGGTGGAGTGATGCCTTGCCGCGGAAAAGCGCCGCGCCTGGCCGAAAAAATGCGCTTGCAATCGTTAATCGTTCGCATTTAGTATCCGCCGCGTCATGTACGTCTGCTTCTGTGCCGGAGTCAACGAGGCCGAGATCCAACGCGCGATCTCGCAAGGGACCGTTGACGTCAACTCCCTCGCCGACGAGCTCGGCGTCGGCACCGGCTGCGGCTCCTGCCGCGAGTTCGTGCAGGACATCGTCAACGAGCGCCAGCCCGAGCCCCAGTTCTACAACGCCGCCGGCTGAAGCCGCCGTCCCTGTCAGCGGTTGCGGCGCAAACCCAACCTGGCGACAATCACGGCATGGCCGAACCCGCACCCTCCCGAGCCGCCGAGTCAAGCCCCGCGACGGATTTCGTCGGTAAGCTCAACTTCGCCAACCCCGTGGCACAGAACGAGGGCAGCGACGAACAGCGCCAGGCGTTCGTCGCAGCGCGCCTCGGCAGACCCACCTTGATCCGCGACGCCCGAGCTGCTCTGGGCGTGATGGCGGAGCCGACAGACGCTACTGATCTGCTTGCGAACGGTGCCGGGTTCCTGCTCGTCCACGCCCCGTCAGCGATGCGGGACTGGACGGACATCGGGGAAGTGGCCGAGGTGTACTACAAGGAAGCGCAAGTCCTCCTCAAAGAGCTCCTGCCCACCGCCGAAATCGGCCCGCTCGGCAGCCACACCTACCGCAACGAAGAGATCAAGGAGCACTACTGGGAGAACGGCATCCAATACGGCCCCTGTGCCGCCGCCGTACACAACGACTATGCCGACTCGCTGACCGACGACGGCCAGTCCGTCAGCGAGAAGTTCACCGAAATCCAGGGCATGAGGACAGACCGGCGTGTGCTCGGCATCAACATCTGGCGCTCCGTCTCCCCCGAACCCCTCGCCCGCTACCCGCTCGCCGTCTGCGACCGCACCTCCATCGACCGCGCCGACCTCGAGTACGACCTGAACCCCAACGCCAAGCCCCGCCCCTTCAACGCCCACTACTGCAAGCCCAACGCCGCCCAGCGCTGGCACTACTACTCCCGCATGACCCGCGACGAAGCCCTCGTCTTCACCACCTACGACTCCCACCCCGCCGACGGCGAGATCTTCTGCCCCACCCTCCACACTGCCGTCCCCCTGCCGGGCTCCGAAGGCTTGCAGGAACGCGAAAGCGTCGAAGTGCGTTTCTTTCCGACGCTGCCGCTGCCGACCTAAACCAGTTCGACCCAGAACGGCTCAGCTTCGATGGGAGGCTGGTCGAGCTCATTGCCAGGGCTTCTCTGGGAGGGGTGGTTCGCCGGACTCGCGCACCATGCTTGCCATGCGACTCAGCTCTTCGTCGGGCATGGCAGGGTAAAGCGGGAGGAAGAGGATTTCGTCTAGCAGCCGTTCGGCGTTGCTGGTGGTGGTTGGGTTCTCCTTGGAGCAAGGGGCGGTGGTCATGCTGCCGCGCATGATGGCGTCGAAGCCGGCCTTGCGGAGGCTGGCTTGGACGGCCGCGGGGTTGCCGAGACGGAGGGGGAACAGGTCGAAGGTATGGGTGGCGGGGTCTCCTGCCACGGGGAAGTCGTGCCCCAAGGAGGCAGCCAAGCGGAAGCCTCGTTGGCGTTGGTGGTTGGCGCGGGCGGGATCGAAGCGTTGGACTCGGCGTTCCATGAGGGCGACGTTGGGAGTGCTTGGTCGGTGACGGATTGCGTTCAGGAGTTGCTCTGCGGGAAAGCCTGCCGCCACGCGTTGCAGCCAAGCGTCGACGTCTCTGCCGGCCCAGTCGAATGCCTTGCGTAAAGCCGCATAGGTGCGCTGGCCGGTGAGCACCTTCGCGCCGGCGTACTTGAGGAGGCGAGCTAAGTACGCCCAGCGCGTCTGCGGCGGCAAGGTGCGTTCCAAGGAACGTATGCGCTCAGCCAATGCCTGGTCGCGAACGGTGAGCATCGCGCCGCCGAAGGCGGTGGCGGTCTTGATGGTGCCGAAGCTGTAGAGGGCCGCATCGCTTCCGTCGGGGAGCGAGACGGGAAGGCCGTCGAATGCCTGGGCGCGGTCTTCGATCAGCAAGAGCCCGTGTTCTTGGGCAAGGGCGCGGATTGCCGTCAGGTCGGCTCTTGCGCCGAACAAATGTGCCACGACGATGGCGCGGCTGCGGGGGGTGATGGCGTCGCAGACGAACTCCGGGGACGGCGACAGGCTCGGCCCTAGGTCGAGCGGCACGGGCACGAGGTCGTGCGCTTCGACGATTCGGAACATGCCGGGCACGTTGAGCGCACTCATCAGGACCTCGCTGCCGGGCGGCAAAGCGAGTGCGCGCAGCAAGAGATCAAAGCCGGTGCGGACGGAGAGACAGGCAACCGCGTCGCTCTCGCCGGCCCATGCCGCTTCCAGCCGACGCCGTGCGCCTTCGTCTGCTGCGGTGGGAAACAGGCAGCGCGACCATGCCCATGCGATGTCCGTCCAGCCGATGTCCAGGCGCCGACGAATCCACATAGTGGCGTGCTCCGCTCCGTGTCCGTGATTTGGCCCCAGGTTTTCCCAGTATGTCGCCGCAAGCCTCGGTCGACGAACTTTCAGCATGAACGGTCCTCGGAGGGAAGGCATCCACCTCTCCCAACCACCGATGGGCGGCGGGCCGGCCACTTCGTCAGCGGTTCATTTCGCGCGCTGGCGCGCTAGGGAAGGCAAGATGCCTTCCCTCCGAAGGCCCGCCTTGTCACGCGCTAGCGCGGACTAGCGCCTCTGCACAGGCCGCAGGCGCGCCACCGTTGTTGGGATGCGAGGGCCCCGTCACTCCCCGGACTTGGCGGCGATGCATCCGGCTGCCGGACAGGGCGACGCATGCGTCGCCCCTACAGGAAGGTGTCGATCATGTCCCGGGCCGTAGGGGCGACGCATGCGTCGCCCCTTCTTCGGGTGGCCTTCCTCATGCGCTAGGCGTCTGTCGGACTTTGCCGCGCCAGCGGCGAAGCGCGACAGGCTGCTAGCCGTAGTTGCGAGCGAACGCGAGCACGAAGGCCAGCAGTTCGCGCCAGCGAACTGCCGACGCGCCCTTCAGGGCGCGCTAGC
>JAPPDJ010000099.1:36960-40117 GCA_028824555.1 Gammaproteobacteria bacterium | reverse complement strand
GAGGGCCTTCCTGTCACTCCCCCCTCGCGGGGGAGTCGAAAAGCGCCTCGCTTTTCGGAGGGGGGGCTTCTCGCAGGGGGGCTAAACTCCGGCGCACGCGCCGTCTTCTACGGCGCGCAGGCTCCTAGCGGAGCCGCCGGGAGGTCATCCGCCCGCCGGTCGGAACTCCGGCCGCTGCCTCAGACTAGCGTCCGAGAGAGCTTCATCGCGAAACAGCCTGGGATAGTAGTAGGCCCTAAGGGCGGCATGGAAATCCCGCACCCGCTTTTCGTAGGCCAGCGAGGCTTCCATGCTCGTGCCGGCAATGGCTTGCAAGGCGCGTTCCGCGAGCGCGGGTGGCGAAAGCCAGGCGAGCATTCCAGCAAGCCGGTCACGCTCCATCCGTCCTTCGCGATAGGCCAGCGACAGGGGTTCGACTGTCTGGTCGCCCACCTGCTGAAAGGCGTAGTACCACTTCCATTCGAATGGTTGGCTGACCTCGGTGTAATCCGCCCACTGCGGATGTCGCTGGACGAAAGGCTCCATCGTCGCGGACTTGGGCAGGTCCCAAGCGTCGTTCACCGCCTCCCTTTGGGCGAGCATGATTTCGCCGCCGTCCGGCAACGGCACGGCGGCCTTGACGGAAATCTCGATGGCTGCCGGGACGACCACCGCAAGCGCAAGCCACACGCCGATTAGCGTCGTGAGGTCAACCGGGCTGCTCCAGCCAAAGCGGTCGATGCCCGCACAAACGCCCCACCAGAAGGCGATGTGCAGGACCACGACGAGGCTTGCGAGCGCCACGTCCGAAACGCCCGTACCGGCAAGCAAACCGCCGGCCGCAAGTGGAACGATCAGGCAGAGCATCAGGGCGCCAACACGCAAGCTCGCTCGGGCGAGCCAAGGACTGCCCCGACTCACCGCCATTGCGCTGAGTAGCTCATATCGGCCTGCAGCACGCTCCGCGGAACGCAGGTCATGCAACAGTAGGATCAGCAACAACGGAGCCAGCATGTTCGCGGCGAACCCAAAGTCGAAGCGGCCAACCAGGGCGAAATCCGGATTGTCCGCGTCGGTCTCGTAAATCTGCCCCTCTAGGGCGAGTGCGCGGATGCGGTGTTTCCAAGGCGAGGTGTCGCGCTGGCCATGCGCGGCAAAGGCGAAATCCGACGGCGAGTCGTAGGTCAGGTGGAACGTGTAGTAGGCCGTGTCGCCCCAGTTCCGGTAATTGGCCATAGCCACTTCCCGTTCGGCGCGATCGACTTCGATCAATTCGTTCAGGAGCGCGCGTTGCGTCGCGATTTCGCGCAGGCCAAGCGACACCGACACACCCGCCACAAGCACCGCAATCCCGAGCCAAAACAAGGCCGCCCGGTCCTTTGCCAGAAACCGGATTTCCCGCATTGGCCCGCTCAAGGCCGCATCTTTCGCGCAGCGCGAATGCCAGCGGCCGTCAGCATCAGGACCCAGGCGAACAGCATGGCCATGGGCGTGCCGGCACGAGCCAGGCGTTCGCCGGCCGCAGTGGGCTGAAAGGAAAACCCGTCGAGCGCGTTCCAGTTCCGGGCCGATATCCGAGTGCGTTGTTCGGATGCGAAGTCGACGCTGCGATTGATGTCATCGCCATGGGCGACTTGCGCGGCGTGGGCCCGATTGAGGGTCTGCACGAAATCGATGCGCAACGCCTCGGCCTCGCGCAGGAACCGATGATGCGTGGCGAGATCGGTTCCCGTTAGCGCACGGGATCCTGCCGATACCGCCACAAACGGCGACAGCCAGCCAAACGACGCGGCGGCTCGGGCCCCGCCCGCTTCGCGAGCCATGCGTCGTTCGGCATACCTGTTCACCACCTCCGTCAAGTCGGCTTCCGCCATTTCAAAGACGACGCCCCGGAAGTTGATGGGCAGGTCTTCCACGCGTTCGACATCGTATTGCGCGAGCAGTTTCGCCTGAAGCTGCCGGAAGGCCGGAGAGCCGGCGTTGTGGCCGTCACCGACGTCGCGCAGCTCGGCCTGCATGCTGAGGTCCGTCTCCAACTTGCTGAGGGTTGGAATGGCCGCGCTGCTGGATTCCACCGCGATGCGTGGGACGATCAAAGCGGCGACCAGCCAAAACAGCGTTAGCACGCCGACGGCGAGACTGCGGGAGCGAATCCGGGTCGATACGAGCAGGATGAGACTGCACCAGACCAGCGCATAGAGGGCGTAAAGCCCAATGACGCCGGCGCTTGCAAGTGGCGCCGCTCCCTGTCCGATGGCGGCAGCGCACATGACCGCGAGCGGCACCAGCAGCGCAAGGGCGACGCCCGCCAAGGCAATCCACTTGGCCGTGTAGAGCTCGACACCCGTCACGCCTTGCGCGAGCAGTGGCGCGAGCGTGTTCTCCTCGCGCTCGCGAATGATCAGGCCATGACCGATGGCGATCAGCAGCAAGGGCAGGAACAACTGATAGACAAGAGCGGCCGTCAAAACCTCAAACCCACCGAGTTCGACGCTCGCCCTCGCATCGGCGAACATCGCCGTGTTTTGCCGGTGGCCTTCCAGGAACATCGACTGCCCGGTTACGGAGTCCACGCCTGGGTCGACCATCGCAAGGGGCGGGGGAACGCGGAAAACATAGTGGCCGTAGTGCACCATGCGATGCGGGTGACGGTCCGGCTGGGACAGGAAATACTCTTCGGCGAGAGCCTGCTGTTCCGCGCGCTCCCGGTGCTCGCCCTTCATCCTGAGCGCGGTAGCAACGCCCGTCGAAGTCACGAGCAGCCAAAAAACCAGCAACGTGCAGAGCGCGAGCCTTGACCTCAGCCACAGCCGCAGTTCCTCCCGAGCTATGGCGAACAGGCGTTTCGTCATGCCGCTGCATGCGTGGCGAAGGCGGCATGCACCGCCTCGGTGTCGATGCGGTCCATGCCAGGTGGTCGGTCGAAGGTGCCGACGAGTTCGCCCTTGTGCAGGAGGTCGATGCGGTCGGCAACGTGGCAGGCGCCGTAGACGTCGTGGGTCACCAGCAAAATGGTTCGGCCCGCTTCGGCAAGCTCGCGCACCAGTCGGTTGAAATCGTCGATCGCCGCGGGGTCGAGTCCAGACGTCGGCTCATCGAGCAGCAGGATGGGTGCCTCTCTCAGGATGGCCATGGCAATCGCCACCTTTTGGCGCATGCCCTTGGAGTAGGTTTCTTT
>JAPPDJ010000099.1:0-36950 GCA_028824555.1 Gammaproteobacteria bacterium | reverse complement strand
CAGATCAGCCAGATCAAGTTCGCCGACATGCTCACCGACATCACCAACGCCAACGGTTTGCATGCGCATTTCGCGAGCCTCGGCCTGCAACGCCACGCGGTCCAAGGCTGCGTCGAGCGCGGGCCTTTGCGTATCCATCCTCGCGAGTGACAGGAAGTAGCGCAGGTTCTCATAGGCATTCAGGTGGCCATACAGGGCGGCTGCCTCGGGCAGGTAGGCGATTGCTTGGCGGGCCGCGCGAATGTCTTCGCTTACGTCTCGGCCCTGGACCTGCACGCTTCCCGACGCCGGTGCGAGGAAGCCGAGAAAGGTCAGCAAGGTGGTCGACTTGCCGGCGCCGTTGCCGCCGAGCAAGGCATGAACTTCGCCCTGCGCAATGCGGAAGGACACGTCCTTCAACACTTCCTGGCCGGAGCGCACTACCCTGAGTGCCTGGGCGGACAGCGCTATGGGGATGGCGGGACTCACAGGTAACTCAGCCATGGCTTGTTGCGCTTCTCTCGGTGTTTGTAGGCCGCGAAGGCTCTCGCGACGGGAACGTGCGCCAGTACCAGGGCGGCGGCACCTGCCCATATCCACGCAACGCTGCTGAAGCCATAGCGCTCCCCGTGGGTCGGACCAAACATCAGGAACAGGACCCAATAGGCTGCCAACAGGACATACAAGTGCAAGACGTAAAGGAACAGGGGCACCGAACCGAAGTCCTGAATTGCGCTCCACATCCGCCTTGGCCCGCGCAGGGACTCAAAAGATGCCAAGAGCATGAGACCAATGCCCAGCGTCACCAGCAGAAAGTCGAGCGAAGGCGGGTATTTCGTGAAGTTCAGGAACGACATGAGGGTCTCAGCCGCGGTTCCCTCGGCTGACCACGGCAGCGCCTCCCCATAGAGATTGAAGCCTCGCAGAAACGCCAGCAGCGCCAAGCACGATGCGCCAAGAGCAAGCAGCGCCTTCCGTCTCGTGAGTGCCGAAACCGATGCCGCATACAGCGGCCCCGCGAAGTAGCCGAGAAGAATGACTCCGAACCACGGTAGCGCAGGGTAGGACAGACTGATCGTCAACCCTCCGATCTGCCCTAGTTCGCCGGGATCGAGAAGCACCGTCCACAGCACGTATCCGAACCCCCCCGGTGCAAAGTCGATGGGGCCGAGGGCGTTGTGTCCAAACACAATCAGAAGCCCCAGGGCGCCAAGCCACCAGTAGTTGAGTCGGCAGGCCAGCGACAGCCCAATCATGCCGAGGCCAATCGCCCAGAGCACCTGCAGGAACAGGAATGAGGGATAGCTGTCAGCCCAGACGAGATAGTAGAGCACGAGCTCAATCAATATGATGACGAGGCCCCGCCTGAACAGGAATCCAGATGGTGATCGATGCTGGCCGCCGGCCGGGTGGGCGTAGAGCCATGCCGAGAGCCCCGCCAGGAAAATAAACACCGGCGCACAAAGGTGGGTGAGATAGCGCGTAATGAATAGATCAGGCTCAACGGATTCGAACATCGGGTCACCGGTCCGTGTGTGCATGTAAAAGCGTTCACGAACGTGATCCAACATCATCAGCACAATGACCACGCCCCGCAGGATGTCCAGCGACGCGATCCGGGCTGCAGGGGCGCTTTCGTCGGTCATTGGCTTTGGGCTCGAGGAGTGACCAGGGGTCTGGTCCGAGGCGCAACCTTGCAGTCGCGCCTCAGACTCAGCCCTGCTACAACGAGTAGGACGCAGTGATGCGGAAGCGCCGCGGTGCGCCCGGCTCAACCCAGACGTCCGCATACGAGTTGGTGTAATACTCCTCGTCAAATACATTGTCTAGGTCAAGCCGAACGGCGAGTCGCTCGGTGGGCTTGATCTGACCAAAGAGCCGCGCCATGGTATAGCTCGGCAAGGTGAAGTCAAAGGCTGTGAACCCAAGACGCTCGTCGGTATGTTGGACGCCGGCACCCACTTGCGCGGCTATCCCACCCACTTGGAAACTCTGGCTGACTTGCAGGTTCAGCTGGTGCTTCGGTGAGTTGATGAGCGGGTCACCGGCCTCGATGGTCACGCCCCAGTCCGCTTCGAGACTAGTGGTGGAAAATTCGGCGTCGGTGTACGCGTAGGAAAACCATAGGTTGAAGCCGCTCTCGAAGGCGAGGTCTGCGTCAACTTCGAACCCGTTGCTGGCCGCCGCACCGGCATCGTGAGAAAACCACCCTGCAGCCACGGCTGCCGGCCGATCGTCGTTCACGAGGATGTTGCTTTGATCGATGTCGAACAGCGAAAGCGTGAGCGAGCCCGAGACGCCCTCAGCAAACTGGGCCACATCCAGTTTCAGCCCTATCTCGGCGGACTCCGTGAGGTTGGGCGCGAACTGGTTGCCTTGGTAGTCAGATCCTGGTTGCTGCCGGAAGCCTTCGCCATAGGATGCGTAGAGGCTCAGGCCCTCATTGACGGAGTAAACCGCACCAAGCTGCGGTGAAACGCGAGTATCCGACGATGTGGCCGTCGTTCTCGGAGACCTGTTGAGGTTGGTCAAGTCGTGCTCGAAGTCGTCCCAGCGAAGACCAACGCGTACCTGCAACCGATCGGTGACGTCGATTTGGTCCTGCAAGTAGATGCCGAATCCGGTCAGGTTTTCGTCTCGGTTCGTGTTTGGGCCAGGTACCGGCTGCGGGAACCGGCCATAGACGGGATTGAAAATGTCCAGGAGAAGATATGCGGCCGGATCGAGGGTGCTCACGTCCGTGTCGCCCGGAAACCAGCCCGGCCGGTAACGGAGGATGAAGTGGCTGATGTCGAAACGGTCGTAGTCTGTGCCCACAAGCAGTCTGTGGCGCAGTGCGCCAGTGTCGAACTCGCCCGCAACTTCAGCGCGGGCGACGAAATAGTCGGACGCGAAGTTTCGATAGCGGAAGAATCGAGACAGGGTTCGACCATCCAGAAAATACGTCTGGCGTCCGCCGAAATTCGTCTCGGACGCGTTGCCCTCGAAGGACGTATCTCGGTATCCGAGGCCGGCCAGAAGACTCCAGTTGTCGGAGAAGTTGTGCTGGGCTTCGAACTGGTGACCAAGTACCTCGGTCGTGATGGGCCCGTCGCCGGGCTCGCCAACAAAGGTTTCACGCGGCGTGAAACCATAGGTATCTGAATAGGCGACACCTCGGTCGAAGGGAATCTCCTGCTCGGTGAATTCCAGTTCGTAAGTCACGCTGGTGGCATCGGAAACATCCCAAGTGACGGACGGATATAGGCCGACGCGCTCTGTCTCAACTGTATCTCTGAAGCTTCCCGCATCCTCGTAGAATGCCACGATGCGCACGCCCAACTCGTCGTTGCTAGCTGGCGTGGTTTGCACATCCCCCTCGAGGCGCATCTGGTCCCAGCGACCGTACGTGGCGCGGAAGTCACTCGCCGTCTCGAACTCGGGCCGCTTGGTGATCAGGTTGACCGTGCCGCCAGGCTCGCCCCGTCCAAACAGCGCCGAGCGCGGCCCCTTGAGCACTTCCACGGAATCGACGCCGGCCAGGTCCCGTGGTCCTGCGAACCCGCGGCCGGCATTGAATCCGTTCACCAGAAAGCCGCTCGGCAAGTTGATGTCGCCCGAGAAGCCGCGAACCGAAAAGCTATTCCACAAACCGCCAAAGTTGTTTTGGCGTGCAACGGATGCCGACAAGTCCAGCGCCTCATTGAGGTTTATCGCACCGACTTCGCGCAGCAAGTCCTCATTGATGGTCTGATCCGCGGATGGTTTTTCGAGATTGTCGAAGTTGCCCTGATAGGCTCGGCGCTTGCCGACGACGAAAACCTCCTCTACGACTTGCCCGGAGTCACTGGTCTCGGTGGCTTCCGCGGCAATGGGCAGCGCGCATGGAAAGGTGAGTGCGGCAGCGAGCGCAAGCGCCACCGGCTTGAATGCGGGTTTGGTCATTTCTCAATCCACAAGTGTTTGAATCACCACAAAGACCGCCGCGCAACGCGCAGACGTTCCTAACGGTGCAACGATTCGAGGAGCTTTAGATCGAGGGAGGACCGGTAGGCGGATGCCGAAGCGAGCGATAGCGCCTTGGCGGCGCTTGGCGCGCGTACTGGGGGACAGTGGACACCGAGGCGACCAACATGGACGCAGCGACATTGGCAGTCGCAACGAGCCCTTCCTGCTCGTCGGTCAGGATTGCAAGACAGGCAACGCCATCGTGCTCATGATGTGGGCCGAACTCAGCCGCATGGACAACGGAGAACGCTTGCCCGGCCAGAATTAGAGCTGCGACCAGCCCCGACATCCGGTTGTGCTGAAGGGATAACGGCATGGCGCGCGATTCTGGCATGGATGGGATTCCGCCACAACCGGCTTGCCACCCATCGGTCGCGTCGCCGCCGTTTGTCGGCGGCAACCTGCGACGCGTTGGCCTCTAGCGTCGCCCTCCCTCCAGAGGGCTCGCTGATGGCCCGCTAGCAAGTCACCGCAGGCCTCGCGTGGTGGCGAAAGTGGAACTTGCCTAGCCGGCCCCGCGATGGTGCAATCGCGCCGAGCTGGTGCTTGGCGCAAGCGCCAGCGGCGGAGTTTAGGAAACGGAGTGCGAAACGTCGCTTCGACCATCGCGGATATCCCTACCAAGCACCTAGTTGACGCGGCCGGGGCCTTTTGCGCCTTGGGATACGTCGTGCTCGCAGTGCTCGCGCGTGAGGCTGGCGAACCGAGCCTTGGCGTTTTCTACGGCATCGTCGCATGGACGGCCATGCCGGTGTTCCTGCTCTACTTGCGCGCTGTCCGGCGGGGCGAGCCGATCCCGCTCGCGAGGCTGCTCTTGTGGGCAGTGGTCTTTCGCCTTTGCGGCCTCGCGGGCGGGCCGTTCTTCGAGGACGACTTCTATCGCTACCTGTGGGACGGTTACCGCTTTGCGACCACTGGCACGCCCTATGGCGTAGCGCCCGAAGCCTTCTTTCTGGACATGAGTGTTCCGCCGGCACTCAGATCGGTTCTGGATCAGGTCAACAATCCGGACCTCCCCACCATCTACGGTCCCACCACGCAAGTCCTGTTCCTGTTGGGCCATTGGATTCAGGCCGGCAACGTGGCGGTGCTGCAGGGGCTCCTGATTGTGGCGGATCTTGCCGCAATCGCGCTGTTGCTCCGGCTCGCGCCCGCCCGCAACGTCTTGCTCTACGCCTGGTGCCCTCTGGTGGTCAAGGAAGTGGCCTTCACGGCGCATCCCGACGGGCTCGGCGTCTGCCTGCTGCTTGCTGCCGTCGTCCTCGCGAGCAGGCGGCGCGACGGCTGGGCGGCCGCTTGCTTGGGATTGGCGGTCGGGGCGAAGGTCTTTGCGCTCCTGCTCGTGCCGCTTGTGCTGATCCGCGCCCGGCTCAGGCACTGGTGCATCTTCGCCGCGACCTTGGCCTTACTCTACGGACCGTTCCTGGTCGCCGGCGCCTCGGACCTCGACACGCTCCTCGTGTTCGCGCGCGAGTGGGAGTTCAACTCGGCGGTGTTCGGCTTGCTCGCAGTCGTCATGCCAGCGACCCTTGCCAAGCTCTCTCTCGCGGCCGCATTTGGCGTGTTCTGGCTTTGGTACTACCGCCGATATCGCGGCGACAGTGCCGGCGTGCCGCGCGGCGACTGGGTGTACGGCGTGTTTCTCCTTGTGGCACCGGTCATCAATGCCTGGTACCTGCTCTGGCTGCTACCATTCGCCGTGGTGCATCCAAGCCGTTGGGCATGGACGGCATCCGTGGCGGTATTGCTTTCCTACATTGCAGGGCTTCACTTGGGTAACTACGAAATGCAGGCATATGCGCAGCCGTGGTGGGTGCGCCCGACGGAGTTCGGCGTCATCTTGATCGCTTTGTTGTTCGACTGCGTGCGTCGTCAACGTGCGCGCGGGGCCGCTGGCGCCACCGATGCTTGACGGTCGTTCCGTCGGCGTGGTCATTCCCGCCCGCAACGAACAGGAGAACATCGCCGCGGTTGTGCAAGCGGTGCGTGCTCTCAGAACGCCGGCGGGCGAGGCGGTGGTGGACGACATCGTCGTCTGCGACAACGGCTCCACCGATGCCACGGCGGAGCGTGCACTCGCCGCCGGCGCTCGCGTCGTCGGCGAGCCGACGCCGGGCTACGGGATCGCCTGCCTGACCGCCATCGAGGCGCTTGGCAGTGTCGAAATCGTGCTTTTCGTGGATGGCGATCAGGCGTTCCACCTCGAGCAGTCGTTGGACCTCTTGGATGCCATCGTCGCCGGTGCCGACCTCGCCATCGGTTCACGCGCGCTTGGCCGCGTCGAGCCGGGCGCCTTGTCACTGCCGCAGATCGTCGGCAACCGGGTCGCGGCCGGCCTCATCCGGCTGATCTGGAAGCAGAGAGTCACGGATCTCGGGCCGTTGCGTGCAATCACCACCCGCGCGCTCGACGCGCTCGACATGCAGGACAAGGCCTATGGCTGGACTGTGGAGATGCAGGTGAAGGCCGTGCAGCGGCGCATGCACATCGTCGAGGTGCCGGTGGATGCACGCCGACGCCAGCACGGAAAATCCAAGGTGGGCGGCACGGTTCGAGGTGTTGTTGGTGCCAGCGTTGGCATTCTGGGAATGATCCTGAAGTTATGGCTGCGCCCCAAGGTGGGCACTGAAGCAAGGAGTTGTGCATGAGGCGGTTTGTCTTCGCGCTTGCGAGCGCGTGCATCGCGGCGATGGGTCAGGCCAATCAGTTGCCGGAGTTGATCCCGTTCTGGGACGCGAGCGACGAGGCCAGTGCGGCAACCGTCGACCACAGCGGCTGGCAGGCGTTGCTGGACGCCTACCTTGCGCAGCATCCGTCTGGCGTCAACCGTTTCGACTACGCCGGCCTCAAGGCCGCGCCCGACGACCTCGCTGCGCTCGGCGCCTATCTTGACGGGCTTCAGGCTCTGGACCCACGCACCTACTCGCGCGTCGAGCAAAAGGCCTACTGGATCAACTTCTACAATGCGCTGACGGTCAAGGTGGTCGTGGACGGCTATCCGGTGGATTCCATCAAGGACATCCACGAGGGCTGGATTCCCTTCACGGGGCCTTGGGGCGACGTCCACGCCGAGGTCGCGGGGCAGGAGTTGACGCTCGACAACATCGAACACGGAATCCTGCGCCCCATCTGGAAGGACCCGCGCATTCACTACGCGGTGAACTGCGCCAGCATCGGCTGCCCCAACCTCGCGACCACGGTGTACACGGCAGAGAACACCGAAGCGCTGCTCGAGGCGGGAGCGCGCGAATACGTCAACCATCTGCGCGGCGTGGACATCGTGGACGAGGAGTTCATGGTGCTGTCGAGCATCTACGACTGGTGGGTGTTCGACTTCGGCGACTCCGACGAGGGCGTGCTGGCCCATCTGATCGAATACGCCGACGACGAACTGGCGGCGCAACTTAAGGGTTTCACCGGCGCCATCGACTACGAATACGACTGGGACCTCAATCAGCCTTAGCTCAAGACGGGCGACCACAAGGGTCGCCCCTACGAGGCCGTGCCGAACTCACGGCACGTTTCAACGCGGGTGACGGCCCTTCGGAGGGAGGGCGTCTCGCCCTCCCAACGCGCCGACAGGCGCGTAATCCGGGGACGGTCCACGCGTTCAAGACAGGCGGGGACAAGCCCCGCCCCTACGGGAGGGAGCCTTCGGATTCGCCTGTGGCGCGTCCGCGGCGGAGGGCGTGGAACTTGCCAACCCACTCCAAGAGTCCCTCCGGTGCGTGCTTTTTGCGCCACGCGCTGGCGGCGAATTTGTTGGCTTCGGTCAGGGTCGGATAGACGTGGATGGTGGCCATCAGGCTCTTGAGGCCCTTGCCCCACTTCATGGCAGCGATGAACTCGGCGAGCAGGTCGCCGGCGTGATGGCCGACGATCGTTGCACCCAAGATGCGGTCCTTGCCCGGGGGCGTCAGCACCTTGACGAAGCCGCGGCCTTCCTCGTCGGCGAGCGCGCGGTCCAACTCCTCCAGCTCATAGCGAGTGACCTCCACGTCGATGCCTTGCCGCTCGGCTTCCTGCTCGTTCAGCCCTACGCGCCCGATTTCCGGGTCGGTGAAAGTCGTCCAGGGGATCAGCGAATAGTCCGCCTTGAACTTCCTGAGCGGGCTGAACAGGGGGTTCACGGACGCGTACCACGCTTCATGGGACGCGGTGTGGGTGAACTGATAGGGCCCGATCGCGTCACCGCAGGCATAGATCGTCGGCACGCTGGTGCGCAGGTATTCGTCCACTTCGACCTCGCCGCGCTCGTCCAGCGTCACGCCCACATCTTCGAGCCCGAGCCCTTCGGTGTTCGGTTGCCGCCCCGCCGCCACCAGGATGGCGTCGAACGGCACCCGCACCTCACTGCCGTCCTCCCCGGCGCAGATCAAGGCCCGACCGGCTTCGCCCGATTCCACACGCTCGGCCCGATGGCCGGTGAGCACGCGGATGCCTTCGGCAACGAACTGCTGTTGCATCAGGTCCACCACGTCCGCGTCTTCGCGCACCAACAGATGCGGCGCTTGCTGGACCACGGTCACATCGGTGCCGAATCTGCCGAACGCTTGGGCGAGTTCGCACCCAATGGGCCCGCCGCCGAGCACAACGAACCTTTGCGGCAGCTCGCGAATCTCCCAGATCGTGTCGGAGGTGTAGTAGCCAGCTTCAGCTAGCCCCGGAATCGGCGGCACGAAAGGCGCGCCGCCGGTGGCGATGACGATGTTGCGGGTGGTGATCTCGCGGCCGTCGACGCGCACGCTGTAGGGCGATGTGATGGTTGCATCCCCCATGATGCAGTTCACGCCAAGGCCCGTGTAGCGCTCCACCGAATCGTGCGGTTCGATCTTCTTGATGATGCGCTGCACGCGCTCCATCACCTCGGCGAACTCGAACTCCACTTTCGCGCTCTTGAAGCCGAACTCCTGTGCCCGCGCTGCATAGGAGAGCATCTTGGCGGATCGGATCAGCGACTTGCTCGGCACGCAGCCGGTGTTCAGGCAGTCGCCGCCCATGCGGTGGCGTTCGATCAGGGTGACCTTGGCCTTTACCGTCGCCGCGATGAGCGCCGCGACCAAGCCGCCGGAACCGGCCCCAATCACCACGAGGTTGTTGTCGAAATGCTTGGGCTTCTTGAAGCCTCTGAGGGCCTTTCGGGCCTTGATGGCGTCGAGGATCTTCTTCGCGATGAGCGGTGCAAGGCCCAGCAGCGCAAAGGAAATCCACAGGGTGGGGGAAAGGATGTCGCCGACGGACGCAACCTGCCCGAGCTCGGCCCCCGCGTTCACGTACACGACCGTGCCGAAGATCATGCCGAGCTGGCTCACCCAATAGAAACGCCAGGTGGACAGCGGCGTCAGCGCCATGGCGAGATTGATGACGAAGAACGGCACCGCCGGCACGAGGCGCATGGCGAAGAGATAAAAGGCGCCATCCTTCTCGACGCCCCGGTCGATCGCGCCGAGATGCTGGCCGAACTTCGAACGGACGGCGTCGCGGAAGAGGTATCTGGCGATGGTGAATGCGAGCGTCGCCCCCAACGTGCTCGCGAACGAGACGATGATGACGCCCTGCACCAAGCCAAAGAGGGCACCGGCGATGAGGGTCAGGATGGCGGCGCCGGGGAGCGACGCCCCGGTTACGAGGATGTAGATCGCGAAGAACGCCAGCGCCGTCAGCCACGGGTTTTGGGCTTGGAACGCGGCGATCGCCTCGCGCTGCGCCGAGAAGAACTCCGGCGTGAAAAACCGTTGCAGATCGAACCAGAAGAAGAGCCCAATCAGCGCCGCGAAGGCGATCAGGAGGACAACGCGGCTCGGTTTCACCGAACGGCTCGCACGCTATCGGTCACGCCTCGCCCAAGAGGGAAGGCGCCTCGCTCTCTATTGCGCGAAGGCCAGCGGTTCGGTGGCGCGAACTGCTGGCCTCCGGGGTCGCTAGGAGCGTGCGCCGTAGAAACGGCGCACGCTCGTAGTCGAAAGGTGAGCGAATGCGAACCCGCAGACCGGCACGTTTGCGAAGCAAACTGCCGACGCGCCGGCAAGGGCGCGCTAGCGCCCAAGGTGATACGTGAATGCGCCAGCTATCGCGTTGTAGTCCGCTGCGTTGCGGCCATCGGTCACGTCGTACCAGCGCAGGCTCACGTCGAAGCTGTCGAATGACAGCGTGCCGCCCAGGGATATGCGGTCGAACTCCTCGGCGACGAACGGCAGCACGAAGCGGGTGAAGCCGGGGCCGTGGATGTCGCGGTCGCCATCGGACCTTTGCAGGTGATACTCCGCACTCAGCACCAGCATTGAACTCGCGATGAGGTGGGCGTCTAGGCTCACGAACGTCTCTCGGGGCACGTCACTGCCCCGATTGCGAGTACCGATTTCGCCCGACAGCGCGACGCGGTCGGCGAATACCTTGCCAACGATCCCGGAAAGCTCGAACCCATCCGCGCCGTCGCCAATCGCCGTGGGGTAGGCGGTGTCGTAGTCCCCTTGGAGGATCACGCCAAAGCGCACGGCCATGCTGGGGGTCTCGCCGAGCAGCTCATCGGCAAAGCGCCAGGTCACGCCCACGTTCGTGTCCACCCGCCCGTCTAGCGTGGGATGGGGGCCATTGGAGTCCTTGTTCGACGCTTCGGACCAGCCGAACTGCGCGTCCAACGCGAGCGCATCGGAGATGCCGTAGGTGCCGCTGAACAGCGTGCTGGTCTGCTCGAGCCCGGGACCGAAGGGCGTGTGCGACATTCGGCCATCGACGATGTGCCAGAAATCGTCCGCATCCTGCGAGATGCGGGCAACGGTCAGCGAGGTCGCGCCGGGCGCCGGCAGCCACACGGTGCCTTCCGCATGCACCGCCGTCGCCGGAGCCAAGAGGGCGGCGAGCGCCAGGGCACAGATGCGCGGGGTATGTTTCATATTGCTCTCCTAACCGCCGAGCCGCTATAGCTTGTAGCGCCGAGTCAGGAAGTAGTGCACCACCTCCTGCTCGTCGCGCTCGAGCACGGCGATGTGTTGATCGTCGGGCGTGCCGGGCTTTTCGGCCTCGTCGCGCGCTTCTAGGCTCTCCTTCAGGCTCTGCGCCCGTGCTCGATCGAGCGCCCCACGTTCGATGGGGCAGGTTGCGCAGACGAGTTTCTTGAACGTCAGCGCCTTGCCTTGCACGTATGCGTCCCTAGGGCTGATCGCGCCGCCGGCGGTGATCGACCCGGAGGCGAGCACCGATGACTGCAGCAGCGCCGCTGCCGCCACGACAACCGCGCCTAGGCTCGCTCTCGAAGCAAGCCGGCGAAAGACGCCGGCACAAACCGCAGCGCGCTGCATGGTGGCTTTGGGCACAGGCTTCATGGCCTATCTCCGCAGGTTTACATTGGACGCGAACCCTAACAGGAATCGGATGCGCGATATCTGCTTGACTTTCAGCAATGCCTTGCACCAAGAAAGGGCGTCCTCGCCCTCTGACGGGGTGTGGTTGTGGGGAAGGTCGAAGTTGCAGCCGTGTCCCCCGCTCACTCCCGAAGGATGTCCAAGGCTTCGGCCAGCGTTGCGACGGCATGCACTTGGATGCCGTCGATGGGTTGGCGGGGGCGGTTGGCGCGGGGGCAAATGGCGCGGGTGAAGCCGTGCTTCTTGGCCTCGCGCAGCCGTTCCTGGCCGTTGGGCGCCGGACGAACTTCGCCGGTGAGGCCGATTTCGCCGAATGCCACGAGGCCCGTGGGCAGGGCGCGGGCGCGGAAGCTCGACATCACTGCCGCCATGAGGGCGAGGTCTGCCCCCGTCTCGTTGATGCGCACGCCGCCGACCACGTTGGCGAACACGTCCTGATCGGCCATTGCCACGCCACAATGGCGGTGCAGAACGGCGAGGTGCATGGCGAGCCGCTGGGCGTCGAGCCCCACCGCCACGCGGCGCGGATGGCCGCCCTGGACATCGTCCACCAGTGCCTGAATCTCCACCAGCAGGGGCCGCGTGCCTTCCCAGGTGACGGTCACCGCGCTGCCGGGGGCCGCCTCCTTGGGCCGTTCGAGGAAGATGGCAGAAGGGTTGGTCACTTCCTTCATGCCCTCTTCGGTCATCGCGAACACACCGAGTTCGTTCACCGCACCAAAACGGTTCTTCTGCCCACGCAAGGTGCGATAGCGACTGCCGGCGGGGGCATCGAGCATCATGAAGCAGTCGATCATGTGTTCGAGCACCTTGGGGCCAGCGAGATTGCCCTCCTTGGTGACGTGGCCCACCATGACGACGGTGGTGCTCGTCTCTTTGGCGAGGCGGGTGAGCCGCGCGGCGGACTCGCGCACCTGGGTAACGCTTCCCGGCAGGCTGACGGCGGTGTCGACGTGCATCACCTGGATCGAGTCGATCACCACCAGTCGGGGCGCCTCCCGCGTCACCAAGGCTTCGATGCGGTCCACCGAAGTTTCCGAGGCGACCCTCAGCGAGTCCCGGGCCAGCCCCAGCCGGCGTGCCCGCTGTGCGAGTTGCTGAATCGACTCTTCGCCGCTGACGTAAAGAGCGCCTTGTGCATCTGCGCCACCATCAAGGCCGGTGGCGACCTGCAGCAACAGCGTGCTCTTGCCGGCGCCGGGGTCGCCGCCCATCAGCACCACGGACCCCGGCACGAAGCCGCCGCCAAGCACGCGGTCGAGTTCGGCGAGACCGGAGCCGAAGCGCTCCTCCTTGGCAGAGGCGACATCGGCGAGCAATGCCACCTCTGCGCTTGCGTCGCCGTAGCCGGGAGCGCCGCTTGCCTTCGCCTTGCCTTGCGCGGGCAGGCGCAACTCCTTGAGCGTGTTCCATGCCTGACAGGCAGAGCACTGCCCCTGCCACTTGGCGTGCTCGGCACCGCAGTCGGTGCAAACGAAGACAGCGCTGGCTCGGGCCATCTTGAAGCCTCGCCTACCAATCAGTAGGCAGGTTCGTCACCGTACTCGTCGGGTGCGAGGTTGCGAAAGCGTGTTTTGGCGGCATCGAACCCTAGCTCAACGTCTCCGACGGGGCCATTGCGCTGCTTGCCGATGATGATCTTGGTCTTGCCACTGTCCACCTCGCCGTCCTTGGGCTTGTCCCGGTGGATGAAGAGGATCACATCCGCGTCTTGCTCGATAGCACCCGAGTCGCGCAGATCGGACATGCGCGGCCTGCGACCTTCCTTTTCCGACGCCCGATTGAGCTGAGAGCAGACGATCAGCGGACAATTCATCTCTCGAGCGATAGCCTTGAGCGAGCGAGAGAGCTCGGAGACCGCATGGACTGGACTGTCGTAGTCGCGCGCCGTCCGCATGAGTTGGAGGTAGTCCACCATGACCATCGCCAGGCCGCCGGCCTCTCTGGCAACTCGCCGGACTCGGGCGCGAATGTCGTTTGGTGTCAGTCCGGGCGTGTCGTCGATGTAGAGGTTGCGGCCCTGTAGCTGGCTGACCGCAGCGGTGAAGCGCGGCCAGTCGTCATCCGTCAGATGGCCGGTTCGCAGTCGATCCTGGTTGATGCTGCCGAGCGACGACAGCATGCGCATCACGAGCTGGGTAGCCGGCTGCTCCAAGGAGAATATGAGCACAGCCCCTTCTTGGTCGCTCATCACCGCGTGTTCGGCGAAGTTGACGATGAGGGACGTCTTGCCCATGGATGGGCGAGCGGCGACGATGATCAGCTCGGCCGGCTGGAAGCCAGCCGTGTACTCGTCGAGGTCGATGAACCCCGACGCGACGCCGGTGATGGTCTCGCGGGTCTTGAAGAGATAGTCGATGCGATCGACGACGGACGTCAGCACCGGCTCGATGCGCGTGGGTCCAGACTCCTTGAGCTTGTCGTCGGCAATGGTGAAGACGAGGTGCTCGGCTTGGTCGAGCAGTTCGGCGCTGGTGCGCCCTTCCGGCGTGAAGGCGGATTCGGCGATGCGATTGGCGGCTTGGATCAGGCGGCGCAGCGTGGAGCGCTCGCGCACGATGTCTGCATAGGCGACGATGTTGGCGGCGCTGGGGGTCGCCTCGAGGATTTCGGCGAGGTAGGCGTTGCCGCCGGCCTTTTCGGCCAGCGAACGGGTTTGCAGCGCCTCGGAGATGGTGACGACGTCGAGCGGCTCGTTGGCGTTTGCCAGTTCGCCCATCACCTCGAAGATGATCTGGTGCGCCGTGCGGTAGAAATCCTGGCTGGAGACGCGGTGGACGATCTGGTCCCACGCCTCCTGATTCAGCATCAGCCCACCGATCACGGACTGCTCCGCCTCCACCGAATGCGGCGGCACCTTGAGCCGCGCAGGCTCGGGAGCCCTTTGAGCGGGTTCTGCCACGAGGGAATCCTAACAGCCGAGCGAACCGCTAAGAGTGGGCCTCGCAGCGAAGATTGGCAAAGGAGAAGCCTGCGGAAATCGCTGGAGCAACGTGTGAGTAAAGTCTTGGTGGCTGTGGACAGTTTCTCGCTTTAGCCGTAGCTGCGAGGGAATGCGAGCACGAAGGCCAGCAGTTCGCGCTAGCTATAGCCCAGCTAGCGGGCCTCCTCGAACAAAGCCCGCAGGCACACACCAAGGCAACAGCCCCTGCGATGCGAGGGCCTCGCTGGAAGGAGGGCGTCCCGCCCTCCAAGCGTGCCGAAGGCGCGCACGCAGCGGAGCCGGCCAAGGCCACCGCAAGCAAGTGTTCCAGACAACGCCAACAAAGCGCCAGCCTCGAACAACGCGGCCAGCAAACCAGCCTCTGCTCGCTAGCGCCGTCGTGCCTGCCCGACGATGGAGGGCGAGACGCCCTCCCTCCAAAGGCCCCCTACTCCGCGATCACCACCACGTGCACCGGCTGCACCACGTCTGCATGGAGCTGGATGTCCACGTCGTATTCGCCCACCGAACGGATCACGCCGTCGGGCAGCCGCACCTCGGCGCGGTTGATGGTGACGCCAAGGCCGTCGAGCGCGCGGGCGATCTCGACGGTGCCGACGGAGCCGTAGAGCTTGCCCTCCTCGGAGGCGCGGGCGACGATGGTTACCTCTCGATCCACCAGCAGCGAGGCGCGGCCTTGTGCGTCGCTCAGCCGATCGTTGGCAACGCGGGTGAGTTCGACGCGACGCGTCTCGAACACTTCTCGGTTCTCGGCGGTGGCGCGCACCGCCTTGCCGGTGGGAATGAGGTAGTTCCGGGCATAGCCGTTCTTCACGTTCACCTCGTCGCCGAGGTTGCCCAAACTCATTACCCGTTCCATAAGAATCACATTCACAGCGTGCCTCCTGAATAACGCTCAGTCCGCGCAGTTGCGAAGCAACTGCCAACGCGCCCGCCAGGGCGCGCCATCACCCGTTCCATAAGAATCACGTTCACGTCTGTCTCCCGTAGCCCCGCTGTGTTGGCGCGCAGCAGTTGCGAAGCAACTGCCAACGCGCCCGAAGGGCGCGCAGCTACTTGTGCTGGTCGGTGTAGGGCAAGAGCGCCAGATAGCGGGCGCGCTTGACTGCGGTGGCGAGCTGGCGCTGATAGCGGGCGCTGGTGCCGGTGATGCGGCTCGGCACGATCTTGCCCGTCTCGGTGACGTATTGCCGGAGGAGATCCAGGTCCTTGTAGTCGATCTCCTTGATCCCTTCCGCCGTGAACCGGCAGTAGCGCTTGCGTCGAAAATTGCGTGCCATGATCGCTCCCCTATGCCGTTTCCGCTGGTGCCGGACGGGTCGCAGCGGCCTCGCGCTGTCTGGCCCGAGCCTCGGCTTCCTCTTCGCGGCGGCGCTCGCGCTCGCGATCCTTCTCCTGCTCGCGCAGTTCCTCTTCGTAGAGCTTGGAATTGCCGGTCACCGGCGCCTTGCGCTTGATGATGAGGTGACGCAGCACGGCATCGTTGAAGCGGAAGGCGCTTTCGAGCTCGTCAAGCGTGCCGGCGTCCACCTCGATGTTGAGCAGCAGGTAGTGCGCCTTGTGGATCTTGGAGACGGGGTAGGCAAGCTGGCGCCGCCCCCAGTCCTCGCTGCGGTGGATGACGCCGCCACCGCGCTCAATGAGCGCTCGATAGCGCTCCACCATGCCAGGCACCTGATCGGACTGATCGGGGTGCACCATGAAAACGACTTCGTAGTGTCGCAAGAGTGTTCTCCCTTCGGTTTTCGCCTCCGCCACTGCTTGGGCGTGAGGCAAGGAGTCTATGTAGGGGCGAGCCCTCAAGGCCCACCAGTGCCCGCCAACGCGGGAGACGAATCATACGCCAACCATCGAGAATTGGGTTGCCGATGAATGCAAGTCGCATTTCCTCGTAGGGGACGGGCTTGTCCCGTCCCGTGCCGAGTGTGTCGCCCCCGTTCGAGATGGGCGGACAAGCCCGTCCCTACAGCCATCCACGTCCTGGCGCGGCGACTCGGCCGACGGAGCGAAGGCACCACTACCCCCGTTGGCGCACCGCCTCGAACAGCAGGATGCTGGTGGCGACGGAGACGTTGAGGCTCGCAACCTTGCCGGCCAACGGGATGCGAGCCAGGAAGTCGCAGCGCTCTCGCGTTAGCCGACGCAAGCCCTTGCCCTCGCTGCCGATGACGATGGCGATGGCGCCATCGAACGGCACGTCCGTGTACGCCACATCGCCGTCCGCGTCGCCGCCGACGACCCAGACGCCCTGCTCGCGAAGCCAATCGAGTCGTCGCGCCAGATTGGCCACCTCGACGATGGTGAGATGCTCCATCGCACCGCTTGCCGCCTTGGCCGCAACACCGGACAGTGGCGCGCTGCGGCGGCGCGGCACGAGCACGGCATCGACACCGGCCGCTTCGGCGCTGCGCAGGCACGCGCCGAGATTGCGCGGGTCTTCGATGTGGTCGAGTGCAAGCAGCAAAGGCTGCGAGAGCGTGGCAAAACGCTCCTCGAAGGCGGCTTCGCTGGTCGGGCGAACCGCGTGGCATTCCGCAAGGATGCCCTGATGACTGCCGCCCTCGGCGAGCCGGTTCAGCGCCGAGCGATCCACCGTGTCCACCCGAATGCTGGCATTGCGCGCCTGCGTGACGATGGCGGCAAGCTCCGGCGCACGTCGCCCGGCCGCCACCTTTAAACTGCGAATGCGCGCTGGATCGGCGTCGATCAGTTCGCGCACGGCGTGGATGCCGTAGATGCGATCGGTCACCGTCGCCGCCGGCCCCGTCCGCGCCGTTCCCGTGGCAGCCGTTCGCTGCGCGCAGGTCGCTCGGCCAAGCGAAGATCCACCCGTCCCGTGGGCGGCGAAACATCCTGCAAGACCACCTTGAGGGCATCGCCAAGGGCAAACCGCCGCCCCGAGCGCTCCCCCACCAGCGCCATGGCGGCGGGCACATGGTGGAAGTAGTCCGCGCCGAGCGAGCCAATGTGCAACAGCCCCTGCACGCCGGCGCCATCGAGTTCGACGAAGAGGCCAAACCCGGTCACCCCGGCGATCCGACCGGAAAACGTCTCCCCCACTCGATGCTCGATCAAGGCGCACTTGAGCCAGTTGTCCACCATTCGTTCCGCGCTCTCGGCGCGGCGTTCGGTGGCCGAGATGTGGGCGCAGACCTCGTCCTGCGCGTCCGCGTTCGGGCGCCAGCCAAAGAGGATGCGATGCACCAGCAGGTCCGAATAGCGCCGGATGGGCGAGGTGAAGTGGACGTAGGTGGAAAGCGCGAGGCCAAAGTGGCCGAGGCGCCGGGTTTCGTAGCGGGCCTGGGCGAGGCTGCGCAGGGTGAGGATGTCCCAAATCCACCCGGGCAGACTCGATGCCGACTTGGCGCGCACGAGCGCCGCGCTCAAGGCCGGCGGTGTGATGGGGGCTGGCGGCACCGACACGCCGGCGAGTCTGAGGGCGGGTTCCAGGGCGTCCAGACGGTCGCTCGGCGGCGGTTCGTGGACGCGATACACCGGCCGCGTGCCGCTCGCGGGGCCCTTCCCATCCTGCTTGAGCAGCCGTTCCAACTCCCGCGCCGTCGCCACATTGGCGGCGATCATGGCCTCCTCGACGAGGCGATGGGCGTCGTTGCGCTCCACGTCCACAACACTCGCCGGCCGGCCGTCCTGCAACTCCACGCGCGACTCGTGGCTTTCGAGGTCCAGCGCACCGCGTTCTTCCCGCTGCGCCGTCAGCGCCTTGCGCACGCCGTCGAGCGCTTTCAGCGATGTGGCGACCGCCGGATTCTCCACGCCTCCCCCACCCTCGAGAAACGCAGCTACCTCCGTGTAGGTGAGCCGGGCCTCGGAGCGAATCGTCGCGCGCGCGAAACTGTGGCGCGACACCCGACCTTGTGCCGACACGAGCATGTCGCACACCACCGCGAGCCGGTCTTCGTCCGGCCGCAGCGAACAAAGCCCATTGCTGAGGGCCTCAGGCAGCATCGGCACGACCCGATCCGGCAAATACACCGAGTTGCCCCGGCGCCTGGCCTCGTGGTCCAGCGGCGAATCGTGCGCGACGTAGTGCGAAACATCGGCGATGGCCACCACGAGCCGCCAGCCGCCGTTGCGCCGACGCTCGGCGAACACTGCATCATCGAAGTCGCGTGCATCCTCGCCATCGATGGTGACAAGGGACATGTCGCGCAGATCAAGCCGGTCGTCGGACTTGGTAGCCGTGGCAGCTCTCTGGACGGAGGGCGTCTCGCCCTCCATCGCGCCGCGAGGCGCGCCTTCCTCTAAAGCCGCCGGCCAAACACACGGGATCCGATACGCCGCCAGTGCCGCATCCGTGGCCCGCGCCGCTTCGTTGCCAGCGTCGCGTACACCGGCGATGCGCCCGGAGACGCGCCGAGCACCCACCTCCAGCACTTCCACCTCGACGATCGCGCCGTCGCGTACGCCCGCCGGCGGCACGACCAGATCGACCCGCCCGCGCAGCCCCGGATCGAGGGACTCCACCCAAGGCGCTGCGTAAGAGCCGTACCCCCGCTCCCGGTCAGGTGCTTCATCTTGCGGCGCCGGCAAGGGGGCGTTCAAGGCGCCGATCAGCGGTTCCGAAGAAGGCGAAACCACACGCCGGACGGTGACGCCTTCCTTCGTCCGCGAACCCTCGACACGGTCCCCCGCCCGCACACCACGAACGCGATGCCCGCGCGCCAGCGGCACGCGCCCGTCCGCAGTTTGAACCGCCAGAAGCCCCGGAACGTCCCCAACGACCTCGCCGGCGATCTTCTCCGGCGGCTGCGTCAGCTCATAGCGCCCACGCTGCCCAAGCCGAACATCGCCCGAAGCCACGAGCCCATCGAGCAACCTGCGCAGCGCCTTCGATTCCGCGCCGCGCACATCGAGATGCCGCAGCAGCCCAGACCACCGCATCGACCCGCGTTCCGCGAACGCCTCAACCAGCTCACCACGCGTCAACACCCGCGCCGAGTCCGCCTCCGCCCGCTTCCGGCGTGACCCCTCACGCCCCCTGTTTCGTCTATTCAAATGAACGTCGCTTTGGTAAAGTCGCGCCCCCGCGCCGCCAAGGCGGGGGCCTCATGCCGAGGTGGTGAAATTGGTAGACACGCTAGCTTCAGGTGCTAGTGGGGGAAACCCCGTGGAGGTTCAAGTCCTCTCCTCGGCACCAAACCTGGCATGCAACCATTGATGGGAAGTCGCTTCCAGTTTCATTGATCCTGTAGCGCCTCCCGGCAACAACTTGCCACTACAGGAGCGTCAGCGACGGCAACGAGGCCATCGTCCGTCTTCGCCGCCGGCATGTCAGCGGGGGAGCGAACTGCATCGTATCGCAGGGGATGGCACACGAGAAGCCCACGGCTCGAAGCGAGGCTTTTCGGGTCCAGGACATTCCCGTCCCCGCAACTCCCGTTCATCGCTTCTGGACGCTGGATGTCGTGCGCGTTTACCAGTTGGTCACCTCACGGACGGTAGCGTTCGCGCCAACTCTCGCGTCCGGAAGACCGCAATGAAGTTCCGTTCTCATGTCTTTCGCTTCCTCGCGCCTTGCGCGCTTGTTGCTGCCGGCGCTCTCGCGCACGCGGAGACAGGCGAGCTGCTGATAACCGTCGCGAGTGTGGAGAACCGACCGCTGGCCGGCAGCACGATCACCGTCGAGTCACGGACGGGAGAGAAAAAGCGGGCAGTTGCGGACGCGGACGGTCGCGCCATGGTTCGCGACCTCGCGGTGGGCCTGTACCGAGTCGCGGCGCAATTGCGGGGTTTTCGTCCGGTGGCGGAGCCGGCCATTCGCGTCGTCCGCGGCAAGACCGTTCCCGTGGACATGGTGCTTCCCCGCGACAGGCGCGACGAGGAGATCGAGGAGATCGTCGTCGTGGCCGACGCCATCCGCCGCGACGCCTTCGGCGGCGTCGGGTCGTCGTATCTGGATCGCGAGCACCTGCGAACCGCCACCGGCAGCGGCGCTGACGTCATGCGTGCCCTCGACGGCCTGCCTGGGCTCCACTCCACGGGCGAGTTCGCCAGTTTCACCGTGCGTGGGCGCGGCCCCCGCGACAACCTGATTCTCGTCGACGGTTTCCCCTACGAAAGGGTCGTGCACTTCGACGACGCCCTTGGCGAGCAGGAGGACATCGAGGGCGGCGGCAGGTTCTCGATCTTCGCGCCGAACCTGATCGAGGGTGTGGCGTTCTCGCCGGGTGGCTGGAGTGCGGCCCACGGCGGCCGCAACGGCTCGCTGCTCGAGCTCGACGTCGCCAAGGGCAATCCGAGTCCCACGGCCAGCGTCAGGCTGGACATGGCCGGACTGGAACTGGTGTACGACGGCCCGAGCGGATTCGACGACGACACGTCGGTCATCGCCAGCGCCCGCCGCTTCGACTTCGGACGCCTGTTCGAGATCATTGGCGAAAGGGACATCGGCAACCCGGTGATGACCGACGTGGTCCTCAAGACCCACACCCGCATCGATCCCGCCAATGAGCTCGAACTGCTCCTGCTGTACACGCCCGAGCATTCGGACCGGACGGTGGAACACGTGGCCCATTCGGAGAGCCTCGAGGATCGAGAACTGCTTCACACGTCGCAAGACAGCGTTCTGCTCGGCGCCACCTGGACTCGGCTCTTCGGCAGTGACGGCACCCTGGAGAACCGCATTTACTTGCGCGACACCGACAAGACAAGCCGCGAGGGCGAGGCTTTTCCGTTCTCGGATCCGATGCACCTGCCCGCGCACGAGATACCGGCGCGCCAGGACATCCGCTCGCTCACCGAAGTCGAGAAGGAGTTTGGCTTGCGGAGCGACCTGTCGATGAGCAACCGGTGGGGACTTTTCGCCGCCGGCATCCGCTTCGCGGACCTAGACATGGAGTTCGCCACCGCGATCGATGCCCCCTGGATTCGCTACGCATACGACGCCCGCGACTTCCAAAGCGATTCCACCAACCGCTACATCGTGTTGACGCCCGAAGACACCAACTCCGCGTTCGCCAGGCGCGAGCGCCAGTACGCCGCCTACGCCGAGCAGGTGTTCGAAATGCCGCGCTGGGATTTCCGCGTCGGCGCCCGCTACGACTACGACGGCTTCTCCGGCGAGGGCTACGTTTCGCCTCGGCTATCGGCGAACTACCGGTTCTCGCCGGCCACCCGGCTCGCCGCCACCGCCGGCACGTTCTACCAGTCGCCGCGCTTTCTCGAACGCGCCGCCGACCCGGACAACTTCGGCCTGCAGAACGAACGCGTCAACCATCTGAGCCTCGGCATCGAGCACCGGTTCCGAGACAACTGGAACGTGCTCCTCGAGGGCTATTCCCAGCGGCTCGACGACCTCGTCACCGAAGGCGACACGGTCACCGGCGTCACCAACGGTCTCGGCGAAGGCACATCGCTCGGCCTCGACGTTGTCCTCAACCGACGCTTCAACAACGGCTGGTCGGGGAACGCCGTCTATTCCTACAACGACTCGACACGCGACGACCGCGACGGTAGCGGCGAATACGCCCCCGACTACAACCATAGGCACCTCTTCAGCGTCGGGGCGCGCTGGGAGATCACTGAGCGCTGGCAGGCGGGTTTCCGCTGGAAGTACGCGACTGGGCGGCCGCGCGACGAGTACGTCGTGCACAGCAACGTGCTAGCGCATCTCAACGGCCCGCTCCGATACTCGCAAGAGTACGTGACCAACAACACGGCGCGCTGGGACAGTTTCCACACCCTCAACGTGCGCCTCGACTACCGCCGTCCGGTGGGGCCGGTGGATCTGGTCGCCTTCGTGGACATCCTGAACCTCTACGGCGCCTCGGCAACGGACGAGCTGGAGTTCAACCCGGCCACCGGCACCATCGTCCCCGACGACGGTGAAGTCTTCCCGCTGATCGGCATCCGCTTCGAGAAGACCTGGTAGCCGTGGCCACGGCCCGCTTTCATGGCGCACAATGAAGCCGCCCGACATCGCGCTTAAGCCACGCATGAAGATCCAGACCCTGCTGGTCGAGGACAGTCTTTCGCTGGCCGACACCGTGGTCGCGTATCTGGCGCTCGAGGACATCGACTGCGACCACGCGGCGAGCGGCCCGGCTGGCCTGCAACTGGCGCTCGACAACACCTACCACGCCATCCTGCTCGACATCAGCCTGCCGGGCATGGACGGCCTCGAGCTTTGCGCGGCCCTGCGCGCCCGCGGCGTCGACGTCCCCGTGCTGATGCTCACCGCCCGCGACACCCTGGCCGACAAGCTGGCCGGTTTCGATGCGGGAACGGACGATTATCTGGTGAAGCCGTTCCAACTCGAGGAACTCGCCGCCCGCGCCAAGGCGCTGGCGCATCGTCGCAGCGCCCAGGCGAAGCGGCTGAAAGTGGGTGACCTCGAAATGGACCTGTCGGCGCGGACCGCGACCCGCGCCGGCCACGCCATCGAGATCACTCCCACGGGATGGACCCTGCTCGAGATTCTGATGCGTAATGCCCCGAACGTGGTCAGCCGCGCCGAGCTCGAGCAGGCGCTCTGGGACGGTGGCGACCTGCCCGACACCAACGCGCTCAAGGTCCACCTCTACCGCCTCCGCCAGAAGGTGGACAAGCCGTTCGCGTTCGCGATGATCCGAACGGTCGCCAACCACGGCGTCGCGATCCGGGGGCCGGATGGCTAACAGGAACCGTGCGTCGCAAAGCCTGCGCCGCTATCTGCTCTGGTGGATCGCCGGCGGCGGTGCCGTGCTGGTGCTCTGCTACATGGTCTTGCTCGAGTTCTATCTGGACATCGGCGTCACGATGCGCGCCGGCGACGCCCTCGAGCGCGTCGCCGAGGACTACGCCGTCCGGCGCGCAGCGGACCCGCAAGCCCCGCTGCCGGCCGCGCCGGACATCGCCGCCTACCGGCTGGTCGCCGAGGTGCCCGAAGCGGTGCGTGAACTATTCCCGCCCGACGACTACGGGCATGGCAAGGTCGCTTGGGTTTATATCGGTACCCCCTTGCGGGAACTGCCTTCTTCGGCCCTGTTGCCGGCGTGTGGGCAGGTGCCATGCGACGTGCTGGTCTTCTACAGCCATCGTCTGGACGAGCGGGACTGGCTCTACCTGCTGCAGGGCCTGTACGCGAGCAGCGCGCAGGATGCCGAGCAAGATCTTGTCGAGAACGCTACCCGGGCGCTCAGCGTCCTCCTGATCGCGGCATTGGCCGTGTTCACGATGCTGCTCGTCAACCGCATCCGCCGGCCGGTGGAGGAACTCGCGCACTGGGCCGATAACCTCGATCCGGAGGGGTTGCGGCGCCCGCCCGACTTCCGGTTCCGCGAACTCAACACCGTGGCGGCCCGGCTTGGCGATGCGTTCGCGCGACTGTCGGAGCGCCTCTCAGAGGAACAGCGCTTCCTGCGCCACGCGAGCCACGAGCTGCGGGCACCGCTGGCCGTAATCTCGGGCAACATTGAGATCCTGCAGAAGATCAACGGCCCGGAACGGCAGGGGGAGCCGCAAGGCGAGGCGCTGGCGAGGCTTCGGGCGGCGATGCTCGACATGCAGCAATTGACCGAGACGCTGCTCTGGCTGCACCGGCCAGCGGATCGCCCCTTGCACCCGGAACCCGTCGAACTCGGCGAGCTGGTGCAGAATCTTGTCGAGGAGAATCGCTATCTGCTCCACGGCAAGGCGGTGGACGTGGCGGTGACCGGCACCGCTTCGCGGATCGTGGCACCCGCCACTCCCTGCCGCATCGTCATCGCCAACCTCGTCCGCAACGCCTTTCAATACACCCAAGCCGGCCGGATAGAACTGCGAATCGGTGCCTCGGAGATCACCATCCACAACGCCAACGACACCCAAGTCGACCGGATATCGGCTCCCGCGGACGACTACGGTTTCGGCCTGGGCCTCAAGTTGGTCGAGCAAATCTGCGCCCGGCTCGACTGGACGCTCTCGTGGACGCCTTCCGCCACGGGTCGTTCCACAACGGTCAGGTTCTGCCGCTGAATCCGGCGTTGCCGGGCCTCGGGAACCTACGGCCTCGGCTCATACCCCCCACGGACGCCCTTGGCGAAGATGCTTACGGCGTCGTGGGCGTGGAGGCTTTCGTGGTGTTCGACGCGGACCCAGTAGTCGAGGAGGGAGGCTTCGTCGTTTAGCCGACTCTTCAAGCGGCGGCCGGCGTCTTCGCAGAACATCAGGTTGGCGGCGTTGCGGCGGGCGAATTCCTGTTCGTCCTCGCGCTTGACGGCGGTTTGCACCGGCGTCGAGAGGGCTTCCTCCACGATGTCCACGAGGTGGGTAATGGGGAAGGACTCGAGGCGGTCGTCGAGTTGCACGCGGATGCGGGCGATGCTGCGTTGGCTGTGGGGGGTGCCGGCGATGGATTCCTCAGCGCCGAGCCAGTCTCGCACCCGTTGTGCCGGCACCAAGCCTTCTTTGCCGAAGTCCTGCTCGAACTGATGCTGAATGAGTTGTCGCGCCAGCGCTGCGGATGCGGGGCAGGTACTTGAGTACCAGACGCCCAGGCAAAGCTCTAGCTGCACCTCGCCGCCGGCAAGGCGGCCGCAGATGGAGACCGGATAGCTGTTCCAGCCGGAGTTTTCCGACACGAGTGCCCGTCGGCGCAGGTAGTAGTCGAAGTCGAACTGGACGTAGGCCTGCCCCGAGAGGTCGCGGTGGGATTCGAGGAAAGAACCAAGCAGCAGCTTCAGCCCGGCGCAGCTCAAGGGGCGGGTGTCGGCGTGCTCGTCGAGGATGAGGTAGAGCCGCGACATGTGGATGCCCTTGGCTTGGCGGTCGCCGAGGTTCACGTACACCTGCACCCGCGATTGCACCTCGCGCACGTCCGCGCCGTCGCGCACCCGCAAGGGCTGGCGAATGTCGCCCATTCCCACCCAATCGAGCGTTCCTTCCGGGCCGTGCAGGCGTCGTCGCGCCACATCGGGCATCTCCGGCGCCGCCACCAAGCTCGCCAGATTGCCGTTCGCGCGGATGCCTGCGTCCGCGCCCGACGATCGAGATTCCATGCCGGCATTGTAAGCACTTTGGCGTCGCCCGGCAGCGATTCCGATCGACTCGTTGGCTCCCACAACCGACATGCCTTGGCAAGGCGAAGAGCCTTGCGAGAGGGCATCATGCCCTCGTCTCGGCGGTCGCGGCCGGTTCCTAATCCAAAGGCGTTCCCGCCAAATCCTAGGGCGTTCCCGCCAATCCTAGGGCGTTCCCGCCACACACACATTTCGTCCTACACGCCCTACGACATCTCCCACGCAACCCCTCCGGAAGCCCTGCACGCGTGAAGGGGCCGTCCCCGCACGCGAGCCATGTCGGGACGGCCGCACTTCTAGCCTGTCGCGCGGCCCCTGTTGCGACTGGAGCCCGGTTGGTACGCTCGCCCGATCACCATGACTTCACCCCACGACGCTCCACCGTCGGCGCCTTCGCTCGGCGCGACGACCCTGTCCGCCGCGGCGCTGTCGATCGTGCTGATGGGCGACGCGCTCATCTATGTCGTGCTTCCCGTGAGCGCGGAGGCCTTCGGCATCAGCATCGTCTGGGTCGGGGTGCTGCTCTCCGCCAACCGCTTCGTTCGCATCGTCTCCTACGGCCTGATCGCGCGGGCGACCGTCGCTACCGGAGTGCGCCTCGCGACGATCCTGGCGTGCATCGTCGGCGCTGCGTCGACGGTGATGTACTGGCTCTTCGATGGAGGTTGGCCCCTTCTCATTGCGCGGCTCTTGTGGGGCCTCTCCTTTGCCGCCCTCACCCTGACCACACTCGCCTACGCGGTTGCGGACCGTCACCGCGCCGGAACGCGGGTCGGCCTGAGTCGCGCGATCCAGCAGTTCGGACCTGTCTTCGCCCTGACCGCAGGAGCTTGGATCGCGGGCCAGCTAGGACCCAAATCTGCGTTCCTCATTCTCGGACTCGCCTCCTTCCTCGCGCTGCCGTTCGCCCTCGCCCTCCCGCGCGAGGGTGCCCAGCCGCGCGAGAGCCGTCCCCGTTGGCTCCCGAAACCGGACGGGCTCGACTGGCTGTTCTTTGCCGTCGGATTCACGGTCGATGGCGTCTTCGTGATGACGATCACCATCATCCTCGCCGACCTCGTGTCCCTCGAGGCGGCGATCCTCGGTGGTGGCATCGTCCTTTCGCTCCGAGGGGTGGGCGAGGCGGTGTTCGCTCCCATTGGCGGTTGGCTCGGCGACCGGCTGGGCACCGAAGCGTCGCTCTTCGCCGCGACGGCGTTGACCCTGGCCGGCCTCGCCGCCATCGCGCTTGGTGGCGTCTATTTCGGCGCGGCAGCGGTCATCGTCGGGCGAGCGGCGCTCGCGGCGCTCGGCCCGGCGGCGGTGGCGGTGCGAAGTCCGACTGAGCACCTGATGCACCGGATGGCGACGATGCAGACCTGGCGCGACTTCGGCGCCGCGCTCGGCCCGCTGCTGTCCGGCTTCTTCCTAGGCGCTTTCGCGATGCCCCTGATCTATCTCGCGCTCGTCCTCATCCTGGCCGTCGCGCTTCTCGGCCAGTTCTTCCTGCGTACCACCTCCCAACGGACCTCCTCCGAGCTATCGGACGGCTAAAGAGTCTTCCTGTCAGAGAAGGCTGCCGTACGACCTTGCTCACGCAACCGTTCGGGGACGGGCCGTTCCCGCTCGCGGGCATTGGCTCCGGGCGTTCCGCGCTGACCGGGATTGGCGGCGCGGCAACATGGCAAGGAGAGGATGTGTGCGAAATCGTCCCTTTGCGCGTGGGACGAAATGTTTGTGTGTCGGGGACGAACGGTAAGTGTGTCGGGGACGAACGGTAAAGGGGGCTCCTGCCCGAAAGGCGAAATCACCAGATGCGTTGCACGCCGTAGCGGTCGAACATGCTGTCCTTGGACACGATTGGCAGATTTCGGGCTTGGGCCTGGGCGATTAGGACGCGGTCGAACGGGTCCCGGTGCGGCCCCGGCAGTCGACCCGCCCGCTCCGCGTCATCAACGTCGATCGCCAGCTCCTCGAATCCTTGGCTGGCAATGCAGCCGCGCACGTCGAACGCGACTGCGTTGGCTTCGGGCAGCTTGCCGAGGCGGTGCTTGGTTGCAATCTCCCATGCCGATGCTGCGCTCACAAGCGCAGTGTTTTGCTCGTCGCCGATTACTCTTCGCGCTGGATCCGACAGGCGCGGGCTGCCCTCCAGCCACCAAAGCAACGAGTGGGTGTCAAGCAGCAGGCGCACGCTCAACGACCCTGCCACGCATCCAACTCTTCCTCTGGAAGCGGATCGAAGAAGCCGTCGTCAATGCGGATCTGGCCTTTCATTGCGCCAAACCGCCTCTTTCCGCGCGGTTGGCAGGGGACCAGCCGCACGACGGGCTCGCCCCGGCGAGCAATGACGACTTCTTCGCCCGCCTCCGCCTGTGCGAGCAACTGCGACAGCCGAGTCTTGGCTTGATGCACGTTGAACTGAGCCATGCCGCCTCCTGCTCGCTACTTACGATCTAGCTTAGCTAGAAATGTAGCCATATGTTCTGACGCGAGTCAACAAGGCTTGACGCGGCGCTTCGGAGTGTCCCTTTGAGCTCGCCACGGCCGATGCTTGCTTCGGCCAGAAAAGGCTTTAACGAGAGGATTGCGTTTCTAGGATCGAGTCAGCGCCGAACGTCTCCAAGTGGAAGGCAATGGCCGACTGAACGTCGTCGAGGGCTGCTTGGTAGCTGTCGCCCTGACCAACAACCACCCCCTTCACCACCAGAGGATAGGCGACGTAGCCATCAACGTGCTTTTCGATGATGATTTGCATCTGCGTTTGCATCCGTCTGCTCGCTCTCCCGCTACCGCCCGCCCCGCCGTCCGGTGACGCCGCGCCTGCAAGTCACCGGGTTACGCCAGGGACTCCCGTTCCTCCGCCGTCAGTTCGCGGGCTTCCTCCGGGAGCATTACCGGGATGCCGTCGTGGATGGGGTAGGCGAGGCCGCTGGCGGCGCACCAGAGTTCGTCGCCGGTTCCCTCGCCCGAGGGGCGCAGCACCAAGGGGGCGTGGGAGAGGGGGCAGACGAGGATTTCGAGCAGGCGCGAGTCGATCATCAGGCGGCCCCGTCGAAGGGATGGTTGAGGATTATGGTCTCGTCGCGGTCGGGGCCGGTGGAGATGAGGTCGATGGCTGCGCCGGTGGCTTCCTCGATGCGGGCGATGTAGGTGCGGGCGGCGTCTGGCAGGTCTTCGAGCCGCCGGGCGCCGGCGGTGGATTCGCTCCAGCCGGGAAGGTCTTCGTACACCGGGCGGATGTGGGAGTAGTGCTCGCTGCCGAAGCGGGGGGCGAGTTCTTCGCCGCATTCGCTCTCGTAGCCGATGCAGATGCGGATGGTGTCGAGGCCGTCGAGCACGTCGAGTTTCGTCAGGCACAGCCCGGAGATGCTGTTGATGCGGATCGCTTGGCGGGTGGCCACGGCGTCGAACCAGCCGCAGCGGCGCTGGCGTCCGGTGGTGGCGCCGAATTCCGCGCCGCGCACGCCAAGGCGTGTGCCGACGTCGTCGAAGAGTTCCGTCGGGAACGGGCCAGAGCCCACGCGAGTGGAGTATGCCTTGGTGATGCCGAGGATGTAGTCGAGATGGCGCGGGCCGAAACCGGTGCCGACCGCGGCGCCGCCGGCGGTGGTGTTGGACGAGGTGACGAACGGGTAGGTGCCGAGGTCCACATCCAGGAGCGACCCTTGCGCGCCCTCGAACAGGATGTTGCGGCCGGCCTCGCGCAGGCTGTGCAGGATAGGCACGATGTCGGCCACCATCGGGCGAATCTCGTCGAACATCTCGTTCGCCTCGGCGAGCGTCGCGGCATAGTCGATGGGCTTGGCGTGGTAGTAGTTGGTGAGCATGAAGTTGTGGTAGTCCATCGCCGCGTGCAGCTTGTCGGCAAACTGTTCGGGATAGAAGGCATCGCCTAGGCGCACGCCGCGCCGCGCCGCCTTGTCTTCGTAGGCGGGGCCGATGCCGCGCCCGGTGGTGCCGATCTTGCGGTTGTGGTCGGCGGCTTCCCGTGCTTGGTCGGTGGCCTCGTGGTACGGCAGGATCAACGGGCAGGCCGGGCTCAGGCGCAAGCGGTCGCGCACCGGCACGCCGCGTTCCTCAAGCTGCCTTACCTCCTTGATGAGAGCTCCCGGCGCGAGCACGACGCCATTGCCCACCAGACACTGCACGTCTTCGCGCAGGATGCCGGACGGGATCAGGTGCAGCACCGTCTTCTCGCCGCCGATGACGAGGGTGTGGCCGGCGTTGTGCCCGCCCTGGAAGCGCACCACGGCGGCGGCGCGCTCGGTGAGCAGGTCAACGATCTTGCCCTTGCCCTCGTCCCCCCACTGATTGCCGAGAACGACGACGTTGCGGACGGTGCTCATGCGTGCGAGTGTCCCTGTTCGCGGACGATGCGTCGGTGGCACCCAAGTGCCTTCTGGTTCGGGGGCGAAAGGCCGCCTTCAGCCGCCGCTCTGCTCGAGGTATTGGAAGAAGTCGCTCTTCGGGTCGATGACGAGCGTGTCCCGCCGATCCCGGAAGACATTGGCGTAGGCGTTGGTGCTGCGATAGAACTTGTAGAACTCGGGGTCGCTGTTGAAGGCGGAGGCGTAGATTTCGGCCGCCTTCGCATCGCCCTCGCCGCGCAGTTCCTCGGCCTGGCGATAGGCTTCCGCGCCGATGACCACCACTTGCCGATCGGCGTCAGCGGTGATGCCGAGCGCCAGTTCGCGCCCGGTGGCGCGATACTGGCGAGCCTCGATCTCGCGCTCGGAGTTCATGCGTTCGTACACCGCCACGGACACTTCCGGTGGCAGGTCGATCTTCTTCACGCGCACGTCGATGACATTGACGCCCATTTCGCGGCTCATCACCTCGTTGAGGTCGCGGGTGAGTTCCTGCATGAGCTGGTCCCGCTCGCCGGAGATGACCTCGTGCATGTCGCGCCGGCTGATCTGGTTGCGCAGGCCCTCGTTGACCCGTTCCTGCAGCAGGTTGCGGGCGCGGGTTTCGTCGCCGGAGCTGGCGGTGTAGTAGCGCTGCACGTCGCCCACCTTCCACTTGGCGAACATGTCCACCACCAGCGGCTTCTTCTCCAGCGTGTAGTAGCGGGCCGCCGGCGCATCGAGGGTCAGCACCCGGCCGTCGAACTTGCGTACGTCCTCGGCGATGGGCATCTTCACGTGCAGGCCAGGCTGGATGTCGGCGCGCTCGACGGCGCCGAAGCGCAGGAGCAGCGCCCGCTCGGTTTCGTGGACGGTGAACACGGCGTTGCTGACGAGCACGGCACCGAGCACCAGCACGATCACGGCAACGATCAGCTTCAGGTTCATCAGCTTCTCCCAATTGGATAGCTTGTCATGGTGCCACCAAGGTCCATCACCGGCTCTCTCGCGGCCGACCGGCTTGCCTCGCTTCGATTTCGCGCAAGACCTGGTCGGCGATTTCGTTTGCGCTCTGGCCGCCTGCCGCAGCCCGCGACGTGATCGAGTCGAGCGGCAGAACCATCATGTTGTTGCCGCCTTCCACATCCACCATCACCTTGGAACTGTTCTGCAGCACCGACTCGATGGAGTTGATGTAGAGGCGATCCCGCGTGACTTCCGGCGCGAGCTGGTATTGCGCCAGGAGCTGGTTGAATCGGCGGGCTTCACCCGTCGCCTCCGCAATCACCTGCTCGCGGTAGGCGTTCGCTTCTTCGATGGCCTTCTGCGCTTCGCCGCGGGCGCCCGGTACCACGCCCTCGGCGTAGGCATTGGCTTCGTTGACCGCGCGCACCTCGTCTTCCTTCGCCTTCTGAACGTCGTCGAAGGCTTCCTGCACCTGTTGCGGCGGGCCGCTGCGGTCGATGTTGACCTTGCTCACCGTGATGCCGGTGCCGTAGCGATTGAGGTAGGCCTGCAACCTGTCCTGCACCTCAATGGCCACCGCCTCGCGGCCTTCGGTGATCACCGAATCCATGGTGGAACTGCCCACCACATGCCGCAGCGCGCTCTCCGTGGCGTGGTCCAGGCTCGTGCCGGGGTTTCTCACGTTGACGAGGAAGGCGCGGGGGTCGCCGACGACGAACTGCACGGTGAGGCTGACATCGACGATGTTTTCGTCTTCCGTGAGCATCAGCGCCTGGTGGCTATGGGAGTTGACCCGGGTGATGTTCACCGGCGTCACCACGTCGATGACGGGCGGGTTCCAGTGCAGCCCCGGCAGTTTCGTCTCCGTGAGCGCGCGGCCGAAGCGGAACACCACGCCCCGCTCCTGCTGGTCGATCTGGTAGATGCCCCAGGCGCCGTAGGCTATGGCCAGCACCACCGCGGCGATGCCCACGGTGGACCACTTGAACGGCGAGCGGCCCGAGCCGCCGCTCTTGCCGCCGCCGAACATGCCAGTGACCTTGTTCTGGAACTCGCGCAAGGCCTCGTCGAGATCCGGCGGGCCCTGATCGCCACGCCGCTTCCACGGATCGTTGCCGTTGCCGCCCGGTTCGTTCCAAGCCATGTTCGTGTCCAAAGCTCGATTCCGATGAGGATTCTAGCCCGGATTATTCATGAATGCCCTACAGCAAGTCCGACAGGCTTGATAGCGCCACAAGAACCGTTGCCTTTGGACAACGATTTCTTGCCCGTGCGCGGGTCTTCGGAGGGAAGGCATTCTGCCTTCCCTGGCGCCGTCAGGCGCCGTTCCTTCGCAGGCCTCGCGCTGGCGCACCTGACGGTGCGCAGGGAAGGCAGGATGCCTTCCCTCCAAAGGCCCGCCTTTTACGCGCTATCGCGCCGCGAGTGGGATCGTGCCGACCACATCGTCGATGATGAGTTCGGCGATGTCGTCGTCCGTGAGGCCCGCGTGTTCCTTCAGGATTTCGCTCGCGTGTTCGCCGAGGAGGGGGGCGCGTGCGTTGGGGGGAGGGCTGGCGTGGCGGAAGCGGTAGGGTTGGGCGGGATAGTGCTTGGGGCCGAGGCCGGGACGGTCCTGGAGCAGCAGGCCCTCGCGGGCGGCAAGCTGTGGGTCGGCGAGGAGTTCGGGGCCGTTCATCACCGCTCCCGCCGGAATGCCCGCCGCTTGCAGGTCCTGCATCAAGGCCAAATGGTCTTGAGGCGCGGTCCAGGCCACGATGCGGTCTCGGTCGAGAGCCCCTCCATTCGTCGCCCCGCCGACGAGTTCCGCGAGCCGGCGGCAGTGGTCATGGGTTTTGCAGGTGATGGCGATCCAGCGGTTGCCCGTGCAGGGATAAACCCCTTGCAGCGGATAGTGGTGGTGGTCGTTGCCGACTCGCCCCGGGTCAACGCCGGCCAGCGACCAAGCGGTCATGGCGTCGCCCACGTACAGACTGCACGCCTCCACCTGGCCGAAGTCGATGTGCTGGCCAACGCCCGTGCGATCGCGATGCTGCAAGGCCGCGAACAGGGCGTTTGCGCCCATCACGCCGGAGAAGAGGTCGCCGCCGGTGGTGCCGGTGAAGAGGGGCTCGCCGTCCGGGTATCCGGTGAGGTGCGTGAAGCCGCCCATCTGCTCGGTGGACATACCGAAGGCGACGTAGTCGCGCCAGGGGCTGTCGGCGCCGAAGCCGGACAGCGAAATCATCACGAGGCGCGGGTTGATGGCGTGCAGCGTCTCCCACGAGAGGCCGAACTTGGCCATGACGCGGGGGGTGTAGTTCTCGATCAAGATGTCGGCGTCGCGCGCCATGGTCTTGACGATGTCGACGCCGCGCGGGTCGGTGAGGTTGAGCGTCACGTCGCGCTTGTTGCGGTTGACCCAGTTGAAGTAAGGCGAACTCTCCCACGACGGCAGTTCGCCGTCGCCGCCGGTCGCGCTCCCGCGCCAGCCGTCGATGCGCTGGATGGACTCCACCTTGATGACATTGGCGCCGGCGTCGGCGGCGATCTGCGCGCACGCGGGGCCGGCGAAGAACATCGACAGGTCCAGTATGCGCACGCCTTCGAGAGGCAATGGACTGGCCTCGTTGTCCTCGGTTGCCGGCGCCGTTGTCGGTGCCGGTGGCAAGTTCGACAGCACCTCCTCGGTGTGTTCCCCCAACAGTGGCGGGCGATAGGGCCGCGGCGCGGTGGCGGTGGCGCGAAATGGAACCCCCGGCACTTCCACCTCGCCGGCGGTGGGGTGCTCGAGCGGCACGATGAAGCCGCGATGACGATGCGGCGGCAGCGCGAACATGCCGGCCATGTCGGGCACGAGGCCAAACGGCACGCGCCACCTTTCTGCCTCGTGGAACAGCTCGTCGGCGGTTCGATCTGCGAGAGCCGTTTGAAATGCCTCTCGCACCTCCTCCAGCCGCTCATCCGGGTTGACCCACGAGAGGGATTGGTAGCGCGGGTTCTCGGCGATGTCCTTGCGCCCGAGAAAGTCGCAAAGCATGTGCCATTGTGGCCGGGTGAGCGCATTCAGGCCAATGTAGCCATCGGCGGTGGGCAGCATGTAGCAGGCGCCGGCACCCGAACCGATGCTGGAGTAGCGTTCGGGAGAAAGCCCGCGATATTCGTACAGCATCGTCGGGATTTGCGCGCCGGCCAGCACCGCCTGCTGCACGCTCGCATCGATGTGCTCGCCCCGACCGTGGCGCGAACGGCCGACGATGGCGAGTTGCGTTGCCGCGGCGGCGAATGCCCCGGCAAGCGTCTCGGAGACGTTGCCTCCCACCTGCAAGGGTTCGCGTTCCGGCACGCCGCACAGGTGGCACCAGCCGCCAACGGCACAAGAAATCAGGTGCGACGACTGGTAGTGCGACTGCGGGCCAAACGAACCGAAGCCGGTGACCGTGGTGAGGATCACGGCAGGATTCCACTCTCGGAGCGCTTGGTAGCCGACGCCGGCGGCGTCAAGCTCCTCGGCGGTTTGGCCGGCAATCACCACGTCGTAGCGCTGCACCAACCGGGCAAGCTGCTCGCGCCCAGCGGCGGAGTCGAGCGCAAGCGCCACGCTGCGCTTGCTGGTGTTGAGAAAGAAGAACGTCGCACTGCTTTCGTGCCGGGTCTCGGGGTCTTGCGCCGAAGCCGGAAACGGCCCCAGCGCACGCGTCTCGTCGCCGGTGCCGGGACGCTCCACCTTGACGACATCCGCCCCCAAATCGCCAAGCAACTTGGCACAGAACGGCCCCGCCACCCCCTCGGAGATGTCGAGCACCCGCACCCCCGCAAGCGGCGCAACGCCCGCCCCAGACTCAGCCATAGCCATCCCCCAACAACAAGCGCAATCTACTACAATGCGCGCCCCCAAACGCCGGGTCGTTAGCTCAGCCGGTAGAGCACCGGGCTTTTAACCCGTTGGTCCTGGGTTCGATCCCCAGACGGCCCACCATCACTTTCGTCCCATGTATCGACACAGGAGGGGTGTGCGATGGCGTTGATGCGGCTCAGCCGTTCGATCGAAGGCAGGGTGGCGATCGTCACCGGTGCCGCCAGTGGCATGGGGCGGGCCACCGCTGGCCTCTTTGCCGAGCAAGGCGCCAAGGTCGCCGCTCTCGACCTCAATGCGGAGCCCCTCGACGAAGTGGTGGCCGAGATCACCGACGCCGGCCACAGCGCCACTGCCTGGCAGCTCGATGTTGCCGACCCGGACGCCATTGCCGAGGTGATCCCTGCCATAGCCGACCAACTTGGTGGCATCGACATCCTCGTCAACAACGCCGGCATCGGTGCTGGCGGCCCCGTGGATGCGGACGACTTCGAAGCCACCTGGTCGCGGGCGCTCGATGTCCTGCTCACCGCCCACGTCCGCATCATCCGCGCAGCCTTGCCGTGGCTGCGGCGTTCCGACTGTGCCCGCATCGTCAACATCGCCTCCACAGAGGGCTTGGGCGCGACCAAATTCGGCAGCCCCTACACCGCTGCCAAGACCGGCGTGATTGGCCTGACTCGGTCGCTGGCGGTGGAGTTCGGCACGGAGGGCATCACCGTCAACTGCATCTGCCCCGGCCCCATCCGCACCGGCATGACCGCCAACATCCCGGAGGAGGCCAAGCAGGAATACGCCCGCCGCCGCGTGGCGCTCAAGCGCTATGCCGACCCGGAGGAGGTCGCGCACGGCACGCTCAGCCTCGTGCTGCCGGCCTCGTCGTTCATCACGGGGGTGGCACTGCCCGTGGACGGCGGCCTCACGATCAAGAACGCCTGAAGGTGGCAGTCGCCGAGGCCACCGAGGCCGCAGTACGGGACCGCCTGCCGCGCAAGGTCGTTTTCGCATACGGCATTCCTGGCGTCGGCGCCGGCTACATGTACTTGCTGATCGGCTTGTACGTGATGAAGTTCTCCACCGACGTGCTCTTGATCTCGCCCCTCGTCATGGGCCTCATCTTCAGCGCCTCGAGGGTTTGGGACGCGGTGTCGGACCCGCTCGTCGGCTATCTGTCGGACCGCACCCGCTCGCGGTTCGGTCGCCGCCGCACCTGGATGGCGGCCAGCGTCATACCCATATGCATCACCTTCGTGATGATCTTCGCCCCACCCGAAGGGCTTGCCGGCTTCGGCCTCACGGTGTGGATGGCCGTCGCCATCGTCGGCTTCTATTCGGTGATGACGGCCTTCTTCGTGCCGCACCTGTCCTTGGGCGCCGAGCTTTCCACCAACTACCACGAGCGCAGCCGGCTGTTCGGCTATCGCCACGGGTTCTACACCTTCGGCTCCATCTTCTGCCTCGTCACCATGCAACTTCTCATCGGCGCGGAAACCGAAGGCGTGGAAGTGGCGCGCGAGCGGGCGCTGGACCTATCGCTGCCAGCCGCCGCCTTCATGGCCGCGGTGATCGTGCTGGCGGTGGCGGGCTTGCGCGAGCGGCCGGAGTTTCAGGGTCGCGTGGGCGCAAACCCATTCAAGGCGTTTGCCGACGTGTGGCGCAACAAGCACTCGCGGCTGCTCATCATCGTTACCTTGATCGAGAACATCGGCTCCGCCGCCATCGGCGTGCTGACGCTCTATGTCGCGCAATACGTCGTCGGTGCGCCGCACATGGCGCCGCTCGTGATCCTCTCGTACATGATCCCGTCCGCCTTCTCCGTGCCGTTGTGGATCCCCTTGTCGCGGCGCGTCGGCAAGGTGCGGCTGTGGCTGTTCTCCATGCTCGGCACCGGGCTTTCCTTCGGCGGCATGTTCGCGCTGCCGTTCCTGCCGCCGGAGCTGCGGCTCGGCACCATGTTCGTGCTGGCGGTGTTCGCCGGCCTCGCCGCCGGCTGCGGCGGCACCATCGCGCCGTCGGTGCAGGGCGACGTGATCGACTACGACGAACACCTGACCGGCGAGCGCAAGGAAGGCTCCTACTTCGCCGCCTGGAACTTCGTCTACAAGAGCGCCCTCGGCATCATGCTGGCACTGACCGGATTCGTGCTGGACCTGTCCGGCTTCGTGCCAAACCAAGAACAGACCATGACGACACAGGTGTGGATGGTGGGTCTATACGGCCTCTTCCCGCTGATCTGCTACCTGATCGGCGCCGCGCTATTCACCCGCTTTAGCCTAGATGAGGCGGCGTACAAGGAAATCCGAGCCGGACTGGACGCAAAGGCGGCGGAACGCGCCGCCGGGCATTAGCAAGCCCTCCTCGACAAAGCCCCCCGGCAAACACCGAAGCAACAGCCCCTGCCCTGCGAGGGCCTTGCTGGACGGAGGGCGTCCCGCCCTCCAAGCGTGCCGAAGGCACGCACGCAGCGGAGCCGGCCAAGGCCACCGCAAGCAAACGTTCCAGACAACGCCAACAAAGCGCCAGCCTCGAACAAAGCCCGCCGGCAAACACCGA
>JAPPDJ010000004.1 GCA_028824555.1 Gammaproteobacteria bacterium | reverse complement strand
CTTGAATGCGTCGACAAACTCGACACGGGACGGGACAAGCCCGTCCCCTACGAGGAATGCGTAGAAACGCACCGGTGGATTCGGCACGGGTCTCGTAGGGGCGGGGCTTGTCCCCGCCCGTCTTGAATGCACCGGGGAGTTCGTCGAAGCACAGCAGTTCGCGCTAGCGCGCCCTGAAGGGCGCGCCGGGACAAGCCCGTTCCCAACGAAGCCTCGGCCTCCGGTCACGGCGTCGAGTCGCGGATGGGGACGTGGATGTGCTGGTTGGCGGCTCTGAGACCGTCGGGGTCTGTCGCGAGCTGGGCGTAGCCGAAGCGGTTGCGCCTTGCTGCGGCGCCGGCGCGGTCCAGCACCGGTTGTTGCAGGGTGTCATGTTCGTCGGGGCAGACGTGGCGGAAGAACGGCTGCGCATCTTCCGGCAACGCCTTGAACTCGGCTTGCGAGAGGGGCCGGCAGACCGTGTTGAAGACGCCGCCCGGCGCGTAGTCGTCCACGGACAGCCACCAAGGGCACCAGCGATTCACCACCGCCACGCGCTTGCGGCCTGACGTGTTGTGCATGGTGGAGGCGTGCCAGGTGCGGGAATCTTGGATGAAGACAGCGCCGGCCTTGGCGCTCACCTGCATGTCGCCCGGTATGGGTGCCGTCACCGTGATGCCGTCGTCCGGGCCACGGGGGTTGCGTCCGTCTCTGTGCGAACCGGGCACCACCCAAGTTGCACCGGAGTCCGCGTCGACGTCGGTGAGATACCAGATCATCACCAGACACATGGCCACGTCCGGGAAGGGCTGGCGAATGCAGCCGGCGTTCTGCAGCGGTTGATCCGCGCCGTAAGCCGAAAGGTCGTGCGGCCAGTCGGTGTGCCATTCGCGCGTATCCGCTCGGCCGCGGTAGCGGGCCTGGCCGAAGCCGCCCGGCGCATCGCCGTCCCCAGCGGCGATCGGGCGCAAGTGCAGTTGGGCGATCTTGAGGTGATCGTCGAGCACTCGCTGGGCGATGCCGACAAGGGTCGGGTGGGCAAGATGGCGGGCGTAGCGCGGCAGCCAAACGATATCGTTGGGTGGCTTTGGCGGCAGGCCGACGCGCCGCACCGGGCGAAGCTCGATGTTGCCAGGGGCGGCTTCGAGCGCAGCCTTGGTCGCTGCGATGGACTCGGTGCTGCCTTGGTGTTTGGCGAGCCAGTCTCGAATCGCCCCCATGTTGCCGGCGATGGCGGTTTCGGCGCGATCGACTTCGTCACGGATGGCAGGCACGTCCTGGTGTGGGATCACGTTGTCGATGACGCAAAAGCCATAGCGGGCGAGGGCGTCGGCTGCGCCTTCGACCGCGCCCGATTCAGCGGCGCCAAAGGCATAGCCGCGAGTCTGGCTCAGCTCCTTCGCCTGGCCCGAAAGTTCGTCAACCATCGAGAGCCTGCCGAAGCGGGCCAAGATGCCCCTCGAACTGCCGCCACTGGTCCAGCCCCTCCCGGAAAATCGGCTGCCGCACCTGCTCGGAACTCGGCGTGCGCACGGCGCGCTCGGTGCGGTGGTAATCGAGGCAGGCTTGCTCGAAGGGCAATCCCAGGAAATCCAGCATCCGGCGCACTTGCGTCTCGAGGTCTGCCACCACGTCTTCGTACTGCACGCGCAGCACCTTGTCCGGCAGCACGCGATCCCAATGTTCCATCAACGCGACGTAGTCGCGGTAGTAGGTGCCGAGGGCCTCGAGGTCGTAGCTGAATTCCTGGCCGTTCGCGAATAGTTGCTTGTAGTTGCTGAAACAGCAGGCCATCGGTTGGCGCCGGGCGTCGATCACGCGAGCATTCGGTAGGATCATGTGGATGAGGCCTAGGTGACGGAAATTGTTGGGCATCTTGTCGATGAAGAAGGGGGCGTCGCGGCGCTGTATGCGGGTGTCTCGGAGAAAGCGCTCGCCGAGTTCGCGGGCGTTGTCGGCGGTGAGTTCCGTAAGCCGCATCGGATAGCGGGGCGCCTGCCCGCGCCGCCGCCGGCCATCGAGGCGTTGGGCAATGGCACCGATGTGGTGGAACTCCAACGCGCCGTCGATGGCGGAGTGGGAGGCGAGGATCTGCTCGATGAGGGTGGAGCCGGCGCGGGGGAGGCCCACCACGAAGATGGCATCCGGCGCCGGGCAGCCCCAGCCTTCGCGTTCCTTGAAGAACGCTGCCGTGCAGACTTCCTGCTGCAGCTTCATGCGTTCGGAAACCTGTGCGGCTTCGTGCGGATGCTGGGCGTGGCGGAGCGAATTGCCCTTCTGGTAGAAGCCGAAGGCACCGTCGGCATCGCCGGCGTCCTCGAACGCCTTGCCGAGGGCGAACAGGACATGGATGCGGTCTTCCTCCGGCGTGTCCGGCGCCTGGGCCACGGCCTGCATCTGTGCGAGTTCGTCGGCGGTGAAGCGATAGGTCTTGAGATTGGCGAGACTCCAGAAGGCATCGCCGAAGTTGCCTCGCAGGTGGTACGCGCCGCGGTAGGCATCCACGGCTTGTGCCACCCGTCCGGTGGCCTTGAGGGCATGGCCTCGGGTGAGCTGCAAGGTTGGTCCGGTGAAGGTGGCGCCCGGATTGCCAGCGTCCACCTCGTCGTAGATACGAATGGCCTCGTCGAACCTGCCGGCAGCAGCGGCCTGATTGGCATAGGAGAGCTGGGCGATGGGGTCGTCGGGGTTGGCGTTCAGCAGCGTCTCTGCCTCGTGCAGCGACTGCTCGTACTTCTGCCGCTTGTGCAGCACGTCGATGTAGTCGATGCGGGCGCGACGGTTGCCGGGCTCGAAGGTGAGCGCGCTCTCCAGCAGAAACTCGGCGTCGTCGTAGATGCCGTGCGATGCGCCGAACGAGGCCAAAAGGCGCATGGCCTCGACATGCTTGGGATTGCGCTTGAGAAAGTCGCGGCACAGGCGCTCGGCGAGCAGGGTTCGGCCTTCGTTCGCGAAGCTCTGCACCGCGATCAGTTCTTCGGGGAGAGACCTCAGGTAGTCGATGCGGGCGAGAGCGCGGGGTTGAAGGTCGGCGTTGCCGGTTTCCTGCGCCAGTTCCGCCAGCGCCTGCCAGCACGCTGGCAGGGCGTCGTTGTGCCGGACGGCGCGGCGATAGGCGGACATCGCCGGCGTCGCCTGACCCATCGCCCGCAGCAGGTGACCACGTTCCTGCCAGCCTCGGGCGTAGTTCGGGGCCCGTTCGGCGAGCTGATCGAGCGCCCGGAGGGCGGCCTCGCCTTGGCCAAGGTAACGCCGGCAAACCGCCAGGCAGTAGAGAGCCTCGTGCGGCGGATCCCCCTCAGCCAGCAGTCGCTCCGCCGCTGCCGCCCCCTCCTGCATCCGCCCGGCACGCATGTCCGCCTGAATCGCTTTGACTTGGGCGGCAAGGTCGGTCGTACCTTTGTCGGAACGTGCCTCGGCAGACATCGACGGGTTGGAACTCATGCCGGCGTCAGGCTAGCGGCAAACATGGCCTCAGCCGTCCGCGGCAGAAACTGACGCGCCGCGAGGCGCGCATTTGGCACCGCCAAATGCGCGTGGCCCTCGCCCAAGCAAGCGAGCCCAGTCGTGGCCGCTACAGCATCTCCCACGACACCCTGAGGCCCACCGTCAACGGACGGTTGGTCGTGATTCGCTCGCGGAAGTCCTGCCGGTTGATGTGCAACTGCGCGCGTTCGTCGGTGAGGTTGTCGATGAAGAGTTCCGCCGCCCAGCCCTCGTTGCTGCGATAGCCGGCGCTTGCGTCGACGATGGCGTAGGAATCCTGCACCTTGCGCGGGTCGGTGCCGGGGATGTCCACCAGGGAGTTGAAGCTCTCGCCGGCATACTTGAGCGAAAGCTGCCAGTGCGCCATGCCGCCGGCCATCTCCCACTCGTAGCGACCCCGCACGTTGAATTGCAGTTCCGGAGTCAGCGGCAGTTGGCTGCCGACGTCTGCCACCACGAAGTCGAAGGTGGGATTCACCGCCACCAACTCGGTGTCGTTGTAGGACAGCGCCCCGTAGATCGAAAGGTTGTCCGAGGCCAGCCACTCCATGTCCACCTCGAGGCCGCGGATTTCCGCGTCGCCGCCGTTGTCGACGATGGTGAAGATGGAGATGTTCTGCGAGTCGAAGTGGGACACCTGAATGTCGTCCCAGTTGATGCTGTAGATGGAGCCGTTGAGCCGCAACATCCGGTCCATCAGCACCGCCTTCCAGCCGAACTCCATGTTCTGGACGCTGTCGCTGCGGTAGGTGACGGGAATGAAGTAGTCCGGGAAGCCACCGGGGCCGTCGTTGCCCCGCGCCGCCACGCCTTGCGCGGTTGCCACCCCCGCAGCGGCGGCGCGGTTGAAGCCGGGCGGTCGGTAGCCCTCGGACACCGCCCCATACAGCAGCACGTCGTCGCTTGCGTGCCACGACAGGCCGAAGCGAGTGATCACGTCGTCCACTTCGAGCGGTTGGAAGCCGCCGAGGTTCTGGGCGTAGTCACGCCCCCCGGTGACGTTGGGCATCACCGTCACGCCTCGCTCGCCGGCCAGGTTCGGCACCGGGCGATTGCCGTAGCGGAACGCCGAGAAGCCCTCGAAGCCGGTTTCGAGCGTGTACTGCCTCGCCCCGACGGTGGCCGCGAGGTCTTCGGTGATGTTGACCGAGACCTCGCCGAAGAACGCGGTCTCTTCCTCGGGCCGCACGATGTCGTTGGTGAATTGCACCTCGGGGCTGCGAATGACCGTGCTGCGGGCGCGTCCGCGGCTGATCCGCGACGGGTCGATGGGATTGCCGCCATCGATGCCATAGCGGAAGTTGCCGGTGTGCAGCGCCTCCCGCTCCTGGAAGAACACGCCTCCGGTGAGGCCAACGCGCCCGGCAATCTCGGTTTGGATGCGGAATTCGTGGTTCAGGCGGTCGAAGTCGGTGGCACCCAGGAAGGAACCGTCGCCTGGCACGCAGTCGATCACCCCGGGATCGCCCGAGAGGGTGGGGTCGTAGCTGTAGCCAACGCCGCCCCCGCCGTGGTAGCCGGGCGTGTTGTATTCGCAGATGTAGCCAGGGATGTAGCCGCCGACATTGACGTATTCGGAGTAGTCGTAGGAGTGCTCCACCTCGCGTTCGAGATACGCGCCCGTGTAAATCGCATCCAGAATGCCGAGCCGACCTTGCAGGGTCCAAGAGGTTTGGCCGAAGGCATCCTCGAGCGAGTCTTCACTGTAGCGGGCAACCTCTAGGTCGCCGACTTCCTGGTCGTAGTCGAAAACGCCTTCTGCCTTCAGCGTCTGCTGGTGGTGGGAGACGTTCAGGGTCCAGTCGTCGGTGATGTTGAAGGCGCCGCTCAGGCGGAACCCGCTATAGGCCGCGTCGTTGAAGTCGTCCTCGACGAGGTGGTCGTTCTCGGCCGGTCGGTAGTTCACGGGATAGGTGCGTCCGGGCACGGCAAACGTGCCGTCGGCGAACTCGTGGCTTGCGGGATCGCCGCCAGCGGGCACGAACATGATGCCGCTCGCGGAAGGAAGCCGGGGATTCTTCGAAGGATCGGGCCAGAGCTGGCTGTGAACGTTGTCGATGTAGCCGCCCTGGTTGTCGCTGAAGAGCGCGAGCCGCACCGCGGTACGGTCATTGAGCGGCACGTTCAGCACGCCTTCGAGCGCCGTCGAAGGCTCGCCCTCCCAGGTGGCGGAAGTGCTGGCATCGAGCCGCGCCTCGACCTCGTCCATGTTGGGCTTGTTGGTGATGAGCCGGACTGTGCCGGCCTGCGAACTCGCGCCATACAGAGTGCCCTGCGGGCCTGGCAGCACCTCGATGCGGGCGATGTCGGTGGCATAGACATCGAGATTGCGCCCGCCGGCCGTCACCGGTTGCTCGTCGAGATAGAGCGCGACGTTGGGCGCAGATCCCTGCGCTTCCGCCACCGATATGTTGATGGCGTCCACCGCGGCGCCGCGGATGTAGATTTCGTTCTGGCCCGGGCCGCGCCCCCCTGCGGTGGCACTCGGCAGCAGCTTGATGTAGTCGACGAACGTGTCGATGCGCTGCTCGTCGAGCGACCGCTCTTCCATCGCCTGCACCGCAATGGCCGTGTCTTGCATGCTTTCGGTGCGCTTCTGCGCCGTGACGATGACTTCCTCGATCTCGGCGGCTGCTCCCCCAGCCAGCGAAAGCGCAATCACAGAACCCACGGCACGAGAGAGCTTGGTTTCCTTGAACATTGCAGGGCCCCGCCTTTCAAGATGGAACCGACCTTAACGCACTGGTTGGGGGTTGTCACATTGGCCTCCCTGTCACCTCAGCTCCCGTAGGGGCGGGGCCTGTCCCCGCCCGCCTTGAATTCGACGCGAGCGATTCGTTGAAACGCGCCGATGGACGCCCGCTTTCATAAGGCTCCCGAACACCTGGCTCGGGCGGCGTGGCATTCTTGACCGCAGCTTGGTCAAACCGCTTCATGGATCGATAGCTCCGCCCATGCTCTTCGAAACTCGGCTTTGGCAGTTCACTCGCGGCGTTCGGCTACGCATCGGTGCTGCGGTGGCGATGGGTGTTGGCGCGTCGCTGGTGGGGATTGGACGGCTGGCGCTGCTCGGCTGGTTGCTGGCGCTGGTCTTTGCTGGCGCCGCGCTCTCCGAGATGTTGTTGCCGCTTGCGTTGGTGGCGGCGGTGATGTTGCTGCGGGGCTGGGTGGAGCACTCGCGCGCCATGCTTGCGCACCGCACTGCGGCACGGGTGCAGCTCGCGCTGCGCGAGCGGTTGTATGCAAGGGTCGTGGCGCTTGGGCCCTCGCACTTTGGCCTCACCCGCACCGGGTCGGTGATGATTTCCATGATCGACGGGGTGGAGCAGCTCGAAACCTACTTCGGCCAGTACCTGCCGCAGCTTCTGGTGGCTGTGCTCACGCCGCTGGTTGTGTTCGCCGTCGTCGCGGCCTTCGACCTCCCCGTCGCCACGCTGATGTTCGCCTTCGCCTTATTCACGCTGTTCGCGCCGCTGGCCCTCCAGCGCCGGGAGGCGGCAAGCAGCATGCGGCGCTCCCTCGCCTACCGCGCCTTTGCAGCGGAGTTCCTGGATGCGATTCAGGGGCTTGCCACATTGAAGGCGTTTGGCCAGAGCTCGGCGCGGGGGCGGCTCTTGGCGGAGCGGGCGCACGAGGTCTTCCGCAGCACCATGTGGGTGCTCGCCAGCAATGCCGCCACGCGGGGGCTCACCGACACCGGCATTGCGGTCGGGAGCGCCGCCGTGCTGGCCTTGGGCGCCTGGCGGGTGACGCAAGGCCAGATGAGCCTCGAGTTGCTGCTCGTCGTGCTGATGATGGGCATCGAGGTGTTCCGGCCGCAGCGCGACCTGCGGGCGCTTCTGCACAACGGCATGATGGGGCGGGCGGCGGCAGACGACATCTTCGCGCTGCTCGACGCTCGCGCCGCTGTCAAGTCGCCGTCAACGCCCGTGGTGCTAGATGCTCCGCTGGTCCCGGTCGTCGAGTTCGAGGATGTCTCGTTTGCCTATCCGGGAGCACGCCGACCGGCGCACCGGGGGCTGTCGTTCCGGGTTGCGCCCGGCCAGCGCGTGGGTTTCGTCGGCGAAAGCGGTGCCGGCAAGTCCACCATCATGCGATTGCTGCTGCGCTTTCACGATCCGGGCAGCGGCGCGGTACTCCTCGGTGGCCACAACGTGCGCGACCTGAGCGCGGACGACATCTACCGCAACGTGGCGGTGGTGAATCAGGACACCTACCTCTTCCACGGCACGGTTGAGGAAAACCTGCGCTTCGGCAAGCCCGACGCGACGGCAGACGAACTCAAGGCTGCCGCCCGAGCCGCCAACGCCCACGAATTCATCGAGCGCCTGCCGCAAGGCTACGGCACCGTGATCGGTGAGCGCGGCATCCGGCTTTCCGGTGGTCAGCGGCAACGGGTCGCCATTGCCCGTGCCCTGCTTCGGGACGCGCCGATTCTGGTGCTGGACGAGGCGCTGTCGGCGGTGGATGCCGAGAACGAGGCGGTGATTCAGTCGGCGCTCGATCGCCTGATGCAGGGCCGCACAACGCTGATATTCGCGCACCGGCTGTCGAGCGTCATCGACGCGGACCGCATCCTTGTGCTGGACCACGGCGCCATCGTCGAATCCGGCGACCACGCTGCGCTGATGCGTGCTGGCGGTGCCTATCGCCGGCTCATGGGGAGCCAGGCCGAGGAGATTGGCCGTCAGCAGATGGCAGGAGGGGCCGTAGGGGACGGGCTTGTCCCGTCCCGCGATGGATTCGGTAGGGGGCACGACGAGCCCGTCCCCTACGAGGACCTCCTGGCCGACGATGCCGGCGCGCAGCTCGAACCCACGGACGCGATCCTCCGCGCCGAGGGCCTAGGCTGGATCGGCGCATTCCGAGAACTCTTGCGTCACGTGATCCCGTGGCGGGCGAAGTTCTCGGTCGTGCTGGCGTTCGGCATCGCTCGGGTAGCGGCGCTGATTGGCGTTGGCGTGGCGAGTGCGCTCGCGGTGGCTGCTGTGAAACGCGGCGAGCCCTTTGCCGAGCATCTGATCGTCCTTGCCATCGTTGCGCCCCTTGCGGGCCTCTTGCACTGGCTGGAGTCGTGGTTTGCGCACGACATGGCCTTCCGAATGCTCGCCGAGATGCGCATTGCCCTGTTCCGCAAGCTGGATCGGCTGGCACCGGCGTACCTCGTGCGACGCCGCACCGGCGACCTGGTGGGAATGGCGACCCACGATGTGGAACTGGTGGAGTATTTCTTCGCCCACACCGTTGCACCGTTCTTCGTCGCGGTGCTGGTGCCGACTGCGGTGCTAGGCACGTTGGCGTGGTTCGGCTGGCCCATGGCGCTTGCCCTCGCGCCGTTTCTCGTGCTGGTGGCGGCAAGCCCGGTGCTGGCTCGACGCCGCATCGACAGTTTGGGTTCCCGGGCGCGGGAGGCGTTCGGGGACATGAACGCCCACGCAGTGGACACCATCCAGGGGCTCTCGGAGATCCTCGCGTTCCAGCGCAAGAAGGCGCGGGGGGAGGAGTTCGTGGCGCGCATCGAACGCCACGTTTCGCTGCGGCTGCCGTTCCACTCCAGTCTGACCAAGCAGACTGCCCTGTTGGAGGTCGCGACGGGCCTTGGCGGACTGGTAGTCGTTGCCACCGGCGCCAACCTCGTCGCGTCCGAGGCACTCGCACCCGCGATGTTGCCGATGTTGACGCTGCTGGCGATGTCGGCGTTCCTGCCGGTGTCGGAGATCGCCCACATCGGCCGCCAACTCGCAGACACCCTCGGTGCCACACGGCGGCTCCACGCGGTTCACAGCGAAGCCGAGGCGGTTGTCGACGGGCCGGGCGTTTCCGAGCAGCGAGACGGTGACCGACCGGGCACGGGCGTAGGGATCGAGGCTCGTGACGTCCGCTTCTCATACTTCGGCAATCGCCGGCTCGCCCTCGACGGCGCCACGTTCACAGTGCCGGCCGGCAGCACGTTGGCGCTGGTTGGCCCGTCAGGAGCCGGCAAGACCACCATCGCGCACCTCTTGATGCGCTTCTGGGACCCGGACTCCGGCGCCATCCGCTTCGACGGCCGCGACCTTCGCGACTATCGCCTCGACGAGTTGCGCGAGAAAGTTGCCTTGGTGACGCAAGACACCTACCTCTTCAACGAGACCCTCGGCGCCAACATCCTCATCGCCAAACCAGACGCCACCTCCGCCGAACTCGACGAAGCCGTGCGCCGCGCCTCGCTGGGCCCGTTCATCGACGCCCTGCCGGAGGGGCTTGCTACACCGGTGGGCGAACGCGGCGTGCGCCTGTCGGGCGGCCAGCGCCAGCGCGTGGCCATCGCCCGGGCATTCCTAAAGGACGCCGCCGTTCTCATCCTCGACGAAGCCACATCGCATCTCGATGCCGTGAACGAGCAAGCCGTACGCAAGTCCCTCGAAGAGCTGATGAGCCAACGCACCACCATCGTCATCGCCCACCGCCTCTCCACCGTCCGCGACGCCGATCGCATCGTCGTCCTCGACGCCGGCCGCACGGTGGAGACCGGCAGCCACGAAGAGCTGCTAGCCCGCGGCGGCCTCTACAGCCGCCTCGTGCGCCGGCAAATGACGACGACCGATGAACTCGCCGGACCAACGAGGACCTGGGATGCCGAGGCCGCGGATTGACAGGTGAGACACTCGGCCGGGGGTGCCGTGGAAGCGCTGCGTAGCATCGTTGGTACGGCGCGTGGGCGGCCGGCGAAGCTTGCGTACTTCGTCGTTTCCCTGGGATTGTCGTTTGGCTTTATCGCGGCGGTCGCGACGCTCGCCCACGCAAGCTGGTTTCGCTTGCCGGTTGGGGTCGAAAATCGGGATTACGTCACGGCCATGCGGACGATCGCCGGCGGGAGCATCGAGTCGATGTCTGTGCGCGACTTCGACGAGATAGTCGAGCGCGTGCCGGAGGTCCCGTGGTTCTATGTCATGCCGGCGTACTGGTCGTCCTTAAGGCCCGCTTCGTCGTCAGGTGCCGAAGCGTTTCTGTTCACGCATCTGGCGTCGCCTGAGTTTTTCAAGCATCTTGGCGTGCGCCCCGCGTTTGGATCGCTCTCGCCTACACAAGGTGCCCCGGCTGCGGTGATTGCCGACGAGGTTTGGCGTCGATCGTACGGCCGCCAGGACATCATCGGCGAGTACCTGACCACCGAGGTCGGCACTGCCATTCCAATCATTGGAGTGGCCCCGCCGGGGTTCGAGGGGCCGTTGCGGGACCACGTCAACGTGTGGGTGATGAACCCGCCGTTGGAAGTCTCCACTCCGTCGATTGCCGATGGGGTCACGGCGGAGGGGAAGCGCCGGATCGGTTACCTGTGGTCAAACGTAACGGTGTTTGGCGTCATTCCCGAAGGCAGGGATGCGGACTCCGAATTTGTCGCGGCTCGTGACCGACTGGCCGAGCATCGATTCGACAGCAAAATGATCTGGGTGGAGATGGAACCCGATTCGCCCGCAAGAGGCGGCCTCGCAAGCGACCGCCGGCCGTATGGCTTCGGCTTCAGGGACTCGGATCGAGTCGTCTTCAGCCGCGGCCTTGAGACCTCGCCGGACAAGCGCACGGAAGTGGTGCAGAGGACCCTCTGGCTCGCCGGGGTGGTGGCCATGCTGCTGCTCATGGCATTCGTGTCCGTGGTGGAGTTCCTGCTCGCCGAACACGTCTCTCGGGAGGACGAGCAGAACGTCCGCATCGCGGTAGGGGCTGCGCCGATGGACCTGTTTGGTCGCGCCCTCGCCGAGAATCTGTTTCTGGCCGTGGCGATGGGAGTCGTGGGGTGGCTGGCGGCGGGCTATGTGCTAGATGTGCTCCTCCGCGTCGAGCCGTTTTCCAGCTATCTGGGTGAGGCTTCCACCGCATCGTGGATCGCAGGCACGGGCCTCGTGGGCCTCTTGCTCATGCTGGCGTTCGTGGTTTGCTTGGGCTATGTGAGTTGGTTCGTGTCGCGCAGTGCAGCGGCGTTGGTGCGCTCCGGCCAGTGGCTGCGGCGGACGACGCGCCAACTCCTCTTGCTCGTATGTGTCGCCAGCTTCGTGCTCGTGTTGTCCCTCGGCGGACGCTATTTGGGCGATGCCCGCCTGTCGCTCCCGTTGGCGAATCCGGATGCCCAGGAAGTGTACTTACGCGATCCGAACCGGGAACCTGGTTCAGTGACTGGGTTTCAATTGGCTGAGGCGATCAAGGCCATCGAGGCGATTCCTGGGGTTCGCGCCGCCGCACAGGCAACGCTTGCGCCTGTTGCATCGAAGGAGCAGCTCCATTACTTCTCGTACAAGGTCACCGGCGCCCCAGAACTTGAGGACGTGACGTTCTTCGAGAACGATGTGACTCGGAGCTTTTTCCGCACCCTTGGCGTCGAGCTGTTGGCGGGTCGCATGTTCGAGGAGAACGACACCGAGATCGTCATATCGCGCTCTGCGGCGGAGGCGCTCGGCGGTGTTGATGTGGTACTGGGCATACCGTTGTCTTTGACCCACGAAGACGGATGGAAGCTGGAAAAGACCGTCGTTGGCGTCGTGGGGGAAGTGCCCTATGGCGATTACACCGACGGCGTGCCGCTGATGGTCTACGAGCCGAGATACGGAGATGACTATCGGCACCGGTGGTTCGTCGACGCCGAGCCGGGGCTTGACTTGGCGGAGGCGCTCACGCAACTGCCCCTGTACGAGGGCTGGGAAGTGTTCCTCTGGGACACCCCCGCTCAGCGATTCCGCAAGCAGTTCCTTGCCAAGCGCAGCGTCGAAGTTGTGCTTGCGGTGGCCGCCGGCTTCGCCCTCGTGCTCGCGCTCTCGGGCGTCGGCAATTCGTTGGCGCGCAACATCGTCGAGACTAGGTCCCGCATCGGCATCCGCTTTGCCTTGGGTGCGACGCCGGCAGAGCTCGCGCTGGCCCAATCCGCCACGAGCGTACGCGAGCTTGTGGTGGCGGCGGCCGTGGTTGGCGGCACGGGCGTCGTGGCCAAGACCTGGGCGCCCGCGTTCACCGAAGCGCTGGAACTCTGGTGGCTGGCGCCGGCGTTCGTCTGCCTCGCACTCGTGTGCATCCTGCTGACTCGCTTTCTCATGGGGCAACTTGCGCGACGCCACACCATCAGCGCACTAGTGGATGGGTCGGTCGTGGAGGTTCGCGGAGGAGCCTCCATCTGAGTCCCGTTGGACGCGGGAGCTTCCCGTCACTCCCCCTTGAGCGGGAGTCGAGGTGTCCGCGACCGCTTCAGAGAAGCGTGAGTCCTCCCCGCAGGCAGAGACTGGCCCTGTAACGAGCCTGTAACCTGGTGCATGCTTACTCAGGCCGCGTTTGGGGTAGGGGTACCCGTGGAAGCGCTACGAAGCATCGTCGGCACGGTGCGTCGGCGGCCGGCCAAGCTCGCCTACTTTGTGGTATCGCTTGGGGTGTCGTTTGGGTTCATCGCTGCGGTGGTGACGCTTGCCCATGCGAGTTGGTTCCGCATGCCGGTTGGCGTTGCAGATCAGAGTTACGTCACGGCGTTGCGCGAGACTGGCGGGGGCTACCAGTCCATGTCGATTCGCGATTTCGACGAGATCGTGGCGAAGGTGCCGGAGGTCTCGTGGTTCTTTGCCATGCCGGTGTATTGGATGACGATGGAGCCGGCCGGGCCAAACAACTCAGCGCCCCTGCAACCGCAGCTAGTCTCGGCCAGCTTCTTCGATCGACTTGGCGTGCGCCCCGCGTCTGGAACATTGGCGCCGAGCGATGGCAGCCCGGGCGCGGTGATTACCGCCGAGGTATGGGACCGCACATACGGCCGTGAGGATGTTGTTGGCGAACTCCTGACCACAACGGACGGCACTTCGGTGCCCATTGTCGGTGTCGCGGCGCCGGGTTTTGGGGGGGTGCTGCAGCACATTCCTGACGTGTGGGTGACGAACCTGCCCTTGGAACTGTCCATGCCACCCATTGCGGAAGGCTTGGATGTCGAAGCGCAGCGCCGAATCGCTCGCCTTTGGCCGAGCGTAACCGTGTTCGGCGTGATTCCCGCAGGCCAGGATGCAGACGCCGAATTCGTCGCGGCTCGCGCCCGATTGGCGGAACATCGATTCGACAGCAAGATGGTCGTGGTGGAGGTGGAGTCCGAGCTGCCGGCAAGGGAGGGTATCGAAACCAACCGTCGTGCCTTTGGCTTCGGTTTCGGCGACGCGGATCGAGTCGCGCTTGGCCGCGGCCTTGAGACCTCCCCTGACAAGCGCGGAGATGTCCTCCAGAAGACGCTTTGGCTAGCTGGCGTCGTTGCCATGCTGCTGCTGATGGCCTTCGTGTCGGTACTGGAGTTCCTTTTGGCAGAGCACGTCTCGCGTGAAGACGAGCAGAACGTGCGAATCGCCGTGGGCGCCGCGCCGTTGGACCTGTTTGGCCGGGCGCTTGCCGAGAATCTGATCCTCGCGGCAATCATGGGCGTGGTCGGCTGGCTGGCGGCCGGCTATGTCCTCGATGTCCTCCTGCGTGTCGAGCCGTTCTCGAGCTACCTGGGTGAGGTGTTCCCCGCGTCGTTGGTCGCCGGCCGCGGCATTGCCGGGTTCTTGCTCGCGCTTGCGTTTGTGGCTTGCCTTGCCTATGTGAGCTGGTCTGTGTCTCGCAGTTCGGCGGCGTTGGTGCGGTCGGGCAAGTGGTTGCGCGGGACCACACGGCAGTTCCTCCTGCTGGTCTGTGTGGCTAGCTTCGTGGTGGTGTTGTCTTTGGCTGGCCGCTACCTGGGCGATGCCCGGCTTTCGCTCGGGCTGCCGAATCCCGATGTCGCCACCGTTGAGTTGCGCGACCCCAACAGCACAGACTCTTGGATGGCACTCGACCGCGGTGTGGCCAACGCGCTCGATGCCATTGAGGCGATCCCCGGCGTTCGCGCTGCTGCGGGGGCCACGCTGGAGCCAGTTGCGCCGAAGGAGTATCTGCACTACCTCTCGCGCAAGATCGCAGGTTTCCCGAACCTGGAGGACACGCCGTTCGTCGAGAATCTCGTGACCCCTGGCTACTTCCGCACGCTCGGTGTCGATCTCGTGGCCGGTCGCATGTTCGAGGATGACAACTTCCGCGAGGTCGTCTTGTCGCAGTCCGCTGCGGAGGCGCTCGGTGGGGTGGAAGTCGTGCTGGGAACACCGCTGAGGGTATGGGCCGACGGGGATGGGGAACTTGAGAAGACGGTGGTAGGCGTGGTGGGCGAAGTGCCATATGGCGACTATGCCGAGGGTGTGCCGCTGATGATCTACGGGCCGAAGGTTAGTATCGGCTACCCGCACCGCTGGATCATCGACGCCGAGCAAGGGCTTGACTTGGCGGATGCCCTCACACAACTGCCGCAATACGAGGGCTGGGAGGTCGAGTTCCGCGGCACACCTGCTGAGCGATTCCGCGAGCAGTTTCTCGCCAAGCGCAGCGTAGAGGTGGTGCTCGCGGTGGCTGCCGGGTTCGCCCTCGTGCTGGCACTCTCCGGCGTTGGCAACTCGCTGGCGCGGAACATTGCCGAGACGCGATCCCGCATCGGCATCCGCTTTGCCTTGGGCGCGACTCCGGGAGAACTCGCGCTCGCGCAATCCGCCACGAGCGTGCGCGAGTTGATTGTGGCCGCCGCAGTGGTTGGCGGCGCAGGCATAGCGGCCAAGGTGTGGGCACCTGCGTTCACCGAGGCATTGGAACTTTGGTGGTTGTTGCCGGCGTTCGCCTCCCTCGCCCTCCTGTGCGCCCTGCTGGTTCGCTTCCTCATGGGGCAACTCGCTCGCCGCCATGCCATCAGTGCATTGGTGGATGGTTCCGTCGCAGACGCCCGCCAAGGCGGCGCATAGGAGGGAGAACCTCTTGCCAAGCGAGGCGGACGATTACTCGATGGATCGCCCCCGAGAGGGCGATCCGCGAAGACTGATTCGGCAGATTGGCTGGGCCGCGGTCGCAGTCGTCGCCATCATCCTCTTCATCGTCATCGATCGCGTTTGGCTCCGCCCGGACTCGGCGGTGGCCTTGACGGACGTAACCACCGCCACCGTGGAGCGCGGCACGCTCGCCATCGAAGTGCAGGGCGCGGGCGAACTTGAGCCGGTCAACGAGCGCTGGATCGCGTCCGAGGTTGCCGGTTCCGTGGAACGAATCCTCGCCCGCGCTGGCGAAACGGTGGCGGCTGGCGACGGCATTGCCCGCCTCATCAATCCGCAGGTTCGGCAGAGTGCCGTGGCTGCCCGCCTGCAACTTGCCGAGGCGACCGCCGAGCACCGGCGTCGATTGGCGGAGTTCACCGATCGAAGGTTGGCTGGCGAGGCGCAAATCCTCGCCCGGCAAGCTGATCTCGAGGAACTCGAACTGCAACTCGAAGCCGAGACCGAGTTGCTCGAACGGCAGGCGGTGTCCGAGATCGACTATCGAAGCACCAAGATTCGCACGGAACGGGCGCGGGCGGAGTTGGCGTTCGAGGAGCGGCGCTTCGAGGAGTTGCAGTCGGTGCTTGCGGCGGAGCGGGAGGCCAGCGAGGCGCGCATCGCGGAGCGGGAGTCGGCTCTTGCGGAAGCGGAACGGTTGGCGGAAGGCTTGCTGGTTACCACGGACATTGCCGGCACGCTGCGTGAAGTGTTGGTGGAGACGGGGCAGCGGGTCAACGCCGGGGCCCAGGTCGCGCGCGTGGTGGACACAGCGGTGCTGCGAGGCCTGATCCGCGTGCCGGAGTCGTACGCGAGCCGCGTCGTGCCGGGTCAGCCGGCGGTGGTGACGGTGCTCAGCCAGGAGGTGCCGGGCATGGTCACCCGGGTCGATCCAGCGGTCACGCAGAACAGCGTCGCGGTGGATGTGGCGTTCGAGGCAGAACTGCCGGTGGGTGTGCGGCCAGATCTGTCGATTCGAGCCACCATCACGGTGGCGAACCTCACGGATGTCCTGTTCGTTCGCCGCCCCTTGGGCGTGCGCGAAGACAGCCCGGGCGAGGTCTTTCGGCTGGCGACAGACGGGGAGAGTGCCGGGCGCGTGGCTGTGCGCTTCGGCGCTGGCACGCTGCGCCACATCGAGGTGCGGGACGGCTTGGACGATGGCGACACCGTGATCGTCAGCAGCACTGCGGGATTTGACGATCAGGGGAGCCTTCAGCAGGTGAAGCTGAAGAGGCGTTGACACGGACGGAAGGCGGCCCTACACGCAGCATTTGCGTGAGGCGAGGTCACCATAAGGAGCATTGCAATTCGATGAACACGGAAGTTGAAGGGGCCGGAGCCCCGGTGGTGCAATTGCGCGGCTTGAACAAGACCTTTCTCACCGAGAAGGTCGAGACGCAGGCGCTCGCGGACGTGTCGTTCGAGATCCGCGCGGGGGAGTATCTGCTCATCCAAGGCCCGTCTGGCTGTGGCAAGTCCACGCTGCTGTCGATCCTGGGCTTGCTCGAACAGCCGACGAGCGGTGAATACCTCCTGCAAGGCAACGACACCGCCAACTTGGGCCTTACGGGACGGGCCCGCGTGCGCAATCGGGAGCTCGGCTTTGTGTTTCAGTCGTTCAACCTGATCGGCGACCTCACGATCCTGGAGAACGTGGAACTGCCGCTGCGCTACCGCAAGGGCGAACGCAAGGCCACGGCACCCGAACGCGCGGAAAAGGCAATGGAGCTGCTCAAGGAAGTCGGCATCGCCCACCGCGCGGAGCACTATCCGGCGCAGCTCTCCGGCGGCCAGCAGCAGCGCGCCGCGGTAGCGCGTGCGTTGATCGGCGAGCCGTCGCTGATCCTCGCGGACGAACCCACCGGCAACCTCGACTCCGACTCCGAAGACGCCGTGATGGAACTCCTCGCCGCCTGCCATGCAAACGGCGCCACCCTCTGCGTCGTTTCTCACAACCCCAAGTACCAGCAAGTCGCCGACCGTGCCCTGACCCTTTCGGAAGGCCGACTGGTGCCTGCTTCGGACGAGGGGTGCACTAGGCGCAAATGATCGAAGTCTAAGGCGTGCCTTCGGCGTGTGCGCCAATCTCTTCGCCGATCCTAGGCCCCTCGCGCCTTAGCGACATGGATGTCCTTTCGGCCTTTCTCATGCTTGAGTTGCGCGACGGCAACACGGCTTTCTCTCGTCGTCCGTCCGCGCGCCTTCGCGTTGCCCAGCCGCGACCGGTGCACACTGAAGAATAGCCTTGCATCGTCCTTCGGAAGGTCGCCGATCCGCTTTGTACCCGATGCGCTTCGTCCACACTGGTACGCAGGTGCATTCACCAGGCGCCATCGTCAGCGCAGCGTCCCCTCCTGAAGGCAGCCTCGGACTTCCCTCCACCGCCGGCGTGTTCGCGAACCAGTGGTGCTTGGAAGGCGCGAACTCACCCTCCATCCGCCGCGCCTCAGCCGTGTCGTCACGGCCTTTTGCGTCCAGCGTGCGCACCACCACCTCACGGCGTGCCGCTCCAGCTCCTTCTGGCCAACCTCGCGGCCATCGGTATCCTCGCTCGCCGCGGCCTTCCAGCCCGCCGCCATAGCCTGGTGTCGTTTGTCGTGGCCGCCCAAGTGGCAGCCCCGACTTGCACTCTCAAACGCGGCTACTAGGCGCAGTCGGGATCAATCGTCGCGGGAAGGACGAACCAGATCGGCAGCGCAGTGAATGCCTGGTTGCTACCGGGCGGGCCGGTGCATTGTGGCCGACTACTTGGCCATCCTAATGCGGAAACCGGTGGCGTCTGCTCCTGCATGAGCGACGATGCGGCGTGCGTGCTTCACTGCGTCCCTGGCCGAGTAGTGTGTCTCGATATGTAACCCACTGGCGAAGTGAGGAGCCGTGAAATCCTTGCCGTCAGGATGCTTGGGTTGGGCGGCGAGGATGTATCGTCTTCTTGTACGCAGGGGTGGACTCGCGCCCGACAACTCGCCGGTCGCGACGAGTGATTTCGTCACCTCGATCATGAGGCCTTTCCACGTAGAAATACCGACCACGGCACCGTCGGGGAGCTGCAGTTCTAGCGGCCTCGTGCCAACTTCGGGCACGAAGGACGCCAGAGACCGCCAAGTTCCCTGTTCCGTGTGGGCCATCCCGGTACCTGCGCTAGGGGGCGTTTCGGCATCTATGTGCGCGGAAGCGGCATTGACAGATCCATCCTCGAATCCTTGACGCCAAAGGGCCAACGCCTTGCGGCAGACATCGGCTGTGGTATCGGAGCGGACCTTGAACCGGACGATTCTCTTCGCATCTAGGTTGCCCTTTCGTCTTGTGCCGAAGAGCTGCCAGTCGTCTCCGTCGGTCACCACGAAATGCTCGAATCCGTCCACGGTGCAATAGTTGACCGCCTGTTGTGCGGCGTCAGTTAGCGGCGAGCCGAGTTTCTTGGCCTCAATCACTATTTCTGGCACCCCCTGCGCCCTGCTCTCTTCGGTGAACAGGGCGTAGTCAGCCGCCCGTGCTCTGTTGGAAGGAATGCCGTACTCCGGCACTACTTGCGCAGGTTCCTCAATGTTCCAGCCGAGCACACGGAGCAGCGGGTCGATCAGCGCGTACCGCGTCAGCGCCTCGTTTCCTTGAAGTGCGGTGCCATGCGCCGCGATCCGGCTCCGCAACAAGCCCACCAAATTCACGAGTTCATCCACGATCCTCCCCCAATGTGTTCGTGGTTACTCGCAAGCATACGGTACAGGGGATGGGAACCGCTCGTGAGCATGAGGGCGTGCCACGTCGGATAGACTCTGCGCGAGTTGGAAGGGCAGGATTAACCTATGAGCGAGGTGCGTGAGTTTCGGATCGATGTGGGCCGGGAGGCGATTGCAGACCTGAAGGAGCGGCTGCGGCGCACGCGCTGGCCGGAGGCCGAGATGCCGGATGCGGCTGAGGTGCAGCCGGCTTCGGTGCGGGGCTCGGCGGCGAGCAAGGACTGGGGGCAGGGCTTGCCGCTCAGCTATGCCCAGGAGCTGCGTGACTATTGGCTTGAGGAATACGACTGGAATGCTCGCCAGGAGTACTACAACCGCTTCCCGCAAGGCATCACCGAAATCGATGGGCTCGACATCCACTTCATCCACGTGCGAAGCCCCAACCCCGATGCCGTGCCCTTGCTCATCACCCACGGCTGGCCGGGCTCGGTGGTGGAGTTCCACAAGGTCATCGAACCCCTTGCGGACCCGGCGGCGCATGGCGGCGACGCGAGCGATGCCTTCCACGTCATCTGCCCGTCACTGCCCGGCTACGGCTTCTCGGCCAAGCCTTCGAGCACCGGTTGGGGCGTCGGCAAGATCGCCGAGGCGTGGGATGTGCTGATGCAGCGCTTGGGCTACGAGCGCTACTTTGCCCAAGGCGGCGACTGGGGCGCGGCGGTGACCACGCAGATCGCCGTACAGAACAACGGCCGCGCTGCCGGCATTCACCTCAACATGCCCGGCGCCGGCCCCACCAAGGAAGCCCGGGAAAACCCCACCGAGCGGGACCAACTCGCCTTCGACGGTGGCCGCCACTACAACGCCTGGGGCGCCGGCTATTCCAAGCAGCAGAGCACGCGCCCGCAAACCCTCGGCTACGGCCTCGTCGACTCGCCCATGGCGCAGGCGACCTGGATCATCGAGAAGTTCTGGGAGTGGACCGACTGCAACGGCCACCCGGAAAACACCTTGAGCCGCGAGGAACTTCTCGACAACGTGATGTTCTATTGGCTGAATGGCAATGGCGCATCCTCGGGGCGACTCTATTGGGAGAGCTTCAACCGCGCCTTTGGCGGCGAGCAGCCCAAGGTGACCCTGCCCACCGGATGCAGCATCTTCCCCAAGGAGATCGTCCCGACCCCGCGCAGTTGGGCCGAACAGCGCTTCGGCAACATCGTCTATTGGAACGAACTCGACAAGGGCGGCCACTTCGCGGCCTTCGAACAGCCGGAACTGTTTGTGACGGAGCTGCGTAACTGCTTTCGGGGGATGCGATAGGCGGCAACTCCTAGGTCCCGGCAAAGGCGGGTCGACGCGAAGGGCTCGCAATCGCCGTTACTTGCGCCAACTCAGCATCGGCCGGTCTTCGACCCGCCGCAGCACGTCGTCCGATAGCGTGACGCCGAGGCCGGTGCCCGAAGGCGGTACCAAGTGGCCTTCGCGAACCTCGCCAAAGGGCGCGCCGACCAATGCATCGAAGAGCGGGCTTTCGTCGAACTGCATCTCCAGCATGTCAAACGCTTCGAGGGCGCTTGAGACGTGCAAGCTCGTGGCATGGCAAATCGGCCCGCTCGGGTTGTGGGGCGAAACCTCTACGCCTAGCTCCGCGCAGCGTTCAGCCGTCTGCACTACGTCCTGCAAGCCGCCCATGTACTTCACGTCGGGCATCACCACGTCATAGGCCGCCGCCTCGCAATAGGGGCGGAAGGCGTCCCAGCCGATGCCCATTTCGAGCCCAGCCTGGCGCAGCCCCAAGGCGTTGCACTGCCGGCGAAGGCGCACGAGCGCGGGGATGTTCTCCACCACCTCCGCAATGGGCGTTTCGATCCAATGCACGCCCAGCCTCGCTGCCGCCTCGTTCAATTCGCGGGCGGTGGCCTCATCGAAGCGCCAGTGGCAATCGACCATCAAGCGGGCATCGCCGCCAATCACCTCGCGCACCGCAGCGACCCTTGCGAGCCCGGCCTGCATCGCCGGCACTCCGTCGCCGGCGCTGCACACCCTCGGCTCCACCTCGTCAAACGGCGCGAGCTTGAACGCGACGTGCCCGGCTGCCATCGCCGCCTCGGCGCTGGCGGCGAACCCTTCCGGGGTGCGGTGTTCCGTGCGGCGGTTGATGTTGGCGTACACCGGGACGACGGCTCGCCTGATGCCGAGAACCTGCCCCAGCGACCGCTCGCGGAGCTGCGCGTGAAGGCTCCAAAGTGCCTGATCCAAGGCACTGACGACGCTGGCTTCCTCGATGTCCCGAGGCGCGTGTTGCCGAGCGAAAGCGCCCGGATCGTCGAGCGACGCCTGGCGCAATGCCGCCGGCACCAGCCGATCGGCGGCAGCGGTCAGCCCGTTCTCGCGACCTTGCAGCGTGGCTTCCCCGTACCCTGTGCGACCATCCTCTGTTGTCAGCCGCACGAAGCTCCAGCAGGTCTTGTGTGTGATGCGGGCACAATGCAGCGCGGCGCTGCGAAGTGGGTATGGCATGGCGTTCCAGCGCCCGTGCAAGGGCATGTCGGTGCCGCGACAGCTTACGAGGAGACGAGCTCATGGCCAACGAGCCGGACGAAACGAGTCTGCGCGAACAACTCGCGGCGCAATACCGCCATGTGGAGCGGATCGGATTGAATCAATTGTCGTCCGGCAATCTGAGCGTGCGTTTCGGCGAGAAGATGTTGATCTCGGCCTCGGGCGCAACTGCGGACAGCATCGCCGCAGACAACGTCGTGGAGGTGTCGCTACGCGGTGCTTGGCAAGGCCGCCTCAAGCCTTCGTCCGAGTGGCGCATGCACGCAGCCATCTACACCCGCCACGCCACAGCCCAGGCGGTGGTTCACACCCATTCCGACCACTGCGTCGCGCTGGCCAGCCACGGGAGGGCCTTGCCGGGCTTCCACTATCTGGTCGGAACCTTCGGTGGCGACGACGTTCCGTGCGTGCCCTATTCGACGTTCGGCAGGAGGCAACTGGCGGACGATGCGGCCGCGGCGCTGACCCACCGAACCGCCTGCCTGCTCGCCAACCACGGCATGATCGCCCGGGGCCGGAGCCTCCAAGAAGCCGTGGAACACGCGCACCGACTGGAGATCCTGTGCCGCCAGTACCTCCTGGCCCGGCAGCTCGGCGAGCCGGCGCATCTGACGGCGGCTGAATGGGAGGCGTTCTTCAAGCAGTTCCGGGGAAGCGGCTACGGCCAGGCCACTTGACGCCGCCGGCGCGAAGGAGCGGCTCGGACGCGACGTCTTAGTCGCGCATTCCAGAGAAGCCCACGATGCGCCAGCGGTCCTCCTGCCGCGCCACGAGGAACACCGCAGAAACGTGGACTTCGTCCTCGGCCAGCCAACGCGCCGCGACCACAACGCCGTCGCGCCGCGTCTGTGCAGCGCCGACTTCCTCAATCACCCGGGGCGATGGCGCAGCCGCAAGCGCGGCACGCGCTCCCGCAGCGTCCGCATGGCGCACCACTCGCCCGACGCCCACATCCACCAGCGGGAAGCCGAACGCGCCCACGACCGAGTCCAAGTCACCTTGCACGAAGTCCTGCAGATGCCGCTCCACCACACCCACCGCGCCGGATACATCGGACTCCTCTGCTTGCGCGAAAGAGTCGGTGCCGAACCGCGCCTGAATGCCCCACGAATCGTCGATGCGCGTGAGGATGTAGGTCACCCGATTGCGAAGAATGGGCTCGTCGTCGGCATTGAACCGAGTCCACCCCCCGGCCAAGTGCACCTTGTCCGCGGACTCCTGCAACCGCACCGGCTCAATGCCCCGCGACCGCACCCAGCCGGTGGCCTCCCGCGCGTCCCACGAAGCCCGCGACGCATAGTCCTCGGCCGTCGCGTAGTAGTCCACCCGCCCCGCCGCCGACACCCGCACGTGCGGATAGCTCATCACCGCCGCCCACGCCTCAGCTTCCTTCGCGCTGTCCGCCCGAAAGAACTCGAAATACGCATCTTCGGGCGTCGCCAACGTCTTCGCTGCCACTGATCCACTCCTTCTAGAAACATGCCTGACTGAACCTTGCCACAACACACGAGGTGCGACGCCCACGTCACCGGCCGGTGGCGAAGGCATCTTCGGAGGAAGGGCGTCTCGCCCTTCACCCACACCAGGTGCACGTCCGTTCAGCTTCCATTCAGCCACCGCCAGCAAACATGCGCGCCCGTCGCATCGACCACCTCACGCAGCAGAAACCGACCAATAAGGATAGGCCCATGAAACGACCCCAGCATTTCGCGTCCCACCGCCAAAGCGTCCTCAGAGCCGGCTTCTGGACAGGCATCACCCTCGGCACCACCGTCGGCCTCGTGGCGGTGGCGGTGCTGCCGGTAGTCGCTCTGGCCGTCGTCGCCGTCGGCGCCGCCTTTTGGCTCGCACTCCGGTCACGCGCTGCCACCGACGCGAGCTATGCATTCTCCAAGGCCGAACGCCATTGAAGCGCCGGCTTCAAGCGGAGGCACGGAGTATGCTTGGGCGTGGGCGACAGAGACGAACGGAGCGCGTTGATGTCAGACGATGGAAGCCTCGAAGGGCGTGGTCTTGCCCCGTGGATCGGCGAACGATACGCCTCAGGGGGCAGGTTCGGTGTTCGGGTGCTCGTGCTTGGCAAGTCATCCTACGGTTCCAAGCAAGCCGGTGCGCGGATGGGGACCAGGGAGACTGTTCGATGGTTCACTCAACGGGCCCGAACGAGAGAAGGCGGAAGGCACTGGTACTTCACGATGGTCGCGAACGTTCTGCGCGGGCGGCGGGATTCGATCGACGACCACGAACTAGCAACGGTCTTCCAGGAGATATGCTTCTACAATTTCCTTCCGTCTGTACGAGAGTCGCCTGTCGGGGGTGTTTCGCGGCGAGGCAACCCGACGCTTCGCCAGTGGGCCAACGCGAAGGCGCCGTTTAGGAGCGTGCTTGAAGCCCGGATGCCGCATGCGGTGCTGGTGGTAGGACAAGAGCTGTCGAAGCACACCCCCGACTGGCCCAACAATGTCGACCACGCCGTGGTCCCAGGGGGGCTATCGTCCCGCCTGCGCTACGACAACGCGATTCCTGCGTTCCGGGACTTGGTTGAACGGGCGAGGCGACGGGTAGGCGTTCTTGAGGGCATGGCGCCGTCGCCGCCGATCGACGGCCGCGACGATGCCGACGGGCTATCGAAAGAATGGGAGATTCGGGACGAACCGAGCGTACCCCGGCTTGCGAACCAAGGGTCGTTCTACACACGCCTTCCGTCAGCGAGGCGATTGTCGGCGACGCAGTTCGCTGCCCTTGCGGAGCTCTTTGCGTGGGCTGCAGAGGTAGATGCACCGGACCTCACGGAGGCCTTGGAGACGCGCGTGGGAGCGATTGACCGAGCGACTGCGAGGGATCGGAATGTCCCCTTGGGGTTGCCGCTCTGGAGCAGAGTAGAAGGACCCAAGACGCTCGCGCAGTGGCATTTCGCCGCGACATCCGCTGTCTATCGTGCGGCAGCGGGCGACCATACTCGCGCGGCCCAGGTCGACCGCCATTTGGCGGCCACCAACGAACTGGTGACCAACGCGCTCAAACTATGGCGTTCCGACGAAGCGGCAGCTCGCTACTTGGAACGTCCTTCGCCGCAACTCAACGGCAACGCTCCAATCGACTTGGCTGGTAGGTCCCTTGACGGAGCCCGCCAAGCCGCATCAGCGGTCAGGGCGATGTGCTCGAAGCTAGAGGAGCTTGACGCCCGAGCGCAGGAGATTGCGAGCGAACGCACTGTACCCACACCAGACACGGTGTTGCGATCGGCGACCGACCTGTTTGGCGATGAAAGGAGCGCGCAGGCGTTCCTAGAGCAACCCCACCCGCTTCTAGGCGGGGAAAGCCCCTCGATGTGGCGAAGGAATCGGTCGAAGGTTGCGAGCGGGTCGCACACCTTCTGCGTCAGGCACAAGCGACGACCGCGATCTAAATGCCGCCGCAGCGCGCCTACCGCATCGGGCATTCGAGCGGGAACTTCCCTGTGTTCTCAGCGGTCGGGTCGACGCTGGTAGAAGGGAGGTGGCACACAGTCGGCCAGGAAGTCATCTACGCGTCGGCCTATTACTCTACTGCGCTTCTGGAGGCGCGTGCTTACACCGGCGCCATCCGGCCTTCCCATCAGCGCTTCGTTGAGATCAACATTCCCCCAAGCACGTCCTATGAAATCGTGGATGCGGATGTCCTCCTTGGCTGGGACGAACCCGGATCCCACACCGCGCGGGCGTTCGGGAGCCTCTGGCTTGAGGAAGGGCATACCGCGCTGCTGATCGTTCCGAGCGTCATCGCGCCTATAGACCGCAATGTGCTCATCAATCCCAATCATCCCGACTCACCGGGCCTTTCCGTCGGCCCCGAACAGCAAGTCCAGTGGGACTCTCGGCTCTTCTGACATTAGGTGCAGCACGCCTCTTCTTCTGGTACTGCAAACCGCCCGCGCAAGGACTATTTTGTGCAGGGCTGGAAACGAGGCCGCATCTGCGCCGACTTCGTCTTCACGCTGAGCGCCGACGAGCCAAACTCGCAAGACGCGTTCCATCGGGTGTTCGTCATGGAGACGAAGGGTGTCCACCTGAAGCGAACCGAAGACACCGCCTAAAAGCGCTCTGTCTTCGACCTCTGCTCGGAACAAGCGCGCAAGACCGCTTGGGCGGATTTCGTCCCCGCCATGAAGGACAAGGCCGTGCGGTTTGAGGTGGTGGACGAGGAGGAATGGGAGAAGCGGCTGAACTCCATGTTGGGTAGCTAGTCGGTCAAGAGCCCTCGCGCGTCACGGTCCCTTTGATTGCGTCAGCTCTGGCCGATAGCGTTCCAGTTCCCGCTTCACCACCGGTGCCATGAGGTAGAGGCCCATGAGGTTGGGGATGGCGACGATGAAGATCAGGGCATCGGAGAGGTCGACCAGGGCACCGAGGGTGATGCTGGAGCCGACCACGACGGACAGGCAGTAGAACGTCTTGAAGCCGAGGTCTCGGGCGCGTCCTTCGCCGGCGAGGTAGGTGAATGCCTTCAATCCGTAGTAGGCCCAGGCGATCATCGTCGAGAACGCGAACAGCACTGCGGCGATGGCGAGTGGGACCGAGGAGAAGGGAAGCGTTGAGGCGAAGGCGCGCGCCGTCAGTTCCACGCCGCTGACGTCTTGGCTCGCGAGCGCTGGGTCGTAGATGGTGGTGATGATGACGAGGGCGGTCATGGTGCAGATCACCACGGTGTCGATGAAGGGTTCAAGCAGGCCGACGAATCCTTCGCTCACGGGCTTCGCCGTGCGCGCCGCGGCATGGGCGATGGCGGCACTGCCGAGGCCGGCTTCGTTCGAGAACACGGCGCGGCGAAAGCCGATGACCATCACGCCGAGAAGGCCGCCGGCAACCCCTTGCGGCGCAAAGGCGCCGTTCCAGATCGCGACGAAGGCGCCCGGCACGCGCTCCGCGTTCAGGCCGATGATGACGAGGGCCGAGACGACGTAGAGAAGCGCCATTGCCGGCACGAGGCGCGCCGTGGTGTTGGCGATGGAGCGGATGCCGCCAACGATGACGAGGCCCACGAAGAACGCCAACGCCGTGCCCACGAGCCATGCATTCTCTGCCAGCAGGTCGCTGCCGGTCACATCCACGACGATGGCCGTCGCCTGATTGGACTGGAACATGCTGCCGATGCCGAGGCAACCGATCACCATGCTCGCAGCGTAGAAGGCGCCGAGCACCCTGCCGAGTCGACGCAAGCCGCGGTCCGCCAGCCCGCGCTCCAGGTAGTGCATGGGCCCGCCCGACACCGAACCATCCGCGTTCGTGCGCCGATAGAGCACTCCCAGGGTGCATTCGGCAAACTTGGTGGACATGCCAAGGAGGCCCGAGACGATCAGCCAGAAGGTGGCGCCCGGGCCGCCTATGGATATGGCGACGGCCACTCCGGCGATGTTGCCGATGCCCACGGTGCCGGATACGGCAGTGGTAAGTGCTTGAAACTGTGATACGTCACCGGCGTCGTCGGCGGTTCGGTAGCGCCCCGCAGCCACCCGGATCGCATGCACGAAGCCGCGCACATTGACGAATCGCAGATAGCCGGTGAAGAACACGCCGCCGGCAACGAGCCAGAGGACGATCAGGGGTACGTCGGCGCCGAACAGCGGCACGCTGTAGAAGACGAACGCGGACGCGGCGTCGGCGAGGGGACGCATTGCGTCGTCGATGAGGCGATCCATGGTGTGGCGGGGCCAGGCGTTGGTTCGTCAGCCCGCGTGGAGCCCGTGGGGCTGCGCCGGCAGGGACCCAAGTGCGAGCAGTCTGGCGCCTGCCGACTGCGTACCTCCGCCGATCACTGCACTACGAGGTTGCGGGCAAGTTGGTCGGCTCGATAGCTCGAACGCACCAGTGGGCCGGAGGCCACCTCGCGGAAACCCTCTGCCAAGGCCCATTCGCGGTACAGGGCGAACTGGTCGGGGTGGACCCAGCGTTCCACCGGCAGGTGGTTGGGGGTGGGTTGGAGGTATTGCCCCAGGGTTAGGAGGTCCACGTTGCGGGCGCGGATGTCGGTTAGGCACTCGCGGATTTCGTCGTCGGTTTCGCCTAGGCCGAGCATGAAGCCGGTCTTGGTGACGATGCCCGAGTGGCGCTTGGCGAAGTCGAGGACGTTCAGGGTTTGCTCGTAGCCGGCGCGGGGGTCGCGCACTTTGTGCGTCAAGCGGCGGACGGTTTCGAGGTTCTGGGCGAAGACGTCGACGCCGGAATCGACGAGGGTTGCGACGGCTTCTTCGTTGCCGGCGAAGTCCGGCGTGAGGGCTTCGATCGTGGTTTCCGGGCAACGCTCGCGGATGGCGTGGATGCAGCGGGCGTAGTGTTCGGCGCCGCCGTCGGGGAGGTCGTCTCGGTCCACGGACGTGAGGACGACGTAGCCGAGATTCATCAGGGCGACCGACTCTGCCGCGTGGGCGGGTTCGTCGGGGTCGAGCCAGCCGCGGGGGTTGCCGGTGTCCACGGCGCAGAAGCGGCAGGCGCGGGTGCACACGGCGCCCATCAGCATGAGCGTGGCGGTGCCGTGGCTCCAGCATTCGCCGATGTTGGGGCAGTGGGACTCTTCGCAGACGGTGGCGAGGGCGTGTTCGCGCACCACGCGCTGGACGCGCTTGTAGCCGGCGTCGCCGCCGATGCGGACTCGAAGCCAGTCGGGTTTGCGGAGCCTTGGCTTGGGCGTGTCGAGCTCAACAAGCTTGATGCCGTCCTTGATGGCGGTGGTGCCTTGGGGAGTTTGGTACTTCGCCCCACTTGCTGGGCTTGCGGCGCTCACTTAGTGCCACCTGAGCATCGATGGCCTTGGCGGCGGCGAAGTGCCCTTCCCCAGAGGCTGAAGGAGAGCGGGCCCTTGGAGGGAAGGCATCCTGCCTTCCCTAGCGCCGAAAGGCGCTCTTCTCCGCCGATAAGCGCGCCTGGTGGCGCGCTAGGGAAGGCAGGATGCCTTCCCTCCAGAGGGCGATTCTCCACCTACGCCGTCTCCTGAAACTGCAATGAGTGGAATGTGTAGGCGCGCTCTGACGAGCGCGTTTGCAGTTGCTGCGCAACTGCTCGCCGACAACCCTGCATCTAGGTCGTCTCCTGAAACTGCAATGAGTGGAGTGTGTAGTAGAGGCCTTCGCGGGCCAAGAGTTCGTCGTGGGTGCCGATTTCGGCGACGGCGCCGTCTTGCAGCACCAGCACGCGGTCGGCTTCCTGGATGGTTTGCAGGCGGTGGGCGATGAGGATGGAGGTGCGGCCGGCGGTGAGCTTGCGCAGGGCGTCCTGGATCAGGAGTTCGGTTTCCGTGTCGATGCTGGCGGTGGCCTCGTCGAGGATGAGGATTTCCGGGTCCGCGGCCAGCACGCGGGCAAAGGCCAGGAGCTGCCGTTGGCCTTGGGAGAGGTTCTGGCCGCGCTCGGAGAGTACCGTGTCGTAGCCGTCGGGCAGGGCACTGATGAAGCCGTGGGCGTTCACGGTGCGCGCCGCCTCCACGGCGCGCACGCGGTCGACGTTTTCGTTGCCGAGCGCAATGTTGTCGAAGATGGTGCCGGAGAAGATGTGGAAATCCTGCAGCACCACTCCGATGCGGCGGCGCAGGTCGCGGGTGTGGATGTGGTTGAGGTCGATGCCGTCGAGGTAGATCTGGTTGTCGTCGAAGTCGTAGAAGCGCCCGAGCAGCTTGATGAGCGTGCTCTTGCCGGAGCCGGTGGGGCCGACGATGGCGAGCTTCTCGCCCGGTTCGATGGTGAACGACACGTCGCGCAGCACCGGCACGTCGAAGTCGTAGCGGAAGTCGAGGTGGCGGAACTCCACTTCGCCCTCGAGCCTTGGCGGCAGCGTCACCGGCCGTGCCGGCTCGTGGATCTTCTCGTCCCAGTCGAGCGCCTGGAAGATGCGCTCGCCGCTCGCCATGGCGCGGAACAGGATGTTGAGCTGTTCGCCCAGGATCACCACCGGATGGAACAGCATGTTGATGAAGTGGGTGAAGAGAATCATCTCGCCGAGGCGCATGTGCCCTTGGATCACCTCGCCGCCGCCGTACCAGAGGATCGCCCCCATCGCCACGCTCGCCATGGAGTCGGTGAAGGCGGTGTACAGCGTCGACAGCTTCATCGACTTGGTCTCGAGTTCGAGATTGCGCCGGTTGATCTTCATGTAGCGGTCGTGGTTGTAGCTCTCGCGTTGGGAAATCTGCACCACTTGCAGGCCCGAGAGGTTCTCTTGCAGGTTCTGGTTCATGGCCGAGACGGTCTGTCGCGTCTGCCGGAACAGCACTCGGGTGGCGGCACGGAAGTAGTGCGTGGCCACGGCCATGAGCGGCAGGGCGAGCAGCAGGATGCCGGTCATGGGTGGCGAGATGGCCAGCATCACCACGAGCGCCACGAAGAACGGCACCAGTTCGCCGATCAGGCTGCCCATGCCGCGCAGGAGCTCGTAGAGCGCCTCGACATCGTTGGTGACGCGGGTCATCACCCGGCCCACGGCGACGCGGTCGTAGAACTGGGAGGGCCGGGTTTCGAGATGGGCGAAGAGATCGCGGCGCAGGTCCCTGAGGCCATTGATGACCGCTGTCACCAAGGTCATGCGGTGGTAGTGGCCGGTGATGGCCCAAAGGAGCTGCACGAGTGCATAGAGCACGCACGCAGCACCGAGCGGCGGCAGCCCGGTGGTGGCCATGAACCATTCCGTCAGGTCGATCATGCCGAGGTCCATCGCCGTCTCCGGCACGTCGCCACGGACGATGTGGTCGATGACGACGATGGAAATGATGATGGGCAGCAGCACCGCCAGCGTCGAGGTGATGAGCACCAGCACGGCGCTTTGGACGAACTGCACGCGGTATGGCACGAGCCATTTCAAGAGCCGGGCCAGGAGCCGGAAGTTGAGCACGTTGCCGGAGAGGTCGGCATCGAACATGGAGTAATCGCGGCGGTAGTTCCTCAGCTTGTCCGCTTGGGTCTGTCCGGCCCTTCCCGCCTTGGCGGCGCCAGCCGAATCCATGATGGGCTCCGCCATCGTTTAGCCCCCCGCCCCGGCGGCAGTCGCTGCCGCGGCCTGGAAGTCGGCCTCGTCGGCGCCTTCGCGCTGGATGCGCTCGAGTTCGGCGTAGAAGCCGCCGGCTTCGAGTAGTTCCTTGTGGGTGCCCACTTCGAGGATGCGGCCTTCGTCGAGCACGACGATGCGGTCGGAGTGGCGGGCGGTAGAGACGCGGTGCGAGACGATGATGGTGGTCTGGCCGCTGCGCAGGCGCTTGAGCTCGGCGAGGATGTGTTCCTCGGTTTCAGTGTCTACCGACGAGAAGCAGTCGTCCAGGATCAGAACAGGCGAGTGGCGGATTAGGCCTCGCGCCAGAGTCGCTCGCTGCTTTTGGCCACCGGACAGGGTGATGCCGCGCTCGCCGACCACGGTCTCCATCTGTTCCGGCATGGATTCGATGGTTTCCTTGAGGTCTGCCGACTCGGCGGCCATCCAAATGCGGTCTAGCCTTCGCGTGGGATCGTCGTAGGTGAGGTTGTCGCGCAGGGGCTCGCCGAACAGGAACGGGTCTTGGGGAACCAGTGCCACCTGGGCGCGAAGCTGCGCCAGCGGATAGTCGCGCACGTCGTGGCCGTCGATGAGCACGGTTCCGGGTTCGGGGTCGTGAATGCGCACGAGCTGCTTGAGCAGCGTCGATTTGCCGGAACCCACGCGTCCCATCACCGAGATCGACTCGCCACGAGCGATGGCGAGGGAAATGTCGGCCAAGGCCGGCGTCGTGGCCTTGTCGTACGTGAAGGAAAGACCGCGAATCTCGAGGTCGCCGCGAATGTGCGCCGGGATGCCTTCCTGCGGCGCGTCGGGAATCTCGGGCGGGCGGCCGAATACCTCGAACAGGCGATCCGACGCCACCGCCGCGCGCTGAAACATGTTCACGACCATCCCGGCGACGCGAAACGGTTGCACGACCATGTTCACGTAAAGGAAGAAGGCGGTAAAGTCGCCGATGCTTATGTCGCCGTCCAGCACCATGATGCCGCCGACGCCGAGGATGGTGACGGAGCAAAGCGCCGCCATGGACGGCATCACCGCGCTCATGAGCGAAGTGATGCGCGCGTGGCGATAGAAGGCGTCTGCATAGCCTTGGTTGGTGCGCTCGAAGCGCTTGATCTCGATGTCCTCCTGCACCATGGCCTGAATGGTGCGTATTCCGGAGAGGTTCTCCTGCACATGGGCACCGAGGTCCGAGAGGCGGTCTTGCACCTGCCGGGAAGCGAGCCCCATCTGCCGGGAGGCACGAAGGGTGTACACGAACACGAACGGCAGCGGCGGCAGGATCAGGAGCGTCAGCATCGGCGAGAGATAGAGCATGTAGCCGAAGCCCACCACGGTCGCGAACACCATGATCACTAGCAGCGTCGTGCCGTGCGAGATGAGCCGTTGTATCAGGGAGATGTCGGCGATGGCGCGAGTCATCATGTCGCCGATGGAGTATTGGCCGAAGAACCTCGGTCCCATGACCTGAAGGTGCTCGTAGAGGTCGCGCCTCAAGTCGCAGGCGAGCAGGTATGCCGAGCGACGCACGGCGATGCGTGCCCAGCTCACGGTGACGAAGCGCAGCGACACGGCGACGACGATGGCCGCCACGGGCAGCAGAATCTGCCCCTCGCCGCTCGTTATGGAATCGATGCCGACCTTCAGGAAGTAGGGTATCGAGCCTTCGAACAACCGCGCGACCAGAAACAGCGCGATGCCGAAAGTAATCCGACCCCGGTAGCGGCCGGCATAGGGCTTGAGGCGTGCGAGGGAGCGAAACATCAGGTTGGATCACCGGAGGGAAGGCATTCTGCCTTCCCTGGCGCGCCGTCAGGCGCGCTGACAAAGCGCTTCGCACGGAGGCGCCTGTCGATGCCAGGGAAGGCAGAATGCCTTCCCTCCGAAGGCCCGTCGGCGTCAAAACGCAGCATGTTTCGGCGTGCGCGGGAAGGGGATGGCGTCGCGGATGTTCTCCATGCCAGTGGCGTAGAGGACGAGTCGCTCGAGGCCCAGGCCAAAGCCGGCGTGGGGGGCGGTACCGTAGCGACGCAGGTCCAGATACCACGCGAGTTCTTCGCGCATGGCGGTGTCCATGCGGCTCTCCAAGGCGCCGAGACGCTCCTCGCGCTGGCTGCCGCCGATGATCTCGCCGACGCCCGGAACGAGCACATCCATGGCCGCGACGGTCTTGTCGTCGTCGTTGGCGCGCATGTAGAAGGCTTTGATTTTCTTCGGATAGTTGACGACCACGACCGGCCTGCCGACGTGTGCGGTGAGATGGCGTTCGTGCTCGGACTGCAGGTCGCGACCCCAAGCCACCGGAAACTCGAAGTCCTCCCCGGAACGCTCGAGGATGGCGATGGCGTCGCCGTAGTCCATGCGCTCGAAGGGGGTGTCGATGACGTGTTGCAGGCGGTCGATGACGGTTCGGTCGATGCGCTGGGCGAAGAACGCCATGTCGTCTTCGCGTTCGTTCAAAACGTCGCCGAGAACGGCCTTGAGGAAGTCCTCGGCGAGGTCGGCAAGGTCGCTTAAGTCCGCGAAGGCGATCTCCGGCTCGATCATCCAAAACTCCGCCAAGTGGCGGCTGGTGTTAGAGTTTTCGGCGCGGAAGGTGGGGCCGAACGTATAGACCTTGGTGAGGGCCAGGCAATACGACTCGAGGTTGAGCTGGCCCGAGACGGTGAGAAAGGTCTCGCGGCCGAAGAAGTCGTCGTCGAAGCCGCCGGCGGGCATGTTGGCGAAATCCAGGGCGCTGACGCGAAAGAGCTCGCCGGCGCCTTCGCAGTCGCTGGCGGTGATGATCGGCGTGTTGACCCACACGAAATCGTTGGCGGCAAAGTAGCGATGCACGGCTTGCGTGATGGTGTTGCGCACCCGGGCGATGGCACCGAAGGTGTTGGTGCGCGGGCGCAGGTGGGCAACGCCGCGCAGGTATTCGAAGGTGTGGCGCTTCTTGGCCACGGGATAGGTTTCCGGGTCTTCCACCGTGCCGACGATGGCGACGTCACTCGCCTGCAGTTCCCGGTCCTGGCCGCGGCCTTGCGAGGCGACGAGTTTTCCGCGCGCCGAAACGGCGCAACCCGCGCCGAGTTCGACGATGCTGGCGTAGTTGGGCAGCGATTCGTCTGCCACCACTTGCAGATCGGCAAAGCAAGAGCCGTCGTTCAAGGCAAGGAAGGAAAACCCGCCACGTGACGTGCGCCGCGACTTGAGCCAGCCGGCGACAGATACTTCGGGTCCTTCGGCGAGTGGGCCTTCAAGCATGGAACGAATGGAGGTTGGGCGGGAGGGCGGCATCGTTGGTGGCCTAGCGCGGCTTTCGTGGTTTGTGGTGGAGGTGGCGAACAATGTCGATTGGATGAAGAGGGCCTGTGCCACGCCGTGTGGCACAAGCCCGAATCAAGCGCAACTTGCTGATGGATATCTCATAGTTGGGGTGTGCCCTCCTTTTGGTCCCTTTGCTGCTCCCGAATGAAGCCCTCGGTCAGGCCCTCGAGGTGTGCGATCCGTTCCCGCACCTCGGCCTCGAACTGCAGAAGCCGCTTTTCGAGATTGGCCATGCGTGTCTCCAGTTTCCGTTCGAGACTGGTCATACGTGTCTCCAGTTCCCGTTCGAGACTGGTCATACGTGTCTTCAGTTCCCGTTCGAGACTGGTCATGCGCGTTTCCAGTTTCTTCTCGAAACTGGTCATGCGCGTTTCCAGTTTCTTCTCGAAACTGGTCATGCGCGTTTCCAACTCGGCCAAGTGCTCGCTTGTGCGCGCCTCTAAGCGCGACATTCGGTCACGGATTTCGGCTTCGAACCGGTTCATTCGGTCGTGCAACGACGCGACTTCGCGACGCAGTTCCCGAAAGCCTGGGACGACTGTCCCGAGAATCAGGCCGGCTAGCGTGATGCCGACTCCCAGAATTGCGATTACATCAGGCGACATGCTTGCGTTCCTCCTGTTCGCAGCATTGGTTAAGGCGCCAACTCCATTATAGGCACGCGACGGCACCCTCGCCCCTACTTCGGTGCCACGCTTCCGGAAACGGGTACTGCGTGCGCCGCCCTTGAAGGACGAGGTCCGGCAGTGCCGCGCACCAGCAACAACGCCGGCAGCGTGCCCATCGCGACGATGGCGAGTGCTGCCGTGGACGCTTCCGCCAGACGTTCGTCGGATGCCAGCCGATACACCCGGGTCGCCAATGTCTCGAAGTTGAACGGGCGCAGGATGAGGGTGGCGGGGAGTTCCTTCAGCACGTCGATGAACACCAGCAGCAAGGCCGTTGCCACCGCACCGCGCATCAGCGGGGTGTGAACTTCCCGCAGCACCCGTCCTGGGGTGGCGCCGAGGCTGCGCGCCACGGCATCGAGATTCTGGTGCACCCGCTCCATGCCGGCGTGGCAGGAGTTGTAGGCGACCGTCAGGAAGCGCGCCAGGTACGCGAAAACCAAGGCCGCCGCCGTGCCGGTGAGCAAGAGGCCCACTTGCATGTCGAAGTTCTTGGCGAGAAAGCCCGCCACAGTCTTGTCGAACGCGGTCAAGGGCACGAGGAGGCCCACCGCCAGCATCGCGCCGGGGAGCGCGTAGCCGAGCGTGGCCATGCGCACGCTGAATCGCGTCATCGGGCCGGAACTCGCCCGCTGTGCGGACACCAGCCACAGGGCGAGACCGGCAGCGAGCACCGCCGTGACACACCCGACGCCGAAGCTCGCCTGCACGAAATCGGCGAAGCTGCGGCCCAGGAGCGGATCGCCCACCGTGAAGGCGTATTGTGCCAGCACGGCGAACGGCACGGCGAAGCCGAGCACGACCGGAGCGAGGCAGAGGGCCGCTGCCAACAACGCACGATGGCCCTTGAGCTCTTCCCGCGGCGGCGGCGCATTGCGAGAGACGGGATTGTCGAAACGCCCCCGGCGCCCGTAGTGCTCTGCCACCACCAGCACAGCCACGAGCAGGAACAGAAGCCCGGCGAGCTGCATCGCGGCGTCTCGGTCGCCGAGAGCGAACCAGGTGCGAAAGATGCCGGTGGTGAAGGTGGCGATGCCGAAGTAGTCCACCACCCCGTAGTCGGCAACGGTTTCCATCAGCACCAGCGCCAAGCCCCCGGCGATCGCTGGCCGCGCTGTCGGCAAGGCGATGCTGTAGAAGGCCCGGCGTGGCGAAGCCCCCAGCACCCGTGCCGCCTCGAACATTGCCGCCGCCTGGGTCGCAAAGGCGGTGCGGGCGAGAAGATAGACATAGGGATACAGCACCAGCGCGAGCATGACCGTGGCACCGCCCAGGGAGCGCACCGGGGGAAAGGAGTAGTCGCCAGCCTGCCAGCCGGTGATTTCGCGCAGCGTGGACTGAACTGGGCCTGCGTACTCGAGCAAGTCCGTATAGACGTAGGCGATCACATACGCCGGCGCCGCCAAGGGCAAGGCCAGCGCCCAGGTGAGCCAGCGCCGCCCGGGGAACTCCTTCGTCGCCACCATCCACGCGGTGCCGACGCCAATCACCCCGGCGAGCAACCCAACGCCAAGCATGAGCAGTGCCGTGTTGGCGAGGTAGTCCGGCAGCACCGTCGCGCGCAGATGCGCCCACGTCGCGCCCGACGGGAACAGCAGCGAACCGAGCACGGTGATCACGGGCAACGCGACGATGCCGGCAGCGACCAGCCCGCCGACGCGCCAAACGAGGGCCCTCACCCCAATCCCCCTGGAGGGAGGGCCCCGTAGGGGCGGGGCTTGTCCCCGCCCGTGCTGGATGTACCGACGGATTCCGCATGGGACGGGACAAGCCCGTCCCCTACGAGGAGGCGGAAAACTCCAGGGATATCAACCCCCCGCACGCAACGCCGCAATCCGGTCGTCGAGCGGCGGGTGTGAGGAGAAGAGTGCCCTCAAGCCGCTGCGGGTGCCCGCCGAGATGCCGAACGCCGCCATCGACTCCGGCATCGTGTCCTCCATCTGGCTCGATGTCTTCAGCTTTTCGAGCGCCGCGACCATGTTGGCGCGGCCGGCAAGTTCCGCTCCGGCGGCATCCGCACGGAACTCGCGCTTGCGCGAGAACCACATGACGATGGCGCTGGCGAGGATGCCGAGGACGATCTGGGCGATGATGGAGGAGATGAAATAGCCAATGCCGAGGCCGCGCTCGTTGCGCAGCACCACTCGATCCACCACGAAGCCGATGATGCGCGACAGAAACAGCACGAAGGTGTTCACCACCCCTTGAATCAGCGTCAACGTCATCATGTCGCCGTTGGCCACGTGCCCCACCTCGTGTGCCAGCACCGCCTCGACTTCGTTGCGGCGCATGTGTTGGAGCAGGCCCGAACTCACCGCCACCAGCGATTTGTTCTTCGAAGCCCCGGTGGCAAAGGCATTGGGCTGTGGCGAGGGAAAGATCGCGACCTCCGGCATGCCGATGCCTGCTGCCCGCGCCTGCCGCGCCACGGTGTCCACCAGCCAGCGCTCGTCGGCGCTGCGCGGCGTTTCGATCACTTCCGCTCCGGTGGAACGCTTCGCCAGCCACTTCGACATGGCGAGCGAGATGAACGAGCCGCCGAACCCGAGCAGCGCACACCAGACGAGCAGCGCCTGCAGATCGAGGTCCACCCCGTTTGACGCCAGAATGCCTTCGAAGCCGAGCAGCGAGAACACCACCCCCGCCACCAACATGACGGCAAGATTGGCGAGCAGAAAGAGCATGATGGGCACGGCAAGAGTCTCCCTTAAGTGGCTGGCCACGCGCACAATCGGCACAAGCGAGACTTTACCCCGGCGCACCGCTTTCGCAAGGCGTGGCAACGTGGTGACGTGCTACGGTAGCGCCCATGCGACGACTCGGTCTCCCTGAAATGATCGTCCCGGCGTGCGAACCTCGCGCACGCGCAAGGAACAGCGCACGCTCCCTCTTCCGCAGCCGTGGGGAGGCGAGCTTGGGGGGAGCGCATCTTGCTCTCCCACGCGCCGCAAGGCGCGTCCGGTGCGACGCTCGCAAGCTGTCGCGGCCCTTGTGCTCCGAGGAGCGCGCCTGTCGGCGCGTGCGAGGGCGGGACGCCCTCGCCCCCAGGGTCTCGCGTGGAGCCAAAGCCCGCTGGGTACCAATGAGTTACGCATTTTGTTCCATGCGAGCAGGCTGCCGTTGAGCCTTGAGTTTCGTGGCGTCAGCCATGCCTACGACACGCAGGCCGTGTTGCGGGATATCGATCTCAGAGCCCACCCCGGGGAAGTCACGTGCCTGCTCGGCCCGTCCGGGAGCGGCAAGAGCACGCTGCTCAGGCTCGCCGCCGGACTCGAGCGCTTGCAGGCGGGGGAGATTCTGCTCGATGGGCAAAGGATCGCCGGGGAGGGCATGGATGATCCCCCCGAGAGCCGGCCTGTGGGTCTTGTCTTCCAGGACCACGTGCTGTTTCCGCATCGAACGGTGGCGGAAAACGTTGCCTTCGGTCTCGCACGGGGGCGAAAGGCCGCCGGCCGGGAGAACGTGCGTGCTGTGGTGGAAGAACAGCTTGCCGCGGTGGGTCTCGACGGTCTTGAGGATCGCTATCCGCACACGCTCTCCGGCGGCCAGCAGCAACGCGTGGCGCTGGCGCGGGCACTGGCGCCGAAGCCTCGGGCCATGCTCCTGGACGAACCGTTCGCCAACGTCGATGCCACCCTGCGGCGACGCTTGCGGGAAGACACCAGGCGAGCGCTCAGGGATGCCGGCAGCATTGCTCTCGTGGTCACGCACGACCCGGAGGAGGCGCTCGAACTCGCCGACAGCATCGCCATGGTGGTGGCGGGGGAGATCGTGCAGGTAGGCACGCCGACCGAGATATGGCGGCAGCCGGCCGGCAGCGTCGTGGCGGCCCTGTTCGGCAACGCGCAACGCCTCACTGGCGAGGCCCAAGGTGGCATCGTCAGCACGCGCTTCGGCACCATCGAGCCGACCGCCCCGGTGCATGACGGCGCCGTCGAGATCATCGTCCGTCCCGACGCCGTGTTGCTTGCCCGGGCAGCCGCCGATGCGAGATACGCGGCAACCATTGACGATGTGCGGTTCTTGGGCGATGGCTGCCTCGTCCTGGTGCCAGCCGGGGACGAAGTGCTTCGCGCTAGACTGCCTTCGCTCGGCGATCTGGCCGTCGGCGATCGGGTGTCGGCGACGTTCCATCCCGCGGGCACCTTTGTTTACAATTGCTAATCATTCTCATTTGCGAGCAAGACACATGCGAGCTGCCTTCACCCTCCTTTCTCTCCTTCTGCTTGCGGCCCCCGCTTCGGCAGAGGAAGTGGTCAACGTCTATTCGGCCCGCCACTACGACACCGATCTCGCCCTTTACGATCGCTTCACGGAAGAGACCGGAGTGGTGGTGAATCTCATCGAGGGTTCGAGCGACGGCCTGATCGAACGCATCGTCAACGAAGGCGAGTTCAGCCCGGCGGACATGCTGATCACGGTGGATGCGGGGCGGCTCTGGCGGGCGGACGAAGCCGGGGTCTTCCAGTCGGTGCAGTCCGACGTGCTCGAAGCGCGCATTCCCGCCCACCTGCGACATCCCGAAGGGCACTGGTTTGGCCTTTCCAAGCGGGCGCGGGTGATCGTGTACAACAAGGAAGCCGGCCTGCCGGAGGGCATCGACGCCTACGAAGACCTGTCGGACGAAAGCCTCAAGGGGCAGGTGTGCATGCGATCGTCCGGCAACATCTACAACCTGTCGTTGCTCGCCTCCCTCGTCGAGCACCGGGGTGCCGAGGCCGCCGAACGATGGGCCGGCGGCGTGGTCGCCAACTTTGCCCGCGACCCGCAAGGCAACGACCGCGCGCAGATTCGCGCCGTGGCGTCGGGCGAGTGTGGCGTCAGCGTCGCGAACACCTACTACATCGGCCGGTTCCTGGGTTCCGAAGACGCGGAGGAACAGGCAGTGGTGGAGGGCATTGGCGTGTTGTTTCCCAACCAGAAGGGCCGCGGTGCGCACGTGAACATCAGCGGCGCCGGCATCGCCAAACATGCGCCGAATCGCGACAACGCCGTGAAGTTTCTCGAATACCTCACCAGCGATTTCGCCCAGCGCCTGTTTGCGGAGGGCAACAACGAGTACCCCGTGCATGGCCCAGCCAGCGGCCCCATCGCCGAACTCGGCGAGTTCCGCGAGGATGAGGTGGACGCCAACGTACTCGGCGCCAACCAAGCAGCCGCGGTCATGGCCTTCGACAGGGCGGGGTGGCATTGAAATCCATCGCGTCGCTGGGAGCGCTGTTTCTGCTCGCCGCCTGTCCGGGCGAGCGGGCCCTCGTCGGAGACGGCGAAGGCCCCGCTCCTCTTGCGACGGATGACACGGCGTATCTCGTCCAGCTTGGCCTCATCCGAGGCCACCTGCGGGTGGGATTTGCGCTGCTCGAAGCCGGCGCCGACGCGGCCGCTGCAACGCACTCCAAGCATCCGTCCGACGAGCTTTACGCCAATCTCGAAGGCGCGTTCGAGGCTCGCGGCAAGCCCGGTTTCGCACCTGCCCTGAGCGAACTGGCCACAGCCTTCGAGGCCGGGGATCTCCGTGATGCGAGCGCGGCGCACGACGCGGTACGCGAGGCGATCTCGGATGCGGAATCGGCAGCCGTGGTGAACCCCGTCAAGGCTGCGAACGTGATCCTCGGCCTCCTGCGCGTCGCCGCCTGGGAGTACGGCGTTGGCATCACGAACGGCGAGGTAGCCAGCGCCCACGAATACCAAGACGCTTGGGGATTCACCCAAACCGCCAAGGACTGGGCCGCTAGGCTCGCCGAATCAGGTGAATACGCCCCAGTGTTCTCGGCCATCCAAGCACGCCTTGCGGAACTAGACGACCTCTGGCCAGAACTCGTGCCAAGCGAGGTCGCTCCCACGATGAACGCCGCGCGTCTCTACGGCGCCGCCGCCGAAGTGGAGATCATGGCGCTGGAGCTAACACGCTAGCAGTCTGTCGGACTTGGCGGCGATGCACCCGGCTGCCGGACAGGGCGACGCATGCGTCGCCCCTACAGGAAGGTGTCGGTCATGTCCCGGGCCGTAGGGGCGACGCATGCGTCGCCCTTCTCGGTTGGCCCTCCTCACGCGCTAGCAGCCTGTCGGACTTTGGCGAGTGAGTCCCTACAATGGCGCTTGGCTGG
>JAPPDJ010000085.1 GCA_028824555.1 Gammaproteobacteria bacterium | reverse complement strand
GGGCATCACGGCGGCGGCGTTCATCTTCCTCACAAGACGCTTCAATCGGCTGGAGCCTTGGCCCTTCTGGGCCCGCGCCACGGCCGCCGGCATCATCACCGCCGCCGTTGGCCTAGTGGCGCCGGACGTGCTCGGCATCGGCTATGACACCGTCGATGCGGCGCTCCTTGGCGACGTGGCTTGGACGACCCTCATCATCATCCTTATCGGCAAAATGGTTGCCTCGGCCGCCTGCGTCGGAACCGGTCTGCCGGTGGGCGTCATCACCCCCACGCTGGTGATGGGGGCGGTGCTTGGGGGGCTCTTGGGCACGCTTGGCAACGCGCTGGCACCGGACGCCGCCTCCTCGCCAGCGCTCTACGTGATGCTCGGCATGGCGGCCATGATGGCCGCGGTGCTGCAGGCGCCGCTGGCGGCGCTGGTGGCGGTGCTTGAGCTCACCGCAAACCCCAACATCATCCTGCCGGCCATGCTGATCGTGGTGACCGCGAGCCTGACGGTGAGCGTGGCGTTCCGCCAGCGCTCCATCTTTCTCGGCACGCTGGCCGACCTCGGCCTGCAATATCCACCCGACCCGCGCTCCCGGCACCTGTTGGCATCCGGCGTCGGCAGCCTGATGCGGCAAGACTTCGCCCGCCTGCCAAGACGCACGGACACCGCGGCAGCGTGGCAAGGGCTCGAGAGCGACCCGCTTTGGATCGTGGTGGACGGCGCCGACGGCAACCCCCAATCGGTGCTGAATGCCGCAGACTTGCGCACCTGGCTCGCCCAGCGCACCGTGCGCGGCGAGAATCTCTTCACCGCCGAAGGCCCTACCATCGACCTGATGACGCCACCGGGGTTGCGCATGGACGTGGTGGTGGTGAACGAGCGCGCCACCCTGCACGAGGCCCTCGAGCGCCTCGAGGACGCCAACGTCGAGGCGGTGTGCGTGGAAGGTGGTGGGGCAGCGGGTGGCAGCGTCGTGGGCGTGATAACCCGCGACGACATCGAGGATTTCACGCGGATGGGCCAGAACGAGGGCTGAAGAACCGCCTCGACGATGGGAGGGGCGGGCCCTTGAGGGAAATCTACGCAAATGGCATGGATCACCGCCTTTCACGTCATCGCCATGGTGTGCTGGATGGCGGGGCTGTTCTACCTGCCGCGCCTGTTCGTCTATCACGCGATGGCCGAAGACGAAGCCACCAAGGCGACCTTCCGCACCATGGAGCGCAAGCTCTATCGCGGCATCACCACCCCCTCCGCCATCGCCACCGCCGTGCTTGGCATCGCCGCCGCCTGGGGCGTGTGGGAAGTGGTCGCCACCAGCGTCTGGTTCTGGGCCAAGATGGCGCTGGTGCTCGTCCTCTACGCCTACCACGGCATCTGCGGCCGAATGCTGCGCGCCTTCGCGGAGGAGAAAAACACCCGCTCGCACCGCTTCTATCGATGGTTCAACGAGGCTCCGATCCTGCTGCTCGTTCCCATCGTGATCCTCGTCGTGGTTAAGCCCTGACCGCCTCGGTGCCACGCGACACGCAAGTGGTAAGGTTCGCGCCCGCGTAGCTCCGCCACGGCGGACCGACCTCCCCAACTCGCCGTAACAAGGAATCCCCCGAGCCCCATGCCTCGCACAACTTCCGCTGCACTGTTCCAACGCGCCCGCGGCTGCACCCCCGGCGGCGTCAACTCGCCCGTGCGGGCATTTCGCGGCGTCGGCGGCGACCCGGTGTTCATCGCCAGGGGCGGCGGCGCACACATCTTCGACGTGGACGGGAATCGCTACATCGACTACGTGGCGTCCTGGGGCCCGATGCTGCAGGGCCACGCCTTCGAGCCGGTGGTGGCCGCCGTGCGCGCCCAGGCGGAAGCTGGGCTCGGCTTCGGCACACCCACCGAGATCGAGGTGGAGATGGCCGAGACCGTGGTGCAATGCGTGCCGGGCATCGAGCAGGTGCGGATGGTCAACTCCGGCACCGAGGCCACCATGTCCGCCATCCGACTGGCGCGCGGATTCACCGGCCGGGACCTAATCCTCAAATTCGACGGCTGCTACCACGGCCACGCGGACTCGCTGCTGGCAAAGGCTGGCTCCGGCGTCCTCACCTTCGGCCTGCCGAACTCGCCCGGCGTGCCGGCTGGCACCGCGCACAACACCCTCACCGCGCCGTTCAACGATCTCGACGCGGTGGGCGCGGCCTTCGAGCGCCACGGCGAAGACATCGCCGCCGTCATTCTCGAACCCATTGCCGGCAACATGGGCTGCATTCCGCCGGACGACGGATTTCTGGCGGGCCTCGCTTCCATCACCGAGCAACACGGCGCCTTGCTGATCTTCGACGAGGTGATGACCGGCTTTCGCGTGGCTCCCGGCGGGGCGCAGGAGCTCTACGGCATCGCTCCCGACCTCACCACCCTCGGCAAGGTCATCGGCGGCGGCTTGCCGGTGGGCGCTTTCGGCGGGCGCGCCGACGTGATGGCGCACATCGCCCCAGAGGGCGACGTGTACCAAGCCGGCACGCTATCGGGCAATCCGCTGGCAATGGCCGCCGGGCTTGCCATGCTGCGGTCCTTAGGCGAGACGTTCCACGCCCGCATCGGCAAGGCCACGAAGCGCCTGGCAGAGGGCGTTCGCGAATGCGCCGCGCGACGCGGCGTAGCCGTGGTGGTGAACGACGTCTGCGGCATGTTCAGCCTCTTCTTCACCGAGGCCGGGCAGGTTCGCAGCTACTCCGATGTCGTCACCTGCGACACCGAGCGCTACGCGCGGCTGTTCCATGTCCTGCTCGACGCCGGCGTCTATTGGGCACCAAGCGCCTTCGAGGTGGCGTTCGTGTCCGGGGCGCACGACGACGCCGTGATCGACGCTACGCTGACGGCGGTGGATGAGGCGTTGGCACAAGGCTGAATCCATCACGCTGCGTTCCGGGGGAAAGGGGATGAGCACGAACGACAAGCGTGTCTACGACGTTTACGGCATCGGCAACGCGTTGGTGGACTTCGAATACCGAGTCACCGAGGCGTTCCTGCGCGACAACGACATCGCCCGCGGCCACACCACGCTCGTGGACGCGGAACAGATGGCGGACATCCGCGAGCGCCTCGACGGCCACGACACCCGCCGCACGTCCGGAGGCTCCGCCGCCAACACCGCCTATGCCGTCGCCGCCTTCGGGGGCCGCGCCTTCTATGCCTGCCGCGTCGCGTCCGACGAAGACGGCGGCTTCTTTCTGCGCGAACTCGGCGACGCTGGCGTCGGTTCCAAACCGGGCGAACGCCCCGAAGGAGTCACCGGGCGCTGCGTGTCGATGGTGACGCCGGACGCGGAACGCTCGATGTTCACCTTCCTCGGCATTTCCGAAGAGCTTTGCCCAGAGGACTTGGATCACGCGGCGCTCGCCCGTTCGCAGTATCTCCACATCGAGGGCTATCTGTGCTCCTCCCCCACGGCTCGCGCCGCAGTGGCCCAGGCACGCGAGGCCGCCCGCGCCGAAGGTGTCCGCGCAAGCCTCGTGATCTCCGATCCCGCCATGGTGCTCTTCTTCCGCGAAGGCCTCGAGGAGATGCTCGGCAACGGCGTCGATCAGCTCTTCTGCAACGAGGAAGAAGCCCTAACCTGGACCAAAACCGACCGCCTCGACATCGCAGCGAACGAACTGAGGGACATCGCCCCGCACGTCAACATCACCCTCGGCGCCCGCGGCAGCCTCGTCATCTCCCCGAAGGGAACCGCCGAGGTGTCGGGCTTTCCAGCCCAGGCCATAGACACGACCGGCGCCGGCGACATGTACGCCGGTGCCTGCCTCTACGCCCTGACCGCCGGCGCCTCCTCAACCGAAGCCGCCCGCTTCGCCGGCGCTGCCGCCGCCAAAACCGTCTCGATGTTCGGCGCCCGCCTGCCCTCCGCACACCACTACCGGGAGTTGCTGGCCGAGATTGGCGTTGCCGCGCCAGCACGGCCAGCAGCCGTGCGGAGCGCGTGATGGTCGGCTTCGTGACGCATGCCGCGTGTCTTGAGCATCTCGTGTTGCCAGGGCATCCGGAGCGACCCGAGCGGCTCGCGTATCTGCTCGCGCAACTGAAGGCTGGCGGGCTTTTGGACGGGCTCGACCAAGTGCCTTGCACGGCGGCGAGTCTCGACGACGCGGCGAGGGTTCACGATGCTCGGCTGGTGCAGTGGCTAGAGGCGAGTTCGCCGGACGAAGGGCTGGTTCGCGTGGATCCCGACACCACGATGAGCTCAGGCTCGCTTGGGGCAGCGCTCGCTTGCATCGGCGCGGCGAGGGCCGCGGTGGATTGGGTTCTCGCAGGCGAAGAGTCGGCCCGACGCCGGGCGTTCTGCGCCATTCGCCCGCCGGGGCACCATGCGGAAG
>JAPPDJ010000003.1 GCA_028824555.1 Gammaproteobacteria bacterium | reverse complement strand
GTGATGCTGAAACGGGCGAGACCGTAGGCGGCCAGCAATGCCATCGGCACGGTCAGCGTCGGCTCCACTTGGGTCGTGTCGAGGTTGTCGACGATAAGCTTGAGCAGCCACGGCACCAGCAGCGAGGTGCCGGTGGATGCGAGCAGCAGCGCCACGGAAATGGCAACGCGGAAGCGAAACTCGAGCAGGAACGGCAGCACGCTCGCCAGCACGCTGAGATCGCGCTCGCCTAGCAGGCGCAAGGGAGAGGTGTCTGCTTGCCTGGTTTCGGACATCTAGTGGCGTTGCTTTCGGCGGCTGTCGCTGCACTGCCGTGGTTCGTTGGCAGCATAGTGCCCGATTCCGCGCCGTCGTGTGACGGGCATTCGGTTGGGAAAGGAAAGGGAGCAAAACGCACGAACCCGGCGAGGGGAGGAACCGAGTCCGTGCGTGCGCGCCCTATCGGGCGCGTTGGCAGTTCGCTGCGCGAACTGCTGGCCTTCGAGGTCGAGCTCCCTACTATCCAAGGATGCGGCAGAGCGTGTTTTCGTCGCCGATGCTGCCGCCCTTGGTGACGATGCTGAGGTCAAGGCCCTCGAACCGACTCACCGGAACGCCCGTGACGACACACCCCTCGACATGCATGGATCGGTTCCCAAGGATCGCGCCGGCCGTGTCGCCACCCAAGATGACCAGGGTGCCGACGACGTCTCGAGCCAACAGTTCCTGGACGCTCGTGGCGACGCTGCTAGCCATTGCCTCGGCGGCGCGGTCCGCTATCGGGCCGGTACTGTCGGAGGTTGCGAGCACCGCGTCGTTGCCTTGGCGCAGTTCCTGCTCCGCAAGGTCCACTTGCGAAGTGCGGAATCGCGCGGCCGGCAGCCCGGCGACTTGCCGTCGGCTCAGCGGATGCAGGCTCCCGCAGACCACGAGGGCCGGCCTTGGCAGCATTGGCGGCGCGGCCCGAGGCCGGTTGCGGATGATCGCGGCGTAGGCGGCAAGAGCTCCGGTTGCACCCACCGGGATGCGGGATTCCGTGTGGCAACGTCGAGCGGCAGTGCCGAGTTCTGCGTTGTCGTCTGCGTCGAGCACCGCCACGCCGCCGTCCCGGAGCGCATCGCCACATCCGGCAGCGCGGAGGTAGTCTGCCGGACGACTCGAAGGCAGCGGATTGCGCGGGTCGCGACCGAGCGGCCCTTCCGCCACGGGCACGCCATGCACATAGACCGTGCCGTCTCGACAGCGCCGCCCGGCGTCGGGATAGCTCGCGATCACGCCCACCCGATGACCGGCACCGAGCAGCGCCGCCACCTCGTGTGCCCAGTTGCCGCGCAGGCCCGAGTCCATCTTGTGGCACCGATGGCGAGCCGGATGGCCGTGCGCAGCCGCAACTAGCCGCCCAGCCTCCGCCCCGTCGACGTGGCGAGAGGCGACATCCAGCAGAAGGCAATCATCCTGGCGTGTGGGCGTTCGCGCCAGCCGAACCGTGAAGCCTAGATCAGCAATCCCGCCACCGACTTCGAGCGCCCCGGTACGGTCGTCGGCCGTCACCAGCAACGGGACATCCACCGTCATCTCTCAAAGGCATTGTGGAGGGGGCATTCTGCCTTTCCCTCCAAAGGCCCGTCCCCCGTGTTCAACGCATCGGTGGATTGGGCACGGGCCTCGTAGGGGCGGGGCTTGTCCCCGCCCGTCTTGAATGAACCGAGCCCCCCGGATTGCACGCCTGTCGGCGCGATGGAGGGCGCGCGCCGCCAAACCCCTCGCTAACGCTCGGCGTCTGGCCCCAGCCCCCACCTCCCCATGACCTTGCACCGCATACGCGGCGTTTCCGCCGCTCCTGCGGTGCAAGCTCTTGGTGCCCTCCCTCCGAGGCCCGCGAGCCCGTCTTGGGCGCACCGCCAAACCCGACACGGGCCGGGACAAGCCCGTCCCTTACGAGGAGCGCTCGGAAGCAGCGCTAGGCCGCCTTGCGGTCAAGCCGCTCCCGCACGGCCTGGATGTCCCCTGGCCCGATGCCGCAGCAGCCGCCGACGATGGTGGCGCCGGCATCGATACAGCGCATGATCGCTGCGACGTAGAGGTCGCGGGGCAAGTCCCTGCGTCCGCCCATGACCACCTCGTTGTCCAGCGTCCAGCCTTCCGGTACCACGGCGAGGCGGTTTGGATAGCAGCCGAGCGGCTTGTCGGTGAGCGGAGCAAGCTCGGCCAGCGCCACTTCGATGGCCTCGGGGTGGGTGCAGTTGAACAGGAAGGCGTCGATGGCGAGACCATCGAGGCGGCGGTGCGCCTCGGTCACGCTCTCGCCGCTGCGAAGGCCGGCGCCGGGCTTCTCGCCCAGGGTCCACGAGACGTACACGGGCTTGCCGCCGCCAACATCGAGCGCCGCCGTGGCGGCAGTGTGCGCCTCCTCGGCGGATGCCATCGTTTCGCACAGGAACAGGTCCACATGATCCGCCATCGCCCGCACCATGTTCCGGTATACCGGCATGGACTCCTCCGGGCTTGGGATCAGGTCGGGGCGATAGCTCTCGGACATCGGCGGCAGCGAACCCGCCACGACCACGCCACTGCCTTCGGGGGCCGCTTGCCGCGCCAGTCGCGCCGCCGTTTCGGTGAGTTCCACGTAGCGATGCGCGAGGCCGCCCTTGCCGAGATAGCTCGGAATCGTGGAGTAGGTGTTGGTGATGATGACGGTGGCGCCGGCGGCGATGTACTCGCGGTGAATCTCCGTCACCATGTCCGGGTCGTCGATCAGGACGGTCGCGGACCACAGCCCGTGTGCCGCCTTTGGCACGCGCCGCTGGATTTCGCCACCCATGCCGCCGTCGAGAATCGTGATCACCTGACTTGCTCCACGTCGTCGTCCGATGTGCAAGTGTGGGGCAATCGGGACAGCCGGAGCAAGCGGGGGAGGAGCGCTCGGCAATCGAGGCTGGTCTTCGGTACTGTGTGGGCTTCCGCTTTCTGTGCCGCGAGCCATGAACGACGACATCCGCTTCTTTCCCGCCAAGGCGGAACACGCGAAAACACTCTCGCCGCTGCAGGTGCAGAGCTTCAACGAGCGCGGCTACATCGCGCCACTCGACGCCCTCTCCCCAGCCGAGGCGAACGCCAGCCGGGTCTACTTCGACGGCTTGCTCGAACGAATGCGCGCCATGCGAGACGGTCGCAACGCCTACGCCATCATGGGCTACCACAACCGCTGCAAGGGCATCTGGGAGCTGGCCCAGCATCCGACGATTCTCGACTACGTCGAAGACCTCATCGGCCCCAACATCATCTGCTGGTCGAGCCACTACTTCTGCAAGGTGCCTGAGGACCCGAAACGCGTGCCGTGGCATCAGGACGCCACCTACTGGCCGGTGCGCCCGACCATGACCGTTACCGCCTGGCTTGCCATTGACGACGTGGACGAAGCCAATGCGCCCATGCAGTTCCTGCCCGGAAGCCACCGCCACGGCCCTATCGAATGGCATAGCGCCGAAGGCGAGGTGGCACTGCAGCAGGAGATTCCGGCTCCGGAACGCTTTGGCGCGCCGGTGAGCAACACCATGCGCGCCGGCCAGATCTCCCTGCACACCAGCACGTTGGTGCATGGTTCTGCGCCGAACCGATCAAGCCGCCGTCGCTGCGGCCTGACCTTCCGCTACATCCCGTCAAGCTGCGGCGCGCTGCCGAAAGCGGAACGGGTGCTCCGTGACGGCATCGTCTGCCGCGGCGACCCAAGGCACTGGCGCGTGAATGCCTGCCCGCCCGCAGACGACTTGACCCCCATCCACAGGGCGTATATGGACGAATGAAGGAGACACGCGTTGCGCGTGCGAGACGGCTTCGCGCATCGGTGGGTTCACGGGCCTCGTAGGGGCGGGGCTTGTCCCCGCCCGTGTTGAATGGATTGAGGAACTGGTCGAAGCGGAGCAGTTCGCGCAGGCGAACTGCCAAACGGCCCGTCCGGGCCCCGGGACGGGACAAGCCGGTCCCCTACGAACTCCCGAGGGACTCTGTTTTCGGCAGCCGGCGCTTTCCACCACGCTTCGGTTATGGTTGCCGCGTCCATCTGGTCGGATTGAATGGGGAGTGGACGATGGGAGAGGCAAATCTCTGGGTAGGGCAGCGCACGATTCGCCCGGACGGTGAAGAGAAAGTCACCGGCAAGGCGCGCTTCGGCGCGGACTTCAGCCAGCCCGGGATGCTCTGGGGCAAGGTGCTTCGCAGTCCGCATCCCCATGCCCGCATCCTCTCGATCGACGCCTCCCGCGCCGAGGCATTGACCGGCGTGAAAGCGGTCATCACCGGTGCGGACTTGGTGGACTTCCCCGTGGACACGCCCGTGCAGGTGGGGCCGGCGGACATGCGCTTCGTCAGCCGCAACGTGATGGCGCGGGACAAGGCGCTCTATGCCGGCCATGCCGTGGCTGCGGTGGCTGCCACCAGTGCTCAGGCCGCCTCGGAGGCGCTCGAACTGATCGATGTCGAATACGACGAGCTCCCCTGGGTGATCGACGTCGAGGACGCCATGAAGCCCGACGCCCCGGTGCTGCACGACTTCCTCCGCACCGACGGCATCGAGCCGCCTCCCGACACGCCGAGCAACATCGCCAGCCGGTCCGGTTTCACCCTTGGCGACGTGGAGGCGGGCTTCGCCGAGGCCGACGTAGTTGTCGAACGGAACTTCCGCACCCGGCCCGTGCATCAGGGCTACATCGAACCCCACGCTTGCCTCGTCAGCGTCGGCGGCGACGGCAGAGCCACCATCTGGAGCTCCAGCCAAGGCCACTTCATGGTGCGCAACGCCACCGCCAAGATGACCGGCGCGCGGCTTTCCGACATCCGCGCCATTCCGGCGGAGATCGGCGGCGGCTTCGGCGGCAAGACCATCGTCTATCTCGAACCCCTTGCCTATGCGCTCAGCCGCAAGAGCGGGGCGCCGGTGAAGATGGTGATGACGCGGGAGGAGGTGTTCCGCGCCACGGGCCCCACCTCCGGCTCGTCCAACACCGTGCGCATCGGCGCCAAACGCGACGGCACCATCGTCGCGGCGGAAGCCACGTTCCGCTTCCAGGCTGGTGCCTTCCCCGGCTCGCCGGTGCGGGCGGCCGCCAACTGCGCGTTCGCGCCCTACAACATCCCCAACATGTCGGTGGTGGGCTACGACGTGGTGATGAACCGGCCCAAGTGCAACGCCTACCGCGCCCCCGGCTCTCCCATCGCCGCATTCGGCGTCGAGTCGGTGATCGACGAACTGGCCGAGACGCTGGGCCTGGACCCGATCGCGCTCAGGGAGAAGAACGCCGCGCAGGAAGGCACGCGTGCCGCCTACGGGCCAACCTTCCGTCGCATCGGCTTTCAGGAGACGCTGGAGGCCGCCAAGGCACATCCGCACTACTCCGCCCCGGTGCCGGAAGGCGGTGGCCGGGGCATCGCCTCCGGTTTCTGGTTCAACGTCGGCGGCGAGTCGAGCGCGCAGGTGGCGATCAACGAGGACGGCACCGTCGCCATCACCACCGGACACCCGGACATCGGCGGCTCGCGTGCGTCCATGGTGAACATGGCGGCGGAAATCCTGGGCATCCACTACCGCGACGTGAGCGTATTGGTGGGCGACACCAACAGCATCGGCTACAGCGCCACCACCGGCGGCAGCCGCGTGACGTTTGCGTCCGGCACCGCCGTGACTGAGGCGACTCGTGCCGTGGTGCAGCACCTGCGCGAGCGCGCGGCGATGCTGTGGGACATCGACCCGGAAGCCGTGGAATGGCAGGACGGTCATGCCCATCCCGCCGGCGCCAACGCCGGCGACTTCGAGCCGCTGTCGCTGGCAGAACTGGCCGGCAAGGCATCCCAAACCGGCGGCCCCATCGTCGCGCAAGTGTCGGTCAACGCCCAAGGCGCGGCGCCAGCCTTTGCCACACACATTTGCGACGTGGCGGTGGACCGCGAGACAGGCAAGGTGGACGTGGTGCGCTACACGGCCGTGCAGGACGCCGGCCGCGCCATCCACCCCGGCTACGTGGAAGGCCAGATTCAGGGGGGCGTGGCCCAGGGCATCGGCTGGGCCTTGAACGAGGAGTACATCTACGACGACAACGGCCAGCTCGAAAACCCCGGCTTTCTCGACTACCGCATCCCGGTCGCCTCCGACCTCCCGATGATCGAAACGGAAGTGGTGGAAGTGCCCAACGACGCCCATCCCTTCGGCGTGCGCGGCGTCGGCGAAGTCCCCATCGCACCACCGATGGCAGCGGTGGCCAACGCCATCCACAATGCCTTGGGGCTGCGCCTGCGAGAGTTGCCCATGTCACCCCCGAAGGTGCTCGCGGCGATGGATGGTGAGGGTAGCGCCTAACGGTACGGCCCTTCTACCGAGCAACTGCCCCGGCTCTACGATCGCCGTAGACCAGGACGCCGGTGTCTACGGCGGTCACCGCGTATCCGCATCACCGTAGATCAACTCTCTGAGCTCCGGCCGAGCGTATCGCGCCAGCAGATCGGGTGCGTTGGGGTCGCCGCGCCGAGGAACACCCATTGCTGTGAGGACGGCGTTTTCTGTGAGGACGGTGCCGCCCAAGGCATCGGCCAGCTCAACGAGGAGTACACGGCCGAGGCAACTTGGCTCAGGGCCGTCCTGCTCAATCGCCGACCTCGCGCAACTCGCCGGGCGGCATCGCTGCCAAAGTCTGAACGATGGCGTTGACGAGCGGTGTCAGATGGATCATGCGGTTGGATTGCGCTCGGATGATCATTATGCGCAGGCCCAAGGCGCCGAGGTTTTGTTGATGCGGCAAGCCTCGATCCATGGTCAACAACGCATCGAAATGTGAGCCAGCCCGCTGAAGAAGCTCGCCATTCTTGGTTCCGGCCCAGCCTTCTCCCTGCACCGTACGGACGTCGTGCTCCCCTAGGTGGGCTGCGCCGTAGAAAACGGCGCTTGCGCGAAAAGGGAGTGACAGGAGGGGCTTCGTTCGGAGATTTGCGGCGTACGGGCGTTGGGTCGGCGGCCCCCCCTCCGAGAAAAGCGGGGACGCTTTTCTCGACTCCCCCTCGAGGGGGGAGTGACAGGAAAGTGCACGCCACCGCCGTTGTTGGGGGTACGAGGGCCTTCCTGTCACTCCCCCCTTGCGGGGGAGTCGAGAAACGGCGTTCCTCGCCGTTTCTCGGAAGGGGGGCCGCCTGCGGGGCGTGCAGAGGCGCCAGTCCGCGCTAGGTGGGCTGCAAGCGCACGAGGCAGGTTCTCATCAAGCAGAACGCGCACGGGCCACTATGGAATCTCGAGCCATCCCAAGAGCAGCGCAGGCCTGTTCCTTCGACACCGAGGGGAACTGGTCAAGGAACTCCCCCAGGGTCTCTCCGCCTTCCAGGTAGTCAAAAAGGGACTGGACCGGAACGCGTGTGCCAACAAACACGGGCGTGCCGCCAGATATTTGCGGGTCGCTGTGGCAGACGTGGGGAAGATCGAGCTTCATCCGCTGACCTTACTCCATGCGCTGGCGTCGGACGGACACCTGCCGAGAACGGTGAGTTGACACGCAAAAAACTTGGCGTATTAGGGCGGCACACCAGCGAACGGGTTGCGCGTGCGCAGTTCCGGGAACGCGGAGAAGTCGCGATCGCGCGTCAGAAGCTCCTCTACGCCATGGGCAACGCACAGAGCCGCGATGCGGGCGTCGTGAAGGACGCCACCGACTACGTGCGGACGCTGCACGAAACGTCCAAGGACACTCTGGAAATCATTGGTCTCGGCGATCAGGCGACATGCGGGAGCATTTGCCCACGCTTGGAACTGCGCCCACGCGTCCTCGGCAGGCGTGGCCGCATCCTTCCAGATGCGCCGGTTTGTGACTACGCTGAGAAACTCGTAGCAGCAAGGCCACGGGATGGCCCAAGGGCGGTCTCCTGCCGCCAAGTCCGCCAGCAGGGCGTGGGCGACGTCTCCAACGCCTACCTCTCTACGATGGCCGTAGACCAGCACGTTGGTATCTACGGCGATCACCGTGTGCCCGCATCACCGTAGATCAACTCTCTGAGCTCCGGCCAAGTGTATTTCGCTAGCGGATCGGGTGCATTGGGGTCGCCGCACCGTAGATCTGGAAGGGAGTATCCGCTAGCGGGCGTCGAGTCGCAGACTAGCCGGAGCCCATCCTCTACGACCGCCCGGAGCGGCTGGCCCGTCTCCTTGGCGAGTCGCTTGGCCCGTGCCAGCAACTCGTCGTGAATGTCTATCGTCGTCTTCATGGAGCCATATTAGCCATATTCGGGAGTATGGGGAAGCAATAGTTCGGTGTGCGCCACCGTCAAGGTTTCTGGCACCGATGCCATCCACGACGCGCTCGGCAGCCTTAGGGGAGTGCCGATGTCGCCGGCAAATGCTGACGGTGATTGCGAAGGGCGGCGCTACGGCTCGTCCTCGTCGAAATACCAAGTCGAAGGATGATAGGACAAGGTCCAGCGGTTGTCCCAGCCCCAGATGCCGGTGGAGGTGACGTTCTTCAGGCGGTTCGAGACCACGACCGGATGCGGTGCCTGGCCGACCGTGCCGATGGTCCAGAGGTTTTCCGCAGCGGCTTCGAGCAAGGTTTTGGCGGCCTTGGTGCGGTGCTCCTCGGTGGTCGCTTCGCGCAGCTCGTCGCCCCAGAACTGCAGATTTCGGACGAGCGGTGGCGGTTCCTCGCCGAGGCGGCCATCGGTTTGGTAGTAGCGCGCCCAGTGGTTCCACATGGCGATGTCCCAGCCGGAGCGGTGCGGGTAGAACCAGTCCGGCACCAGCGGAAACAGGATGTCGGTGACCTTGTCGGCGTGCCATAGGGTCATCTGCATCTTGTTTGCCTGCGCGCGCTCGGACTGCAGTCGCCTTTCCACCGACTTGAGCCTGAGGTCAATGCCCACCTCGCGCCAGTATTCGCGCACGAGCTCCATGGTCATGGTCTTCGGCGTCTCGAAATCGAGATACTCGAAGGTGATGGTGAGCTTGGAGCCGTCCGGATATTCGCGCAGACCGTCGCCGTCGATGTCCGCAAGGCCCAGTTCGTCGAGCAGGGCGCGGGAGTAGTCGGGGTCGTAGCGGGTGTGCGCGTTGGCGAAACGCTCCTCGTACCAGCGGCTCGTCGGATGGGCAGTCACCTGGCTCGGCACGCCCTTGCTGAAATAGATGACGTCATTCATTTGCGGCCGGTCGATGGCGTGCGACAGGGCCCGCACGAACCGTCGTTCGCCCGTGCCCCAGAGGAGCTCGCGATACTTTGGATCGTCGTAGTTGTAGTTGGGCTGGATCGAAACGTCGCTAACGTGCAGTCGGGTCCAGACGTGAACCTTGTTGACGCCCTTGACTTCGCCAAGCTTCAACAGCGGTATGTCCTCCGTCTTCAAGGCATAGGCGGCGAAGTCAAGCTGTCCGGTGGCCGCCTGGAAGGCGATCATCTTCGAGTTTTCGAGCAGGATGATGGCGTCGATCTCGTCGATGTAGGGCAGTTGATTCCCCGCCGGGTCGATCTTGTGATAGTACGGATTGCGTTCGAGCCGCATCTTCGTCGGCGTGCGCTCGGTCACCCGGTACGCCCTGAGGGTTGGCACCTTGACGGCGTCCTCGTTGCCCCAGCCGCGCAGTGCGCCGTACATCGCCATCCACGTCACGAAGCCTTCTTCCTCCACCAGCTCCTCGAGTTCCTCCTTGTCGCGGAAGGCGGCGTGGTAGTCCTTGAAGAAGTGCATCGGGTCCACGAAATGGCTGCCGTACTGCGCGAAGAAGTTGGCGAACATCGGGTTTGGGCCGGGGAACACGTACTGGAACGTGTAATCGTCGATCTTGACGAACTCGCAACCCTGCACGAGGCGATACACCACCGGCGAGATGTCCGGGTCCTGCCAGACGTGCTTCAGGCGAAACATGAAGTCGTCGGCGGTGAGGGGGTGGCCGTCGGACCACTTGATGCCGGGGCGCAGGTGGATGGTGGTGGTGCGGCCGTCTTCGCTGAGTTCCCAGCCCTCGGCAAGGTTCGGCAGCACGTCGCGCATGTTTGCGGACAGTGTCAGCGCATGTTCCCAGTTGAAGAACTGCCAGGTGTCCCAGAGCGTGATGCGGGCGGTGCCGCCGTACTTGCCGATGTTGCGATAGGGCTCGATGATGATGGGGTCGTCCGGGAGCCGCTCCTCGACCGGCGGCAGACCGCGGTCGTCGAGGTACGGGCTCTGGGAGAAGCGTGTGAGGCCGGCTTCGCTAGCGGTCTTCGGCGCTTCGAACCACGCCTTGGGCCACGGCGGCTCCGCGTCGGCAGGTTCGGCGCGAACACCGAATGCAAGCGCGGCGGCAACGATGCCAAACATCGCACCTGCTCGGAACCGCAATCCGACCATCCCGTCCGCTCCGGCCCTTCCACACTTGCGACACACTAGCCTAATCCAGCCCTTGGAGGCTGTCGGACTTTGCGTGCGAGCGGGCTCTGGGGGCGAGGGCATCTGCTGTGCTTCGGCGCGTTCAAGACGGGCGGGGACAAGCCCCGCCCCTACGGGTCCGTGCCAAACCTGTCGATGGGTTCAGGACGGGCCTCGTAGGGGACGGGCTTGTCCCGTGGGGTCCTGCCGTGCTACCTAATCCAGGTCGAAGACGTACACGGTATTCGCGGCGTCGCCCGTGACCCAGGCCGTCTCGCCGTCGGTGGCGATGCCGTTGAACAGCATTGTGTTTGGAAACTCCCCCGATGGCGGCACGTGCAGTTCGAGGGGGCCGGCAACCGGCGCCGACTCGCCGCGCGTCAGGTCAATCGCCGTCACGTGCCCGCTGCCGGCCTCGACGACGTAGATGGAACCGTTCGCCGCCGCGAGCCCTTCCGGCTGGTCGAGCCCTTCGGCGACCAGCTCGCTGCCATCGCTGTCGATCCGGTGCAAGGTGCCGGCGAGGTTGTCGGCGACATACAGGGCACCGTCCGCCATGGTGAGTCCGGCCGGGCCTGACAGGCCATCGACCAATACCCGCTTTTGCTCGGGGTTTTCGGGCGAGAAGGCGATCACGTTGCCGGCGCCCCACTGGCTCGTGACCACTTCACCATCGAATACGAGCGCGTCGATCGGTTGTGCCAGCTCGCCGAAAACCTGCACCAAGGCGTCGGCGCCCGGATCCCAGACGCGAACGGCGTTGTCGAACCAGCTCGTCAGCACCAGCTTGTCGTCTGCCGTCGCGTGCACCGACATGGAGCTTCCAAGGTCGGAAAAGCCGATCACGTCGCGCACCACGGAGAGTTCCTCGCCGGTCGCCGGGTCGAGTTGCCTCAGCGCGAAGAAATCCGCCACGACGAGACGGGGCGACTCGGCACCACCGATCAGCGCAACCCCGCCGGGCATGTTCAGGCCGCCCGCCAAGACGACGCGGTTCTGGTCCGGCGCCATGGCTTCGACGATGAAGCCGTCGGCGAAGCTCGAGATGAAGAGTCGGTCTTCCTCGTTGAAGGCAAAGTTGTCGAGCCCGGGCTGAACGCGGGCCACGACCTCGCGGCCGCCGTCCTCATCCAGCCGGACGACCTCGCCGCGCAAGGAGTCCAGGACATGGAGGCGGCCCTTGCTGTCGAACTTCACCGCTGCGGGGACGCCGAAACCGTCCGCCACCGTTTCCAGTTCGCCGCTGTCCACGTCGACTCGGGCGACCTCGCCGCGGAACCAGCGCGGTCCGTAGAGCCGTCCGTCCGCCGAGCCCCAGTCCATCCCGTTCAGGCCGCAACCGGGCCCCAGGTCGTCCCGGATCAGGCGTGGTTCGGCAACTCCTTGCGGGTCGAGCTCGAAGAGCCGCGTGTCCATGAAGCACTGCGAGACGAACAGGCGGCCGTCGTCGGAGAAGGTGATCGGATTCACGCCAACCCCGGGCGAGGCGACGATTCGGGTGCTCCCATCAGGACTCTTCATCGCCACTTCGCCGTTGCTGATGTCGGTCCAATAGACCGAGCCGTCCGGCCCGAAAGCGAGGTCGTCCGGCGACTTCGGACCGTCGCCGAGGCCCAGATTCTCGAGGATTTCGCCGCTGTCGGGATCGATCCGAGCGACGGCGGGGGTGACGACGGAGGCGAGCCAGAGATCGCCGTTCGGCCCGAAATGGATGCCGTTGATTCCCCGAAAACTCGCCGACGCGCCGATTTGGCGCACGGCAGCCTCTGCTTGATTACCGGCGTCGGAAGCGGCGTCGCTGACGGCGGATGCGGCTTCGTCTTCGGTCGATGGGGCATCGCCGCAACCGGCGACAAGAGCTGCTACGGCGAGCAGCATGGCGCGGGCGGTTAGGGAACGGTGTATCGACATCGCTGGACTCCTTCCGATGAACCCCTTCACGCAGCGTGGGTCTCGACCACGAGATCCTGGCCGAGCGCCCGCAAGGCCTCGTGTATGCGGTTTGCGGAGCTGCGGTGTCGCGGATCGAGCATCCTGCGAACGGCCTTCTCGTCGATGCCGAGGCGCGCGGCCAAGGCGACGCGGCTCGTGCCGCTCTCCCGCAGCGCGACCCACAGTGCCGCCTTTGCTGCGGTGTCGGCGAGCACCGAGACGAGGCGCTCGCCGGTACGACGCGGGCTGGGGCATGGGATCGACTCGCGGTCGTCGATGCGTCCCGCGATGGCCTCCTCGAGCGCGTCGGTGGCCTCGGCCAGCGCGTCGGCTTCGTCGGTGCCGGAGGTCAGGCACTCCGGCAGATCGCGGAACGACACGACGATCTCGTTCGTTCCGGTGCGTTGCAGTCGCGCGGGGTAGGTGAATCGCATGGCTGCCTCCCTTCGTTCCTAGTGGAAGTCGCTTCGATCGAGACCCAGTTGGCGGATCATCGTGGACAGCAGGCCGACCGGTATCTCCTTGCGATGGTCCTTCACGACCGTCTTGCGGGCACCGTAGTAGACGGTGATGTGGCTGCCTTTGCCGCGCTTGGTGTCGACGCGCACCGGGACGCCTTGCTGATGGCCGATCTCGGAAACCCGCTCAATGAACTCCCTGCCTCTCACGTCGAGCCTAGCATACAGGACAAATCTGTCCGATTTTGCTGCATGCAGGCGCACCTGCGCGGTTCTGTTTGTATGCCGGGGAAGATACCCCTTCGCGAACAGTGCGTGTGCAGAGTTGCCTTGACTACCGGCGCGAGTAGTCCACCGCGAGCCAGGTCTCCGGCCGTATGGTGACTGTCAGGCTGGTGCGGGTCGGCATGCTCTCGGCGTAGGCCTTGCCGTCCTTCTCGCCGAGGTAGCGGGTCGCGAGTTCCAGGATGTCATCGTCCGTGCCGGGCCGGACACTTTCGACAGGCCCCTCCGCGGTGACGTAGGAATAGGGCGGCTCTTCCGTCTGCGCGCAGAGCGACACCCGGGTGCCGACCTTGAGCAGCCCGGCCTTGCGGGAGTCGCGGCCGATCATGATCCAGAGGCTCTCGCCGGGGGCGTAGCAGTACCAGATGGGCGCCGTGAGAGGGCCACGTCTGTCCCGGGGAACCGCCAGAACACCGACGTGCAGTTCGCTCAGGAAGGCTTCCTTTTCCTGCTGATTCAATGCGGTCATGGGTGCCTCCTCTGCTCAGGCCGCGAGTTCCGACGCCCGTGCGCGGGCGATGACGTCGCGTACAGGATCAAGGGACGTTTCGGTGTCCCCGGCGAGCTCCCGTTTGGCGAATTCCTGGATGGCAGCCTCGTGGTCGAACAAAATCTGTACCGCCTCGCGGTCTTCCTCCGGTGCCATGTCGAGAAGCTCCCGGAACCGCTCGATGGCGGGCTCGACGAGCGTCATCATCTGCTGTAGCGCGTCTGCATAGGGCAACGCTCCGTATGCCGCCGCGGCCGCATCCGGGTCCGCTCGCTTCTCACGAGGGGCGTCGGCGGCGGCGACGAGTGGCAGCAAAATGTCGCCGGTCGCTCGCTCGAGTTCCGCGAGCACCTCCCATTTGGCGCGGCGGTCGACGTCGTCGGTCCCTGCGGCCAGCAGCTCGAAGAACTCCCTGCCCCATTGCTCGCCCTGCCACGCAGACAGGATGCCGTCCCGATATCCTTTCGATGCGCTAGTCATGCAAGTGCCTCCCCTCGCGGCGAAACGGAGATGATCGGGGCAAGCGTCACACGTTGCCGAAGGTCGGTCAAACGCGCACGTTTTCCATGGAGGGTTTTACCTCGATGGTCTCCCATGGGCGCGATGTCTCGGGGCCTCGCTCAGCGTACCCGCCAGACCGTCACGCCGCCGCGGGCGTCGAGTGCGGCAAGCGCGCGCCCGTCCGGCCGCCAGTAGAGCTCGGATACCACGTCCGCCACGACTGCAGCCCCGATCGGGCCGCCTTCGCCATTGCGCCGTAGCGACCACACAACCACGCCACCGTCTCGGCCCCCCGAGGCTAGGCGCAACTTGCGGCGGGCGAAGGCAAGCGTCGTGACGGGTTGGATGTGAAGGTCCAAAATGCCGGGCCGCGAGCCTTCCGGGCCGCTTCCCTGGAAGCTCCAGACCGTCACGCAATGGCTTCCGCTGGTGGCCAAAAGGGTGCCCGTGTCATCGAAGACCAAGGCCGACGGCTTGCCGGTGTAGCCGGACATCATGGAGTCCTCCTCTGTCGAACGACGCCAGAAGTGCACCGAGTTGTCCTGGCTGCCGCACGCCACGACATCCCCGTCGGGGCTCAGTGCCATCGACACCAAGGAACCCTTCCACTCAAGCGTCTGGCGAAGCTTCCCGGTGGACGCTGCGAAGAACGCAACCCGGCCGTAGCAGGCCGTCGCCAGTTCCCCTGCGCGGGACCAGGAGATCGCACTGACCGTGCTGGGATGGTCGTCGGTGCGCCAAACTTCCCTGCAGTCCGCGTCATACGCGCGAACCTGGCGCGAGGAAGACGCCGCGAGCCACCTGCTGTCCGGCGACCAGGCCACGTTCTCCACCCAACCCTTGCCGACGTCGATGGCCTTTTGTACCTGACCGTCGGCGACACCCCAGAGGAGGACTCGTCCGTCTTGGCCAGCCGTAGCGAACGTGTTTGCGGTTGGGTGGATCGCCATTGCCAGCGCGCCCCCATCATGAGCCACATGGCCCGTCCACGCGCTTGCACCGGATTTGCCATCGAACGCGTGGACACCACCAGCGGCGTCGGCGACCACCAGCGTTTCACCGCGGCGGCTCCACCCGCCGGCGATGGCGTAGTCGTCGACCGTTGCAGACCAGCCCCGATGGAGGACGCCGGTTGCGCTGTCGGCGTTCAGACCAGGCATGCCTCGAAGCCCTGGCGCATGTTCTCCTCATCGAGGTTGCGACCGATGAATACGAGCTGATTGCGCCGGGGCGAGTCGCCCCACGGACGATCCGGCTGGCCGTCAAAGAGCATGTGAACGCCTTGGAAGACGAAGCGACGCGACTCGCCAGCGAGGCTGATGAAGCCCTTCATTCGGAAGATGTCCACCCCGCGCTCACGGAGCAGTCGGCCAAGCCAGGCGTTGAGCCTTTCGGCGTCGACGTCGCCATCGGTCTCGATGGCGATCGAACCCACCTCGTCGTCGTGCTCGTGCTGCGCCACCCAAGTACGCTCGGCCTCTGGCTCGATCGTTGCTCCTTGTGCGTCCTTGAGTTGGAGGTCAAACTCTTCGGCGGTGTGCTGGGCGTACAGGCCAACCCGCAAAGGCACATCAACCACGAGGGTGAACGACTTGCGCCCGGGGGAATCGAGCTTGAGGTTCACGTGCTTTCCGACCGGAATCTCCTCTCCCGGGACAATGAGCTGCGCAGGTTCCGCATACCGCCTCACGCACCACTCCGCACCCTCACGCAAGGCAGCGTCGTCCGGTTCTTGGTGGGGCACGACGACGAGCGACATCGCGGGATCGGGTCCGTCGGCCAGGCTGAGTTCGAATCGGCCGACACCGAGCGAATAGACGCCAGTCCACTCGAACGGGTACTCCGGCTCGAGAAAGGTGGGACGACGCTCGAGCACGTCGTCGAGGTTGAAGGCGTCGAGGTTGAGGACGGTGTCTACAGGGACGTCGGCGCGCTCGCTGCGCACCACCTGCGCCATTCGGTTCATTTCCCGAAGCCGAGCTTCGAGCCTGTCGAGGGCCTCGTCGTTGACGAGGTCTGTCTTGTTGAGGACAAGCACGTCTGCGAACGCGACTTGCTCGGTGCTTTCGTCGCTTCGGCCGAGCTGTTGCTCGATGTGGGCGGCGTCGACGAGCGTGACGATCCCGTCGAGCGAGAACTCCGCGCGAATCTCGTCGTCCATGAAGAAGGTCTGGGCGACCGGGCCGGGATCGGCGAGCCCCGTGGTCTCCACCAGCACGTAGTCGAACTTGTCGCGGCGCTTCATGAGATTGCCGAGCACGCGAATCAGGTCTCCGCGCACCGTGCAGCAGATGCAGCCGTTCGACATCTCGAAGATCTCTTCGTCGGCGTCGATGACGAGCGCCTGATCGATGCCGACCTCCCCGAACTCGTTCTCAATCACGGCAATGCGCTTGCCGTGCTCCTCGCTCAAGATGCGGTTGAGCAGGGTCGTTTTGCCAGAGCCGAGGAAGCCGGTGAGGATGGAAACGGGTACTTTGGACGGCACGTTCATCTGGTTCTCCTGCGAATGCTGCCTGGTCGCGTCGAATCTCGCTTCGAGGTTCGGCGACGCGAGGAATCGTTGGCTCTTTGCCATCGCTTAAGTAATGTTATAACGTATCATTGAAACGCTGCAACGGAGGTCCATGTCGTGGAACTCCCCCCGACTCAACCCCAGCCCTGCACCGATCCCAACTGCCGAGGGCCGCATGCGCCTGCTGAACGGGTTGCACTGGCAGCGTCCCTTTGCGCCGCGCGCGGGACCAAGCTAACCACGCTCAGGCGGCAGGTCCTGGAGTTGCTTTGGGAGAGGGGGCGGCCGACGGGCGCATACGCACTGATCGAGGCACTCGAGCACAGGCACTCGCGTCGGATCGGACCGACCACCGTGTACCGGGCGCTTGAGTTCCTGATTGCGGAGCGACTCGTCTCGAAGATCGAAAGTCGCAACGCATATGTCCCCCGCACGCATCCCGAACGCCAGCACGATTGTCTCTTCTTCATCTGCGAGCTTTGCGGGGCATCGACTGAACTCGAGGATCCTCGGATCGTGCAAGTGCTCGCCGAGGATGCCGCGGCCTTGGGGTACCGTGTGACGAGACGTGTGATCGAGGTGGAGGGCGCCTGCCCGACCTGCCTCCCGACCGGCGCGGCCTGACAGGACTTGAGTGGATTCCTCGAAGCACCACAAGGGGGCCCTGGCCCGATGATCCGCAAGACCCAGGCGGGCGGTCTTCCGGTTGCCGAGGCAATGCCGTTATTCCCTGCCGATGCGTAGGCCCACAGCGAGCGATGGCGCCGCGGAAGGTGCTCGGTTCTGGCGCGTCGTGTCGCCGCTAGGCGGTGGCGTGGTCGCACAGTTCGCGTGGGTGATGCCCCTCGCGGCCTTGCTGTGGGTTGCCGCCGCTTGGGCCATGGGGTGGCTGCCATGACGGCTGCGTTTTCTCTCCACGACGTCACCTTCGGATACGACCGCCATCCGGCGGTGCATCACCTGACGGGCAGCTTCCGGGTCGGTTCGATGACGGCGGTGGTCGGCCCCAATGGAGCCGGCAAGAGCACGTTGCTCAAGGGGTTGATCGGGCACGTGGTGCCTCTTGGTGGGCGCTTGGAACGCAACGGCCTGCGCCAGGACGACATCGCCTATCTGCCCCAGCAGGCGCAGATTGATCGCAGTTTCCCGATCTCGGTGATGGACACCGTCTTGCTCGGTCACTGGGCCACGAACGGGCTTTTCCGCCCAGTCACGCGAGCGCAGCGGCGCGAGGCCACCGAAGCGCTCCTGGCCGTCGGTCTCGGTGGCTTTGGCCGACGACCGGTTGCCTCCTTGTCGGCGGGGCAGTTCCAACGGGTCTTGTTTGCCCGCATGTTGGTGCAGAACTGTCCTGTCATTTTGCTCGACGAGCCGTTCAACGCGATCGACGCCAAGACCTCGGCGGACCTACTGAGGATGGTCGTGGCTTGGCATGGCGAAGGGCGCACGGTTGTCGCCGTCCTGCATGACCTCGACCAGGTACGAGAGAACTTCCCCGACACCTTGGTGATCGCCCGGGAGCCCGTTGCCTGGGGCATGACTGCCGAGGTGCTGCGGGCAGAGCATCTCTTTCAAGCGCGGCAGATGGCCGAGGCGTGGGATGACCGTGCCGAGGTCTGCCGCCGAGGCGTGGACTGATGGCCGTGTATGCGGCGCTGATCGAGCCCTTTGTCGAGTTCGGGTTCATGCGCAGGGCCCTGGTGGCTTGCCTGGCGCTCAGCGTCGGCGGTGGTCCGGTCGGTGTGCTGCTGGTCTTGCGCCGCATGAGCCTCGTTGGCGATGCCTTGAGCCACGCCGTGCTGCCGGGTGCCGCCATTGGCTTCATGATCGCGGGGCTCTCGATGATGGCGATGAGCCTCGGCGGCTTCGTCGCAGGGCTCGTCGTGGCGACTCTGTCCGGACTCGTAGCACGCGTGACGCCTCAGCGCGAGGACGCCAGCTTCGCCGCCTTCTATCTCATCTCGCTGGCGCTTGGGGTGCTCATTGTCTCGACGCACGGCAACAACGTCGATCTGATGCATGTCCTTTTCGGCACCATTCTGGCAGTCGACGATGCGTCGCTGCTGCTCGTCGTCTCGATCGCGACGCTGACCCTTTTCGCTTTGGCCGTCATCGGTCGGGGGCTGATTGTCGAGTGCTTCGACCCTGGCTTCCTGCGCGCGGTGGGCGCGCCAGGGGCAATCGTTCACTTCGTGTTTCTCGCGTTGGTCGTCATGAACCTTGTCGCCGGATTCCATGCGCTCGGCACGCTGATGGCAGTGGGGTTGATGATGCTCCCGGCAGTGGCCGCGCGATTCTGGGCGGGCGAAGTCGCCTCGCTCGCGGCCACGAGCGGCGTGATCGCCTTCGGGTCCGGCTATGCGGGGCTCCTGGTCTCCTACCACGCCGGCCTGCCTTCCGGACCGGCCATCATCCTGGTGGCCGGCGGCCTTTACATCGTCTCATTCGTGGCGGGTCCGCGCGGCAGCTTGAGGGTGCGGTTGACGCCGCGCCGCCACCTTGAAGCCTGAGTGGCAGGGCGGGGGGAAGTCCATGGTTCGCCTTTCACGCCGCTCGTGGTTTGCCGCAGTTGCGACGCTCGCTGTCGCCACGACGGCGCGACCCTCGGCGGCCAACAAGCTCAAAGTCGTCACCACCTTCACCATTCTCGGGGACCTGGTGAGAAACGTCGGCCGGGAGCACGTCGCGCTCACTACACTGGTTGGTCCGGACGCTGATGCCCACGTCTACGAACCGACCCCGGCCGATGCACGCGCGCTGGCCCAAGCGGATGTCGTTGTCGTCCATGGGCTCGGCTTTGAAGGCTGGATGGACCGGCTCGTTGAGGTGTCCGGCTACAAGGGGCCGGTTGTTTTGGCGAGCGAAGGAATCGCAGCGCTGAGACTGGACAGGCACCGACCCGATCCGCACGCGTGGCAGGATCTCGCCAACGGACGCCTTGAAGTCGCCAACATCGCGCGCGGACTGGCTGCGGCGGACCCGGCTTACGCACAAGCCTACAGTCGCCGCGCCGAAGCCTATGACCGCGAACTGGCGGCGCTCGATCGGGATATCCGCAGCCGGCTCGAGGCCTTCCCTGCGGATCGGCGCCGGGTGATCACCTCGCACGACGCGTTCCAGTACTTTGGGCGCGCTTACGGCATAGACTTCCATGCCCCGGTTGGTCTCAGCACCGAGAGCGAGCCGTCGGCAGCGGAAGTCGCGGCTCTCATTCGCCTGATGCGGGACGAGGGCATCCACGCACTGTTCGTCGAGAACGTCACGGACCCGCGTCTGGTGGAGCAGCTCGCGCGTGAAACCGGTGCCTCCATCGGCGGCACGCTCTACGCGGACTCGCTGTCCGGCCCCACCGGCCCGGCACCGACCTATCTCGACATGTTCCGCCACAACGTTGGCGAAATCTCGAGGGCCCTTTTGGACTGAGTCGAGCTGGCCCGAGCGTCGCGTCGCGGCCGACCACGGCACGGCGAACCTCCTTGAAGTCGAGGCGGGGATCAACCACCCTGTGGAAGGTGTCGCCGATCAGGCGGTCAGGCTTCTCTACCGTGCGCTTGTGTGACGCAACGTGTGCGCCGTGTTGGGCGTCAGGTCGTGCCAGGTTTCCGATGTTCCGTCGGGCCATCGGACCGTGACGGAATCGACGGCGGTGGCGGTGCCAAGACCGAATGTGAGCGTGGACTCGACGCTGCTCAGGTAGCTGCGCGCCGGCATGACGGTGCGTGCTTGCTGCGTGCCTGCGGCGGTGACCGTGACCGTTGCTCCGATGGCTCGGGCGTTGGGGGGTGGGGCTTCGAGGGCGATGCGAATCCAGGCGTTGCCGGTGGCTTGGTCGTTGCGAAGGAGGGCAGCCTTGCCGCCGGCTTGGGTCAGAGCCAGGTCAACGTCGCCGTCGCCGTCGATGTCGGCGTAGGCGAGGCCGCGGCCGATCCGAGGGGTGGCTAGGCTCCCCGTGTCGTCCAAGGGGATGAACCGGCCAGGGCAGTCGGTGCCGCAGTTCCAGAACAGCTGCGCCGGTTGGGGATAGTGTTGGCTCGCCTGGACGCGGTTGATTTCGGGTTCTACGTGGCCGTTGGCGGCGATTAGGTCGATGCGGCCGTCGAGGTCTGCGTCGAGAAACACGAGGCCAAAGGTGAGGGCGCGGCGGCTGGCGGGGCCGACGCCGGCGACGATGGCGTCGTCGCTGAAGATGCCTTCGCCGGGTCGGAGGACATAAAACGACGACATTTCATTCGCGAAATTGCCGATGGCTAGAGTGAGTCCGTCGTCCCGCTGCACCGCGTCGATTCCCATTGCCCCCGTGGCGAGGCCAGCGGCGTCGAAGGCGGCGCCGAGCTCAACGCCAGCCTCGCGAAAGCGCTTGCCTTCCTGGTTCACGAACACGAAGTTGCGTGTGGTGTCGTTGGCGACGGCGAGGTCCAGCCAGCCGTCGTCGTTGATGTCGAGCGGTCGCACCGCCAGTGCCTTGCCGACCGGGGCGCCCGTGGCGGGATTGGCGACCTCGATGCCGGCCTCGGCGGAAATCTCGGTGAAGGTGCCGCCGTCGTTGCGATAGAGCCAGGAATTCGTGCCTGGGAAATCCGTTGGCGGGCCGTAGGCTCGGCCGATGCCGGTGAGGCGGAAGTCCACTTCGCGGTCCACTTCCGGTGACCAGCCGACGTAGTTGCAGACGAAGAGGTCAAGGTCGCCGTCGAGGTCGAAGTCGAGGAAGGCGGCACTGGTGCTCCAGGTCTTGCCGTCGCTGGCGACGCCGGCATGGTTGGTCGCGTCCTCGAATCGTTCGCCGCCGATGTTTCGATAGAGGCGGTTCTCGCCAACACCGGCGATGAAAACGTCGACGAGGCCGTCGCCGTCGTAGTCGCCGGTGGCCACTCCCATGCCGTAGAGGGTGATGTCCATGCCGGTCGCCGCACTCACGTCGGCGAACGTGCCGTCGCCTTGGTTTCGATACAGGCGCGATGTCGCGGGGCGATCTGGTTGCGGTTGCCAGGGCCAATCCATTGAGTTCAGGAGCAGAAGGTCGGGGTGGCCGTCCTTGTCGTAATCGAAGAAGGCAACGCCGCCGCCCATGGTCTCCGGCAGCAGGCGTTCGCCGTAGGCGCCGGTGCGGTGCTCGAAGTCGATGCCGGCCTCGGCGGTGATGTCGGTGAACCGGATGGATGTGGCGGCAAGGGTCTGTGGCGCCGGCAGTTGCGGCCCTTGCTGGACTGCATCCGGCGACGGCGCGGCGTCCTTGTCGTCCCGAAACAGGAGGAACGCGACAGCCGCAACGAGCGCCAAACCCGCTGCCAGACGCAGCGAGAGCTTCATTGCGCGGCGGATACGAGCCTCGCCGGAGTCGCTCACGTCGGAACACTCACAGGGGTCGGCCCCATGGAGGTGGTGCCGCTGTGCAGGAGCAGATCATCGCCCCGACGTGGAGGTTGGCGAGTAGGCGACGTGGCTGGCCCGGGGGACAGTCAGGTCATAGACGGTCACCGCTTCGGCGGCGTGATTGGCGGCCGGATCGTGTCGTCTGGCCGCGCTGACGGCGCTGTCGCGGGCGTTGTCGTCGCTGCGGTACTTGGCGTGCAGGGCGCGATGCGCGCTTGCGGCATCGGCATCGCCGAGGCGTGCATAGACCTGTGCCAGACCGTGATGGGCGGCGACGTTCTCCGAGTCGATTCCGAGGGCGAGCTGGTGACGCGCTTCGGCGCGTCGCAACCACGCAAGCTGGTCAGCGCCGGGGCGGGCGAGTTTGGCGCGCTCGAACAGCGCCCGGCCGAGGGTGTTTTGCAGGCGGTAGTCCAGGGAGAAGTCGAAGCCGCGCTCTCGCGCCTCGGCAAAGCGTGTGTCGGCAAGGCTGGCTAGCGTGGCTATCGCGGCGTCGAACTGGCCGTTCTGGAGATCTACTTGGCCGCTGAACCATGCGACAGACCAGGGATGCGCTCCGCCCGCGGCGGCGTCGCGCAACGATTGCGCTGCCTCGTCCAGGCGCCCCTCGCGCAGCAAGACGCGGGCGACGTTGAGTGCGCCCTCGGGGCGGCCGAGTTCGGTCACGGCGCGGAATGCAGCTTCGGCTTGCCGCAGCGCTCCCCGCTCCGGCTTCGCCAGAAGGCCAATGCCGTAGTCGTTCCAGCGCACCCACAGCTCGGTCTCGGGTGCCGCTTGCGCGTGAGCCTTGCTTGCCGCCACGGGGAACACGACCTCGTCCGACGCGATGGTCACCACAGGCAGTTCATTGCGAACGAACTCGTCGCCTTGGAAGGCGGCTAGATACGTCGTGTCGAACTTGCGGTAGTGCAGGCTTGCGGTGATCACGACCGGCTCCGTGACGTCTTCCGGCAGCGTCAGCCGGTAATGCGCCACATCGGCACTGCCGGGGGGGATCTGGTGGTTGTAGAGCGGCGTGAAGATGTCCTCGACGTTGCGCTGGTCGATCCGTGCGCCGTCGCGGTCCAGCACATAGGAGTTGACGAAGTGGCTCCAAGGATCGACCGCTCCGCTCGGGTCGCGGGAGCCACTGTGGCCGAGCAGGCGGTCGCCGCTCGTGGCCACGACTTCGAGCCACACTTCGTTGGAGTCGGCGGTGCCTTGGGTGAAGTGGTGGCCCAGGGTGAGTGTTCTGAGCACCGCGTCGACGACATAGGTGGCACCGGGCTTCAGCGCCGGCACGTCGGGGCGTAGCGGCGCGACCGCCGGCGCGTCGATGCCTTCGCCTTGCCGAATCGCGAACAGGTCCACCCGCAGCGACCCCTCGAGCATCTGTCGATGTGCCACGTTGACATGCGCTGGCATGTCGAGCAGCGCCGGCAGCGCGGTATTGGCAGCCGGGAAGCCGTGGCCGTGGACCGTGAGGCGACCGCTTTCGTCGTTGTCGCGAGCCGCGAAGTCGGTGGATTCGATGAGCGGCATGTGGCAGCCGTTGCAGTTCACCTGCGCTTGCTCCGGATAGTTGAAGCTCGTCACGCCGTGGCCGGACACGCCGCTCAGCAGGAACGAGTCGTAGTGGTTCTGGCCGCGCAGCCAGCGGTAGTCGTTGAGCTCTTCCGGGATGTGCACCTTGTGGCAGGTGCCGCAGAACTCCGCCGTCCGGTGCATCGGCTTCAGGAACGTGCGTTTGTGAAAGTCTGGGTTGGCCTTGATGAGCACGCCGTTCAGCCATGCGAGCACCGGCTGGCGGCTGAACGCGAACGGATAGTGTTCGGGATCGGCGATGGTGTAGTCGGCGTTGCCGCGCAAGGGTTCGTCCACGCTTTCGATGGCGTGGCAGGCAATGCAGGTGATCCCGGCGGAAGCGGAGGGGTCGCCCTCGTGGTCGAAGTCCGGATCATCGAACCGGCCACTGAAGAGCGGCGCTGGGTCGTGGCATCCGGCACAGAACCGGGCTGCGTGAACGTTGCCGTCCCGTTCGAGCAGTACGGTGCGCGTGTTCAGCACCGAGAAGCGATAGGCAGGGTTATTGAACGAGGCGAAGCGGTGCGCGCTGTGTTGCCAGTCCGCGTGAGCGTCGGCGTGGCAGCCGGCACAGTAGTCGTTCTGCATCAGCGCTTCGGCGGGAATGTAGTGGCCGTCGGCAGTGCGCGAGAGTGCGGGATGGAAGCTCACCGGCTCGTCCGCAGGTGGTGCATCCGATCCGGTGATCCAGGCGCCAGCGATGCCGGCCGCGACGCCGAATGCCGCGATGCCGCCGCCGGCAGCCCAGCGAATGGGACTGCCAGCAAGCCGGTGCATGACAAACAGCCAAGCGACAAGCACCGGCGTCAAGACGTGCAGCCAATACGCTATGGAACGCCCGAAGGGGTCCTGCACCTCGATCAGAGGCATCCCGCGAGTCAACAGCAGCCCGGTTGCCAGAAGCACGATGGCCGTGCCGAGCAAGGTTAGGCCCAGTCGCACGGCGAGCCGGTTCGGATGCGGCCAGGCGCGGCTGAGGTGCAGGAAGCCATACACCAGCACCGGGGCGATGATGACGATGCCGAGCGCCAGATGCCCCAGGAACATGAACTGATAGAGCTGGTCCTCGAGCGCGCTGCCCTGCAGCCATTGCAGGAAGCTCACGGCGCCGAGATAGGCGGAGTTCACGGTCAGGAGGGCGAAGAGTCCCAGCACGGCCAGCAACAGCCGGCGCAAGCGCGGGCTGACGACCACGGGCAGGGCTGGTCGTCTGGGTGCGTCCGGTGCGGGCGCGGCTGGCGATGGTGGTTGGGTGTCCGTTTACAGCCCCTCCTGAAAGCGCACGTTGTAGCGTGCGTGCAGGGCGTTGCGCTTGGCAAGGCCGCCTTCGTCGAGACCGGCCGGTACAGGCAGCGGGGCTACGGTGTCGCCATGCTCGGTGTATAGGTCCATGTCGCGCGCCCAGCCCTGAAACTCCACCGCGAACCAACGCGTCGTGTTCTGAGGCGGCGGCGGCAGTTCCGCAAACTCCACATGCACCTCCTCGCCGCTGCCGAAGATGGCCAGCGCCCCGTCCTCCTCGCGCACGAGTTCGGTGGCGTCGCCAATGGCGGTGTAGTAGCCACGCGCGAGCTTCGCGTCCCAATAGGTCGCGCGCTCGCCATAGTCGTAGTGGGGCAGGCGCTGCGCGCCGGTGGTTCTGCGCGCGAATCCGCTTCGTGCCACCCGCGCTTGTATGGGTGTCAGCGCGATGTGCGTGAGTTTCGGCAGGCGTTGTTCGCGCACCACCTGCACCTTGTCCCAGTAGATCTCCATGTTGGAGCTTAGGCGCAGGGCGTTCGTTCCTTGCGGCAGCTCGGGCAGCGGCAGCGCCATCTTGCGCGGCATGCCGGCGGGGTAGCCGAACGCAGGGGCGATGGTGTGCCAGGTGCCGTCGCCGTCGCGGGCTTCGAGAGTCGGCGGGTTGTACGCGAGGCCCGCCTGCCAAGCGGCGAACACAGTTTGCGAGTAGGGGTACTCCATCCATGCGTCCGCCACGAGCACGGCATCTTGGCGGGGTAGCGGGGCATCGAACTCCAAGGTCAGGCGCTGATCGGCTTCTAGCAAGCCGATGAAGCGGGGGTCACGCTCTATGGGTGGAGCGCGTCGGTCCGCGAGCGTCGCCAAGGCAGTGACGTCGTTGCTGCCGGCGTCCGTCACTTGAATCGGAACCTGGGCCGTGTCGAGCCGCCATGTGATGGGGCGGCCCGTGGCGGCGGGTTCGGCTGTGGCGAGGCGTTCGTCGAGGGCAATGCCCCAACCGGGCGGCAGGTCATAGGCGTGCAGGCGCGCGGCGTCGATGTAGGCGGTCTCCTCCATCGGCTCGCCGAGCTTGATCTGGTATCGACCATCCTTGGCGGCGAGCTGTTCGGCTGTGAGCAGGAAGCGCTCGAATGGCCGTGCCGGCACGGTTTCGCCAGGAGCGGCGAACAGCCCCATCGCCGCAACCCCGAGCATGTCGCTGACGAAGGCGTGCTCGGTGCCGTTCCACGCGAACAGCACGGGGCAGCTCGCGAGTTGGCGCTGGGTTTCCGGGATCGCGTGCAACGTACCGACGGCGAGGTCGAGTTCGCTTTGGGACACGCCGTCGGACCAGACGAGGGACACGAAGTCCGCTTGCTCGAAGCCGCCCAAGCCAACGCTGAGCGGCATCAGGCTTTGTCCGGGAGCGGAGTTGGCGTCGAGGGCGTCGAGCACGGCCCAGTCGCCGGCGAAGCGGACGCGCACGTGGGAGCCGATGCCGGAGGCGTTGGAGCGCATCTGGTCCGCTTCCGAGCGGCCCGTTGGCGAGAGGGCCAGGAAGGCGTGGCGGCCTGGTCCGGCGCGCCATAGCTTGAGTCCCTCGGCGTTGGCCGACACCAAAGCAGGACCATCGGCTGGCTGCATCAACACCCGCGTCAGTGCGCTCGTTGGTGCGTCTTCGATGTGTTGCACCGCACCGCTGTCCGTGCGCACGAGAACGAAGCCCTCGCTCCCGGACAGCAGCAGTTCTGGCCGGGAGTCGCCATCGAAGTCGGCGATGTCCACGGCGCGTGTGGATCGTTGCGTCTCGGCGAGAGACTTCGGCGTCCAAGCGGCATCGCCGCCGGATTGCGGGGTCCACACCCAGGCCAGCAACTGTCCTTGGGCCGTGACGCCGTACACCTCAGACCGACCGTTTGCGTTGGCATCGGCGATGGCGATCGCCGCCAACTCCGTCGCGCGCAGGGTGTCCAGGCCCGGCATGGGCTCGTAGCGCCAAGTGCGGTCGTTGCGCCACACGTCGTGGGGTGGCGCCTGGTTCAGCACTACGATGTCGAGGTCGCGGTCCGCGTCGAGGTCTGTCGCCAAAACCTGTCTTCCCGGACTGCCGCGCAGCCCGTACTCCTCGGCGAGTGGACGGAAGGTGCCGCCCTGGTTGTTGCTGAGCAGCTCGTTGCCCTCATCGCCGGTAAGGAAAATATCGAGGTCCCCATCATGGTCGGCGTCGAAGAGGGCGCCGTCCGTACAGGGCAGAGCTGCACCTTGTTGCGTCTTGTGCCATTCGCCCGCCGGGGCTTGGCGCCAGAGCGCAACGCCGCTGGCGCCGCAGAGCGCCACGTCGATCAAGCCGTCGTTGTCCATGTCGCCCCAAAGTGCAGCCCTTGCCGGGGGTGTTTTCGCGAGCGGGTGGTTCGGTGCGTTCGCGAACGTGCCCTGGGGATCGCCGAGGAACACGGCGTTTCTGTCGGGAGCGTTGACCAGGAGATCCAGCCTGCCATCGCCGTCGATGTCCGCGACGCTGAGCGCCGCATTGCCCCAGTCGCCCTCGTCGAAGGCAATGGGGCCCGAGAAAACCGTTCCTTCGCGCATCGGCTCCGGCTGTCGAACCTTGACGGTGACGGCCTTGGCTTCGGCCTTGGGCCCCATCCGCATGTAGGAGAACGCGGCCAGCCGCGCCGCAGGATGCGTCTCGAAGCGCTGGTAGCCGAGAAGCATGTCCGCCGCCTCGTCCTCGCGCCCGACGCGGCGCAGCGCCTGGGCGCCGGCCCAATATGCGCTGCGCAGATACGGATCGAGTTCGGCGGCACGCAGGAAGAGCGGTGCGGCAGCGGCATGATCGCCTTGTTGCAGGAGCGACTGGCCGAGGAAGTAGGTGGCATAGGCATCGTTCGGATCGCCGGAAATCGCCAGCTGGAGCAGGCCCGCAGCCAACTCGGCTTCACCGAGATACAGATGCACGATGCCGCTCGTGTAAAGCGCCCGCAGGTGATTCGGCTCGGCGTCGAGCACCTCGCCCAGGATTGCGAGCGTCAGCCGTTCGTCGCCTTCCTCCTGGCGGTTCAATGTGGCGATGGCCTGGTTCACGCGAGCGTCGAGCCAGTCCGGCGCCAGCGCGAGAGCCGCCACGAAGGCCCCCTCCGCGTCGGCGTATTGGTAGCGCCCCATGAGGGCGACGCCGCGGTCGTTGTGCGCCACGGCCTCGTCGGGCGGCGCTGCGCGCTCGTCAACGCCACAGCCGGCGAAGCCAACGGCCAAGGCTGCGGCTAACGCAATGCCGGCGGCACGCACAGTGGCTCGACTACGGAAAGGGGCGGGCAAGGCAAGCTCCCGCTGGCAGTATGGGCAGCATGATCGACAACCCCATGGCGGCTTGCAAGCCGAGCCGTAGGGGCGGGGCTTGTCCCCGCCCGTCTTGAACTCGACACGAGGAGTTCGTCGAAGCACAGCAGTTCGCGCAAGCGAACTGCCAACGCGCCCGTCTGGGCGCGCCCGGACGGGACAAGGCCGCCCGTCCCCAACGACAGCGCCGCAACAGGCGACCTATGCCAAAATAGTCGTTTGCTCAATGCTCGGCAGGAACTGATCTCATGCAGGCCGTTGCCGATCTGCACGTCGTTTCCGATTACCGGCCGGCTGGGGACCAGCCGGATGCCATCGCCGGGTTGGTGGATGGCCTGCAGTCGGGCTTGGCGCAGCAGACATTGCTCGGCGTCACCGGCTCCGGCAAGACCTTCACCGTCGCCAACGTCATAGAAGAGGTGCAGCGGCCCACCCTCGTGCTGGCGCCGAACAAGACGCTGGCGGCACAGCTCTACGGTGAGTTCCGCGAGTTCTTCCCGCGCAACGCCGTCGAGTACTTCGTCTCGTACTACGACTACTACCAGCCGGAAGCGTACGTGCCGGCGTCCGACACCTACATCGAGAAAGACGCCTCCATCAACGCCCACATCGAGCAGATGCGGCTCTCTGCCACCAAGGCGCTGCTCGAGCGGCGCGACACCATCATCGTCGCCTCCGTGTCCGCGATCTATGGCCTCGGCGATCCGCAGTCCTACCACCGCATGGTGCTGCACCTCGATCGCGGCGACCGGGTGGACCAGCGCTACCTGCTGCAACGCTTGGCCGAGCTGCAATACACCCGCAACGACATGGCGTTCCAGCGCGGTGCCTACCGCGTGCGGGGAGACGTCATCGACATCTTCCCGGCCGAGTCCGAACGCGATGCCATTCGCGTCGAGCTCTTCGACGACGAGATCGACAACCTGGCGCTGTTCGACCCGCTCACGGGTGAAGTACTCAAGCGGGTGCCGCGCTACACGGTCTTCCCGAAGACCCACTACGTGACGCCCCGGGACCGCATCCTGGGCGTGCTCGACGAAATCCGCGAGGAACTGCGCGAACGGCTGAAGGTGCTCAAGGACGCGAACAAGCTGGTGGAGGCGCAGCGGCTCGAACAGCGCACCCGCTTTGACCTCGAGATGATCAAGGAAATCGGCTATTGCAGCGGCATCGAGAACTACTCGCGCTATCTCTCCGGGCGCGAGGCGGGCGAGCCGCCGCCGACCCTGTTCGACTATCTGCCCCGAGACGCGCTCCTGATCGTGGACGAATCCCACGTCACCGTCCCGCAGCTTGGCGCCATGTACAAGGGCGACCGCTCGCGCAAGGAGACGCTGGTGGAATACGGCTTCCGGCTGCCCTCCGCCCTCGACAACAGGCCGCTTCGGTTCGACGAATGGGAGTTGCTCGCGCCGCAGACCATCTTCGTCTCGGCCACCCCCGGCCCCTACGAAGCGGAGCGCGGGGCGCAGACCGTCGAGCAGGTGGTGCGGCCGACGGGTTTGGTGGACCCCGCCGTGATCGTTCGTCCCGCCTCCACGCAGGTGGACGACCTGTTCGGCGAGATCGGCGAAGTGGTCAAGGCCGGTGAACGGGTGCTCGTCACCACGCTCACCAAGCGCATGGCGGAGGACTTGACCGAATACCTCGACGAGCACGGCGTGCGGGTGCGCTATCTGCATTCCGACATCGATACGGTGGAGCGCATGGAGATCGTGCGCGACCTTCGCCTCGGCAAGTTCGACGTGCTGGTGGGCATCAACCTTCTGCGCGAGGGGCTCGACATGCCGGAGGTGTCGCTGGTGGCCGTGCTCGACGCCGACAAGGAGGGCTTTCTGCGCGCCGAGCGCTCTCTCATCCAGACCATCGGCCGCGCCGCGCGCAACATCAACGGCCGCGCGATTCTCTACGCCGACGACATCACCGGCTCCATGGACGCCGCCATCGGCGAAACCAACCGCCGCCGCGAGAAGCAGGTGGCGTTCAACGCAGAGCACGGCATCGTCCCGCGCGGCGTCACCAAGGCCATTGCCGACGTGATGGAAGGCGCTCGTGCCGAGCCGGGGGCGGCGCGCGGCAACGGTCGCGGCGGCCGCCGGGGGGCGAACGGCACGGCACCGAAGCGGGCGGCGCCGGACGATGCGAAGGCCGTTGGGCAGATGCTCGAAGAGCTTCAGGAGAGGATGATGGAACATGCCCGCAACCTCGAGTTCGAGGACGCGGCGGCGGTGCGGGACGAGATTCGCGAGTTGCGCGAAGCGTACCTATGAGCTTGCACCGTAGAAATGGCGCGAAAGCGTCATGCTACGGTGCAAGCTCATAGGTAGGTGGGGGCTGGGGCCAGACGCCGAGCGCTAGCGAGGGGTTTGGCGGCGCTAACCAACTGATTTGCTTGTAAGGTCTGGGTTACGAGGAACACGCGATGCAGGTTCAGCCCTTTGACGGAGCTTCCTTCGGCGCCGATGTGACGGATATCGACCTCGGCGCCGTTGGCGATGATGACTTCGCGGCCTTGCACGCGGCTTGGCTCTGTTACGCCGTGCTGCGCCTGCGCGATCAGCGCGTGGACGACGACATCCTGCAATCCTTCAGCGGGCGCTTCGGCCCCCTCGAGTACGCGCCCTTCGGACGCATGCGCAAGAGCGATGTGGACAAGCTGCCGAACCCCTACATCACCACCATCTCCAACATTGTCAGGAACGGCCAGCCCATCGGCGGCCTCGGCAACGGCGAAGCGGCCTGGCACACGGACATGTCCTACATCGAACGGCCGCCCACCGCTAGCCTGCTCTATGCCGTGGAGGTGCCCGAAACCGGCGGCGACACCCACTTCTGCAGCATGATCGGCGCGCTCAAGGCGTTGCCGCCAGAGTTGGAAGGGCGCCTTCGGGGCCTGAAAGCCAAGCACGACGCCGCTCACGACAGCGTCGGCAAGCTGCGCCGCGGTCACCACGACGTAGACGACCCTCGCGACGCGCCCGGAGCGTGCCACCCTATGGTGCTGCGCCACCCGGAAACCGGCATTGATGCGCTCTACTTGGGACGCCGCCAGGATGCCTACGTGGAAGGCTTGCCGCTGCCCGAAAGCGAGGCGCTCCTTGACGAAGTGTGGACCCACGTCGCCCTGCCCGGTGACGTCTGGACGCAACAATGGCGCGAGCGCGACCTCGTGATCTGGGACAACCGCACCGTAATGCACCGCCGCGCCGCCTTCCCCTCCAACGCCCGCCGCCTAATGCGCCGAACCCAAGTCCGCCCACGCACATAGCTGACGCAAGTGCTCTACAATCTCGCCACGCAGGCGCGTAGCTCAGCCGGTTAGAGCACCACCTTGACATGGTGGGGGTCGTTGGTTCGAATCCAATCGCGCCTACCAGGAAATGTGGAAGGGGAGGCGAAACCAAGCTTCACAGCAGTTTGCGCAGCAAACTGCCAAGCCGCCGCGCAGCGGCGGCCGGGGTCGTTGGTTCGAATCCAATCGCGCCTACCAAGAGATGTGGAAGGGGAGGCGAAACCAAGCTTCACAGCAGTTTGCGCAGCAAACTGCCAAGCCGCCGCGCAGCGGCGGCCGGGGTCGTTGGTTCGAATCCAATCGCGCCTGCGCGCCCTAACGGGCGCGTTGGCAGTTCGCTGCGCGAACTGCTGGCCTTCGTGCTCGCATTCGCTCGCAGCTACGGCTAGGAGCCAGCGCCGTTTCAACGGCGCAGCCACCTAGCATCGACTTGCAGGTTGTCCACATGGGCAGGGGCAAGTACCATTTGCAGTTCCTGCAACGGGCGAGCAGTGCCCGTTCGCCGAATCTCGTTTGAGGAGGAGTGCCTATCAAGAGATCAGCCGCGAAGACGCAGACCAACAATCGAGCCGTGCTCAACGACGACATTCGCGCCTTTCGGGTTCGCCTGATTGGCTCGAGTGGGGCCCAGGTGGGGATCGTTGACCGGGACGAGGCGCTGCGCGAAGCCCGGAGCGAAGGGCTGGACCTGGTGCTTATCGCGCCGGATGCCGAGCCCCCGGTCGTCAAGGTGATGGACTATGGCAAGCATCTGTTTGACCAAAAGAAAGCCAAGGCGGCCCAGCGCAAGAAGCAAAAGCAGGTTCACGTCAAGGAAATGAAGTTTCGCCCCGGCACCGAAGAGGGCGACTATCAGGTGAAACTGCGCAATCTCGTGCGCTTCCTGGAGGACGGCGACAAGGCCAAGGTGTCGCTTCGATTTCGCGGACGCGAAATGGTGCACCCGGAGATCGGCCTCACGCTGCTGAAGCGGATCGAGGGAGACCTCGACGAACTCGCAAGCGTGGAGACCGCGCCAAAGTTCGAGGGTCGCCAGATGACGATGGTGCTCGCGCCAAGAAAGCGCAGGCGCGGCGGTGCGCCGCGACGCGTGGAGCCGGAAGCGTCGGCGGCAAAGGACGCGCAGGCGGGAGGCGCGCCGGGCTAGCGCGAGCCACGCCTTTTGAGGCAGGAGGGCGTCTCGCTCTCCAACCGCGCCGCGAGCCCGCGTCCGCGAGTTTCGGGTAAGCGAGACGCGTTCAACCAACGAGAAGATGCGAAGGGATTGACCTCCCGAACGCGCCAAGGCAGACCCTGCCCGTTCGAGTGAACGGCCAGAGGTGACCCAAGCAACCAACAAGCCCGGCGATTCGTCAGCGAATCGCGACGCGCCAAGGCGCGGGGCGAAAGGAACCAAATCCAAACATGCCAAAACTCAAGACCAAGCGCGGCGCCGCCAAGCGGTTCCGGCGCACCGCGAAGGGCTACAAGCACAAGCGGACCAACAAGAACCACCTGTTCATCAACAAGTCCAGCAAGCGCAAGCGCCAGCTCAGGGGCTTCGCCGATGTCTCGGATGCGGACCGCAGCCTGGTGGACCGCATGCTTCCGGGCAGAAAGCGAGCCGCCCGCAAGGGACCCGCTGACGACAGCACCGGCGAGGAGGCGTAGGAGATGCCAAGAGTGAAACGAGGCGTCGCCTCCCGCGCTCGCCGCAAGAAGGTTCTCAAGCAAGCCAAGGGCTACTACGGTGCCCGCAGCCGCACCTTCAAGGTCGCCAAGCAAGCGGTCATCAAGGCTGGCCAATACGCCTATCGCGACCGCCGTCAGCGCAAGCGCCAGTTCCGCTCGCTTTGGATCGTGCGCATCAATGCCGAAGCGCGCCAGCACGGCCTTTCCTACAGCCGCATGATGGCGGGGCTGAAGAAGGCTTCCATCGAGGTGGACCGCAAGGTGCTTGCGGATCTCGCGCTCAACGAGAAGGCGGCGTTCGCTGCGCTCGCGGACCAGGCCCGTGCGGCTCTGACCGCATAGCGCGTCCGGCGCCTTACGCGCCAGCGCCGAGGCGGGTTAGCGATGAACGTCGACTCCATCACCTCATCCGCACTCTCGGACGTGGCCCGCGCGCGCGACGAACGGGCTCTCGACGAGGTGCGGGTTCGCTATCTCGGCAAGCGCGGAGAACTGACGGCACTCCTCAAGTCCTTGGGCGCAATGCCGGCCGAGGAGCGGCCCGCCGCCGGCGCCCGCATCAACGTCGCCAAGCGCGAGGTGCAGGCTGCCGTCGATGGTCGCAAGGACGTCTTGGCGCGGGAGCAGATGCACCAGGCGCTCGCTGCGGAAGCCGTGGACGTCACGTTGCCCGGCCGCCAGCGTCGACGTGGGGGCCTGCATCCAGTCACCCACGCCCTGCGCCGCATCGAGGATATCTTCGCGGCCGCTGGCTATGCCGTGGTGGACGGGCCGGAGATGGAGGACGAGTACCACAACTTCGAGGCGCTCAACATTCCCGCCCACCATCCGGCACGAGCCATGCACGACACCCTCTATCTCGACAACGGCTTGCTGCTGCGCACCCACACGTCGCCCGTGCAGGTGCGAACGATGGAGTCGCAGGGCCCGCCGGTGAAGGTGATTTGCCCGGGCCGGGTCTATCGCAAGGACGACGTGGACGCCACCCACAGCCCCATGTTCCATCAGGTGGAAGGGCTAGTGGTGGACGAGGGCATCAGCTTCGCCGACCTCAAGGGCACCGTCATCGACTTCACCAGGCACTTCTTCGAGCAGCCTCTGGGGGTTCGCTTCCGCCCCTCGTATTTCCCCTTCACGGAACCCTCTGCTGAAGTCGACATGGAGTGCGTCCACTGCCGTGGCAAGGGCTGCCGCGTGTGCGGATTCACGGGCTGGATCGAGGTGCTCGGCTGCGGCATGGTGCACCCCAACGTGCTGACCATGTCGGGCATCGACCCGGAGCGCTACACCGGCTTCGCCTTCGGCTTCGGCGCCGACCGTCTCGCCTCGCTGCTGTTCGAGGTGGATGACCTGCGGCTCTTTTTCGACAACGAGCTGGCCTTCCTGGAACAGTTCGCGTGAAGCGCGTCAAATCGTGAAGGTGAGCGAAGAGTGGCTGCGGGAGTGGGCGCCGGCCACGGTGCCCACTGCCGAACTTTGCGACCTGCTCACCAACGCCGGGCTCGAAGTGGACGGCACGGAGCCCGTGGCTGGCGAGTTCAGCGGCGTGGTGGTGGGACGCATTGTTGCCGTCGAACCACATCCCAACGCCGACAAGCTCTCGGTGTGTGTAGTGGACGTCGGCGAGGCGGCGCCGCTCAATGTGGTGTGCGGCGCGCCCAACGCCGCGCCTGGGCTGGTTGCGCCGCTGGCGCGGGTCGGCGCGGTGCTGCCGGGCGACGTCCGCGTCCGCGCCGCCGAAATGCGCGGCGTGGCCTCGGCTGGCATGTTGTGCAGTGCTGCGGAACTCGGCATCGGCAGCGACGCCGATGGCCTGATGGAGCTTGACGAGGACCACGTGGCGGGCGACGACTTGCGTCGCGCTCTGCACCTCGACGACACGACCATAGACATCGACCTGACGCCAAACCGCGGTGATGCGCTGAGCGTGCGCGGGCTGGCGCGGGAGGTGGGACTGCTCTGCGACGTGCCGGTTACAGCACCGTCCATCCCCGCAGTGCCTGCGTCGACGGATGCCGCGTTCCCGGTCCGGCTCAGTCAGCCGGAGGATTGTCCGCGCTACCTAGGGCGTGTCATCGAGGGCATCGACATCACGCGGCCATCGCCATTGTGGATGCGGGAGCGCCTGCGCCGTTCGGGCCTGCGCAGCATCGACCCTGTGGTGGATGTCACCAACTATGTCCTGCTCGAACTCGGCCAACCGATGCACGCCTTCGACCTTGACCGCCTTCGCGGGGGGATCGATGTTCGGAGGGCCATACCAAGCGAGCGAATCACGCTGATTGACGGGCGCGATGCGACGCTGAATGACGCGGAGCTGGTGATCGCCGACGACAGCGGCGCGGTCGCCATGGCGGGTGTCATGGGTGGCGCGAGAACCGCCGTGCGCGCATCCACCATCAACGTATTCCTCGAATGCGCGTTCTTTGCGCCGTTGGCTGTGATGGGCACTGCGCGTCGCTTTGGACTGCACACCGACGCCGCGCACCGTTACGAACGCGGCGTCGACTACCAGTTACAGCACATGGCCGTGGAGCGTGCTACCGCGCTCCTGCTTGAGATTGTCGGCGGCGCGCCCGGGCCGGTGGTGGATGCCACCAGCGAAGCCCATTTGCCGGTGCCGAATCACGTCACATTGCGTCGCGCTCGGCTCGACGCGCTGGTGGGCGAGGCAGTGCCGCCAGAGGTCACAGAGAGAGTTCTCGACCGCCTTGGTTTCGCGCCGAAGGCGTCCGGCGAAGGGGTCGGGACACGTTGGGTCGTCACCTCGCCGAGCTACCGCTTCGACATCGAGCGTGAAGAAGACCTCGTGGAAGAGGTGCTGCGGGTTCACGGCTACAACACCGTGGCGAGCCACCCGCCAAAGCTGGCGCAGCCGCTCGGACATGCCACTCGCAGTCGGGTGCCGACGGCGCGCATCGCAGACCTGCTCGTGGATCTCGGCTATTCCGAGGCCATCACGTACAGCTTCGTCGATCCCGTTCACCTGGACCTGTTCGAACCCGACGGGGCGTCGGTGGCGGTGGTCAATGCCGTGTCTCGCGAGCATTCGGTGATGCGCTCGACGCTGCTACCCGGGCTCGCCGGGGCACTGGCCGGCAACCTTGCCCGGCGGGCGAGCCGGGTGCGGCTGTTTGAGATCGGTCAGTGCTTCGGTCCCGGCACGGAAGGCGAAGTCCAGGCGCAGCAGATGTTGTGTGCCGGAATTGCGTACGGTGCGCGCGAGGCGGAGTCCTGGGCGCAGGACGGATCGCAAGTGGATTTCTTCGACATCAAGGGCGATGTCGAACGCCTGCTCGCGCCGGGCGGGCGCGAGGCAACGTTTGTTGCCGACGATCACCCCGCCTTGCACCCGGGGCAGCGCGCCCAGGCTGTGCTCGATGGGGAGCCGGTGGGGTGCTTCGGCCGGCTGCATCCGGAGGTGGAGCGGACGCTCGACCTGCCGCCCGGGGTGTTCGTATTCGAGCTGTCGCTCGAAGGCTTGCTCGGCCGACGCCCCCGCCGCAATGCGGGCGTCTCGCGGCATCCAAGCGTGCGTCGGGACCTGGCGCTGCTGCTGCACCGGGACGTACCAGCGGCGACCGTCGAAGCCATCACGCGCACGCAACTCGGCGAGCTTCTGCGTGAATTTGCGGTGTTCGACCTATACACCGGCGAAGGCATTGATTCCAGTGAGAAAAGCCTCGCAATCGCCTTGACGTTGCAGCATCCGTCGCGCACTCTAGAGGAAGGCGAGATCAACGACAGCGTGGATCGCGTGGTTGCGGCGCTGGCAAGGGAGGTCGGTGCGCGCTTGCGATCTGGGGTGGGGTAGCGCCTTAGGGGGACTCTGGTTGGAGGGGTATATGCGGACTTTCCAATGGGCGCGTTGACCAAGGTGCAGATGGCCGAGCGACTGTTCGAAGACGTTGGCCTGAACAAGCGCGAAGCCAAGGAAATCGTCGAGCTTTTCTTCGAGGAGATCCGCGCGGCGCTCGAGCAGAACGAAAGCGTCAAGCTTTCGGGCTTCGGCAACTTCGAGCTACGCGACAAATCTCGTCGCCCTGGGCGCAATCCGCGCACCGGCGAGGAGATTCCGATCACGGCGCGGCGCGTCGTGACCTTCCGCCCGGGGCAGAAGCTGCGGGCAAGGATCGGCGACGGTGGACTCGGATCGTAGGGTCGCCACGGGCGCGGGCGCCGAGGCCCTAGCGCAGAACTACGGATTGCCGCCCATCCCTGGCAAGCGCTATTTCAGCATCGGCGAGGTGAGCGAACTCTGTGCCGTTAAGCCGCATGTGCTGCGTTACTGGGAGCGGGAGTTCCCCCAGTTGCGCCCCGTCAAGCGCCGTGGAAATCGGCGCTACTACCAGCATCGGGACGTGTTGGTGGTGCGTCGCATTCGCGAACTGCTCTACGGCCAAGGCTTCACCATCGGCGGCGCAAGGCAGCGCATGCGCGAATCGGAACCGAGCGGCACGACCAACTCGCAGCAAGCCATACGGGACCTCCGCGCCGACCTCGAGGGCCTGCTCGCCGAACTCGAGCGCTGACGGGCGAATACCGGGTCGGTACGTGGGTCGTGCTGCTATAGTTTCGGCACTTCGGGGCGTAGCGCAGTCTGGTAGCGCATCACACTGGGGGTGTGGTGGTCGCAGGTTCAAATCCTGCCGTCCCGACCAAACCCAAGCTTCTCATCGGTTGGCGCGGCAGCCGTCAACCGCACCGCATTTGCCGACGTGGAGGGTGGATTGTTGCAGGCCCTGACGGAGCTTCTCGCCGCCGCCGCTTCTCGCGGCGCGGCCGCCGGCGAAGCGGATGCCATCGGTGCCCCGGGGCGCACTGCGCTCAGCTACGGGGGCCTCGGCAGCCAAGTACATGCCGTTGGCCGCCAGTTGCGTGGCGCTGGCGTGAGCGCGACCGATCGCGTCGCCATCGTGCTCCCGAACGGCCCGCTCGCGGCCAGCGCATTTGTCTCAATGGCGCCGTGGTGCGCCACCGCGCCGCTGAATCCGGCGTACAAAGAGAGCGAGTTCGAGTTCTATCTCGACGACCTCGATGCGCGCGCCTTGGTGGTCGACGACGGCTCCGAGTCGCCCGCCGTCGCGGTCGCCGAAGCGAGAGGCATTCGCGTCATCTCGCTCAGCGAGGGGGAGCGCGCTGGCGAGTTCGCCCTCGATGGCATTGTCGAAGCGGCTGTGGCGAAACGCGACGCCGATGCCACTGCGCTCATCCTGCACACCTCCGGCACGACCTCGCGGCCCAAGATGGTGCCGCTCAGTCAGGCAAACCTCTGCGCCTCCGCGACCAATATCGCCCTGACGCTGGCGCTCGCGGCCTCGGACCGCTGCCTCAACGTCATGCCTCTGTTCCACATTCATGGCCTCGTGGCACCGGTTCTCGCCACCCTTGCGGCAGGTGCCAGCGTCAGTTGCTCGCCCGGCTTCGATGCCTTGCGCTTCTTTGCTTGGCTCGGCGAGGCGAAACCGACTTGGTACAGCGCCGTGCCGACCATGCATCAGGCGATTTTGGCGCGCGCTGGCCGCAACGAGGACACCGTGCGGGCCAGCGTGCTGCGCTTCATCCGTTCCTCGTCGGCTTCGCTGCCGCCGCAGGTGATGCAAGAGCTTGAGGCGGTGTTCGGCGTGCCGGTGATCGAGGCCTACGCCATGACCGAAGCCGCGCACCAGATGTGCTCGAACCCGCTGCCGCCCAAGGTGCGCAAGCCAGGCAGCGTGGGCCCGGCGGCGGGACCGGAAGTGGCGATCATGGATGCGACGGGAGCCGCGCTTGCCACGGGCGAAGAGGGCGAGATCGTCATTCGCGGCGCCAACGTCACGACCGGCTATCTCAACAATCCCGAGGCCAATGCCGGCGCATTCCACGACAGCGGCTGGTTCCGCACCGGCGATCAAGGCGTGATGGATGCAGACGGCTACGTCAAGGTCACCGGGCGTTTGAAGGAGATCATCAATCGCGGCGGCGAGAAGATCGCGCCGCTCGAGATCGACGAGGTGCTGCTGGACCACGAGGCGGTAGAGCAGGTGTGCGCCTTTGCTGCGCCCCATCCGAGGCTCGGCGAGGACGTGGCCGCGGCGGTGGTGCTGGCCGATGGCGCAAGCGCCAGCGAACGCGATCTCAGGGACTTCGCGGCGGAGCGGCTGGCCGATTTCAAGGTGCCGCGTCGTATCCTGTTCGTGGACGAGATTCCCAAGGGCCCAACCGGCAAGATCCAGCGCATCGGCCTTGCCAAGGCGCTTGGCATCGAGGCATGAAGGTCTGCATATACGGTGCCGGCGCCATCGGGGGCTGCCTCGCCGTGCCGCTTGCCGAGGCGGGGCTCGACGTATCGCTGGTGGCGCGAGGGCCGCATCTAGAAGCGATCCGTACGGATGGCCTCACGCTACTCCAGGAAGACAGCAAGCGGCGCGCACACATCCGCGCTACCGACCGACCCGCGGAACTCGGTGCCCAGGACATGGTGATCGTCACGCTGAAGGCGCACTCGATCCCTGCCGTGGTGGACGGCATCCTCGACCTCGTGGACGAGCAAACCGCCGTCGTCAGCGCCGTCAACGGCATCCCGTGGTGGTATTTCCACGCCCTCGACTCTGCCTGGGGCGAACGCCATGTGGAAAGCGTGGACCCGGGCGGCGTTCTTTGGCGACGCATTGGCCCGGAGCGGGCACTCGGTTGCGTTGTCTATCCCGCCGCCGAAATCGTCTCGCCCGGCGTCGTGCGCCACACGGAAGGCAACAAGCTGGTGCTGGGCGAACCGGATGGCTCCTCCAGCGATCGCCTCGCCGCCTTGGCAACGGCGTTTCGCGATGCGGGCTTCAAGGCGCCAGTGCGCCCGCACGTGCGCGACGAGATCTGGATGAAGCTCTGGGGCAACCTCGCCTTCAATCCCTTGAGCGCGCTCACCGGCGCCACCCTCGACGTGCTGGCCACCAACGCCGACACTCGCACCATCGCCAAGTCGATGATGGACGAGGGTCGCGCCGTCGGCGAGGCCTTCGGTGCCCGCTTCTCCATCTCGGTGGAGCGCCGCCTGGCCGGCGTCGCCAACGTCGGCGCCCACCGAACCTCGATGCTTCAGGATCTTGAACTCGGCCGCCCACTCGAACACGAGGCAATGCTCGGTGCGGTGCAGGAACTTGCAACCCTTGCCGGCATCGCGACGCCAACCATCGACCTGATCCACGCCCTGCTGCGCCAACGCATCGCCTCCCGCGACGCCGGGAGCTGAAGGCGCGCCCTGCGGGCGCGTTGGCAGTTCGCTGGCGCGAACTGCTGGCGCTCGGAGCTACGGCGCGCGAACCGCGTCCGTTGCACGATGGTCGGCATTGCTGTCCAATCGCTTGGGCGTCTTCTTGCTTTGAGGTCCGCCGCATGGTCACCGTCGCCGACGATGTTCCCGAAAAGCTAAGGCCAGCCGCGTCGGCGGCGCTGGCTTGGATCAACGAGGAGCGCGGTGCCGCCTTCGAGGTCACGGGTGTCGTGGATGCGGACGCAGCGCTCGCGGCCCCCGCCGATACGGCAGTCGAGTTCGGCTTGGTGCTTTGCGAAGACGAGATGTGCTTGCGCGAACAGGTTCGGGTTGAGCCGCGGGACGGTCGGTTTCAGGTCTCTGCGGTGGAAGCCGCGCCCTCGCTCATCCCCCCGCTTCTGGACCCGCCTCAAGGTGTGCGCCGCGACTGGCTCGATCGCGTGCTTGGCACCCGTGAGTTCGCCGTGCTCCTCGTCTATCGCGGGCTGTGGTGACCCCCCTGTCGCTCCGAGTTGCGGAGCTTCGTCAAGTCCGGCGCCCTGGACGCGATTCGTGCCGCCGGCGGGGAATTGTTCGGCCTCACCAGCGAACCGCAGAGTCTTGCCACCGAGGCGGAACAGGCTTGGGAACTCGGCTATCCGTGCATCGGCGATCCGCACCACGAGATCAAGGACCACTGCCGGGAGAAGGGGCTCCTCAGTTTCTTTGCCAACGAAAACTCGGGGCATCTGTGGATGCGTTCGTGGGCCAGCCACCCGAAGGGCTACTACCAGCCTGCCGTGCTGGCGGTTCATCGCGACGGTCGCGTGCTCTATCGCTGGCGCTGCCGCCCCACGCACGAGAACATGAGCGGCGCCGGCCAGCGCCCGACGCCGCAGCATGTCTGGCAGGAGATTGAGGCGCGGCTCGGCAAGGATGCGCCGGATGCGGAGCTCGACGACGCCCCGGAGTTCCGTCGCAAGGACGCGTCGTGGCCGATGTTCGTCGGCTTGATGCTGGCGCACGGCTGGTTCCTGCGCCCCCGGGCCTTCCCGTTGCCACGGGAAGGCGATAGGCCCTCCGTTCCGCCCCAGCGGATGCGGCGGCGCGTCGCCGTCTTCGTGGCAGCTTGGATTGCCGCATTTGCGTTCTTGCCAACTGCTTGGGTAGCCGGCGCGTTCGCGCTGTGGGCCCTCGTCGCTGGCGCGGGTGTGGCACAGGTGAACCGCTGGTTCCAGAACATCCCGGAGGGTGAGCCGGACGGCTGATCCGATAGGGAGCTAGGCGCGAAAGGGGAGTGACAGGGCGGCTTCGTTCGGAGATTGTGGCGTATGGGCGTTTGGGTCGGCGGCCCCCCCTCCGAGAAAAGCGGGGACGCTTTTCTCGACTCCCC